>JBEVDH010000130.1:0-8734 GCA_040514115.1 Comamonas sp. | reverse complement strand
CGATGGACGCGCTCAAGGTCGGCCTGGCGCAGTGCCTGGCCATGGTGCCGGGCACCAGCCGCAGCGGCGCGACCATCATTGGCGGCATGCTGCTGGGCCTGTCGCGCAAGGCGGCCACCGATTTCTCGTTCTTTCTGGCCATGCCCACGCTGATCGGCGCGGGCGTCTACAGCCTGATCAAGCAGCGCCACCTGCTGAGCGTTGCCGACATTCCGATGTTTGCCACCGGATTGCTGTTTTCCTTCATCAGCGCCTGGTTCTGCGTGCGCTGGCTGCTGCGCTACATCTCGAGCAACAGCTTCGTGCCCTTTGCCTGGTACCGGATCGTCTTTGGCGTCATCGTGCTGATCACGGCCTGGACCGGCGTGATTGCGTGGCACGGGGAGTGATGGGGCGCCGCACGCAACGCGCCGACGGCGTGGATGGCAGCCTGTCGCGTTGCGTCTAGAGCGGTTTCGTCCTGACCAGCGCCGTTGAATGCGGGGTTCAGGGTGCGTTTTTTCTACAGGTGAGCGCGTACTCCCAGCTGGAGAACAGGCCGTCCATCCTTCGACAGGCTCAGGACGAACGGTTTTTAGGTGGCGCCTTGGGCAGACTTCACGCCACCCCCACCGTTCGCCCTGAGCCTGCCTTGCCGGCCGCGTCGAAGGGCGTTTCAGGGCGCGATGGTCAGGACGAAAACGCCCTAGGCCGCGCGCACCGACACCAGATTGAGCAGCGACGCCTCGATCGCCGCGGCCGTGGCTTCAGGGCGCTCCATCGGGAACAGGTGGCTGCCGTCGAGCATCATGCTGCGCCCCTGCGTGATGCGCAGCGTCATCTCCAGGCCCACCTGGCGCAGCTCCTGCGAGCCGAGCCCGCCAATGAACGCGGCGGGGCAGCGCAGCGGGTGGCGCCGCAGCAGGGCGTCGAGGTTGTGCGGCAGGGTGTTGTAGATCGCGGTCTCGATGGCGCGATCGAAGGCCAGCACGCGTTTGCCTTGCTGGTCCTGGAGGCCGTTTTCCACATAGTCCTGCAGCACTTCGGGATGCCACTGCGCAAAGGCTTTCTTGGCCCGAAAGTAAGCGATTGCTTCGTCGTTGTCCGCCCATTGGTAGCGCCGGCGCTGGCTGACCTTGCCGGGCGAGACCGAGCCGACAAGCTGCGTGCGCTTGGCCATGCCCAGCGTGGTGGCGCGCCAGCCGCTGATCAGCGGCGCGTCGATCAGCAGCACGCCGCGCGCAAGCTCGGGGTGCAGCGCCGCGGCCATCACGCTGAGAAAACCGCCCAGCGAGTGCCCGACAAAAAATACCGGCTCGCCCAGGCGTTCGACCTCGGCACGCGCGAAGTCGGCCAGCTGCTGCACCAGGTGCGGCCAGTTGTTGCTGACCGGGTAACGCGGATCGTGGCCGAAGCTGTCCACCGCATGGGTCTCGCAGCCGCGCTGGCGCAGCAGCGCAAACAGCAGCCGGTAGGTGGCCGGGGGAAAGCTGTTGGCGTGGGAAAAGACCAGCGGCAGCATGGCGGCCCGCGGGCTCAGAGGACCGGCGGCTTGTCGTCTTCGTCGTCAGCGTCGTCGCTGCCGGCCTCCGGGTTGGCCTCGCCGGCCATCAGGTGGTCGGGATGCACGGGCGCGATCGGCAGGTGCGCGGGCGGGCGCAGCGCCGACCCCGCGGAGTAGACCCCGGTCGGGCGCAGCCCCGTGGGCATGGAGGGCGCGGGCTGGGCGGCAACGGTGGCCGGCGTGATCTTGTGCAGCGGATGGCAGCGCCGGCTCGTGACGCGGATCGGCGCGTTGGTGGCACCGCCGTCCCAGGCCGGATCCTCGATGCTGTCGAACACATGGCGCAGGCGCTCGCCCCAGTTGTCATGCAGTAGCCGGTAATAGGGGTTGCTTTCGTCTATACAGACGATCTTGTCGCTGGCAAACTGGTCGGCTTCGTAGACGATCAGGTCCAGCGGCAGGCCCACCGACAGGTTGGACTTGATGGTGCTGTCCATCGAGACGAGCGCGCATTTCGCGGCTTCGGCCAGCGGCGTCTGCGGCGTGATCACGCGGTCGAGCACCGGCTTGCCGTACTTGGACTCGCCGACCTGGAAGTAGGGCGTCTCGTACGTGGCCTCGATGAAATTGCCCGCCGAGTAGACCTGGAACAGGCGCATGCCTTCTCCTCGGATCTGCCCGCCGAGCACCAGCGAGACATTGAAGTCCAGCCCGGCGCGCTTGAGCGCCACGCCGTCGCGGTCGTAGACATGGCGCACGGCCGCGCCCAGGATGCGCGCCGCATCGAACATGCTGCGCGCGTTCCAGATGGTCATCATCTCGCCGGTGGCTTCGTCGCGCAGCTGCTGCAGCTGCAGGATTTCACGCACCGACTGCGAGATCGACAGGTTTCCGGCCGACAGCAACACCATGAAGCGGTCGCCCGGCGACTCGTAGACCATCATCTTGCGAAAGGAGCTGATGTGGTCGAGTCCGGCGTTGGTGCGCGAGTCGGACAGAAATACCAACCCCGCGTCTAATTTGATGGCTACACAGTAGGTCATGGCTTCTTTGCGAGTCCTTGAAGAGCGTACAAGAGGTCGAGCGCCTCGCGCGGGCTCAGGGTGTCGAGTTCGAGGGCCAGCAGGCGCTGCTGCAACTGGCTGGTCTCGGCGCGGGGTTCGGGCGGCTGGGGCGTGGCAAAAAGATCCACCTGGCGCCGGTCCTCGCCGGCGCGCTCCTCGAGCGCCGCCAGCGTATGCCTTGCATGGTAGAGCACTGCGGTCGGCATTCCCGCAAGTTTGGCCACCTGGATGCCGTAGCTTCTGCTCGCCGGCCCGGGCTGGATCTCGTGCAGGAACACGATGTCGCTGCCCGCTTCGGTGGCGCCCACATGCACGTTGACGGCCTGGCGCGCCTTGGCCGGCAGGTCGGTCAATTCGAAGTAATGGGTTGCAAACAATGTGAAGGCACGTGTCTTGTCGTGCAGATGGCTGGCGATGCCGCTGGCCAGCGCCAGGCCGTCAAAGGTGCTCGTGCCGCGGCCGATTTCGTCCATCAGCACCAGGCTGTGCGGCGTGGCCGCGTGCAGGATCTGCGCGGCCTCGGTCATCTCCAGCATGAAGGTCGACTGCGCATTGGCCAGGTCGTCGGCCGCGCCGATGCGGGTGTGGATCGCGTCGATGGGCCCGAGCCGGCAAGCCGTGGCCGGCACATGGCTGCCCATGCTCGCGAGCAGCACGATCAGCGCCACCTGGCGCATATAGGTCGATTTGCCGCCCATGTTCGGGCCGGTGATGATCTGCATGCGCGCATTGGCATTCATGCGCGTGTGGTTGGCGATGAACGCGCCGCTGGAGGTTTCGGCCAGCCGCGCCTCGACCACGGGGTGGCGTCCGCCCTCGATCTCGATGCAGGGCTGGTTGACGAACTCGGGCGCGCACCACTGCAGCGTCAGCGACCGTTCGGCAAAGGTACACAGCAGATCCAGCGTGGCAAGCGCCCCGGCCACGCGGGTCAGGCCCGGCACATGCGGCTGGAGCTGGTCGAGGATCTGCTCGTAGAGCCATTTCTCGCGCGCCAGGGCCCGCTCGTTGGCCGACAGCGCCTTGTCCTCGAAGTTCTTGAGCTCGGGCGTGATGAAGCGCTCGGCGTTCTTGAGCGTCTGGCGGCGGCGGTAGTCTTCGGGCACGCGATTGAGGTAGCTGCCCGTGACCTCGATATAGAAGCCATGCACCTTGTTGAACTGCACGCGCAGATTGGGAATGCCGCTGCGTGCCTTCTCGCGGGTCTCGAGGTCGAGCAGGAAGCTGTCGCAGTTGGTCTGGATCGCGCGCAGCTCGTCGAGCTCGGCGTCGAAGCCCGCGCCGATCACGCCGCCGTCGCGTACCAGCGCCGCCGGTTCTTCCAGCAGCGCGGCCTGCAGCAGCGCCGCGCAGCCCGTGGGCGGCAGGGTATCGGCAAACACCTGGTTCAGATAGGCCGAGGGCGAGGCGCCGGTCGCGGCCAGCAGCTCGGCCTTGGCCAGCGTCTTGCCCAGTGCCACCAGCTCGCGCGGGCGCACCTGGCGCAGCGCGATGCGCGCCGTGATGCGCTCGACATCGCTCACGCCCTTGAGCTCGGCACGCAGCTGCTGCCAGGGCGCGGCGCCGGCCGACGCGCTGCCGCGCAGCACCTCGGTGGCCGCCAGGCGCTCGCGCGCGGCGCTGCGGTCGCGCCGCGGCTCGAGCATCCAGCTCTTGAGCAGGCGGCTGCCCATGCCGGTCTGGCAGGTGTCGAGCAGCGAGAACAGCGTCGGGTTGTCTTCGCCGCGCAGCGTCTTGAGCAGCTCGAGGTTGCGGCGCGTGGCCGGCGGCAGATCGATCAGTTCATCGTTGCGCTGCACCTGCACGCTGTGCAGATGGGTCAGCGCGCGGCCTTGCGTGTGTTCGGCATAGGACAGCAGCGCGGCCGATGCCGCATGCGCCAGCCCCAGGTCCTCGGCGTTCCAGGCCTGCAGGCTGGCCGCGCCCAATTGTTCGAGCAGCTTGCGCTGGCCCAGCGCCTGGTCGAACTGCCAGTCGGGGCGCGGGCTCAGCGGGCAGGCCAGGCTGCCGCCGTGGCGCAGGCCCAGCAGTTGTTTCTCGAAGCGCTCGGTGACGCCCGCGCTGTAGATCAGCTCGCTGGGCGCGATGCGCACCAGCCAGTCGCCCAGTTCCTCGGGCGTGCATTCGGCCAGGTGCACACGGCCCTGGGTCACGCTGAGCCAGGCCAGGCCGCAGCGGTTGCGCGGGCCCGCATGCACGGACAGCAGCAGGGCCTCGCTCTTGTCGGACAGCAGCGCCGCGTCGGTCAGCGTGCCGGGCGTGACCACGCGCACCACCTTGCGCTCGACCGGGCCCTTGTTCGCGCCGACCTCGCCGACCTGCTCGCAGATCGCCACCGACTCGCCCATCTTGATCAACCGCGCGAGGTAGTTCTCCAGCGCATGGAAGGGCACGCCGCACATCGGGATCGGTTGGCCGCCCGACTGGCCGCGCTGCGTCAGCGTGATGTCGAGCAGCCGCGTGGCCTTCTCGGCATCGGTGTAGAACAGCTCGTAGAAGTCGCCCATGCGGTAGAACACCAACGTGTCCGGGTACCCGGCCTTCAGACCGAGGTACTGCTGCATCATGGGCGTGTGGGCGGAAAGCGGCGCGCTTGCCAGCCCGGGGTCGGCTTCGGTATTCTCGATAATCACTTTTGAATCAATAACTTAGGTTGGCCGCTCGGAGGGGGCGCGGCCCGGCAATTGCCACAGGTGCCGGCTGCATCTTCCCTCTACGCTGAGTCGCAAAAATGCGCCGGAAGACGCTACGGAGGCGGCCGCTCCCGCCGAAGGGAGCGCAAAACACATTATTGTCGATGACGCGCGCAATGCGCGTTCCGCAGCCGCCGACATATCCCTGGCACGGGCTGCGCACGGTCGCCCGCATGCCGCCTGGCACTGCGCGCCGGCAGGTCAATCAATGAGAATGCGTCTCATTGATATACACTGCGACGGAGCACAGACGGCGTTTTTCCGGGGTGGACATCGCGCGCGCTCGGCCCGCCGCCGCCCGGCGCGGCACTCCTTTCGCGGCATGCCGCACCCGCACTCCGCCGAGGCCGACCATGTACCTTGCCGCGCACGAACTCCCGCCACTGATGGGTGAATACCATACGCTGATGCGCCACTTCGGCCAGACGCAGATGCGCTGCGATGCGCTGGTGCGGGCCCAGGCCGCGCAGATCGCGTGCCTGCAGGGCCAGGCCATGCGCCTGCGCGCGGCGCTGATCGTGCGCGACACGGCGCTGGCCTGGGAGCGCGCACAGCGCATGGATGCGCTGGCGGTGCACATGCAGCGCCTGGCGCGCGAGCGCCTGCAGTGGCAGTGGCGCGCGGCCAGCGCGGCGGCCGAGGCCGCGCCACCCGGGGCCGCGGCCGATGATCCTGCGGCCTGCGCGGCCAGCTTCGCGGCCGCCGATCTGCTGATCTGCCAGACCGGCTGCCTGAGCCACGGCGACCACTGGCGCGTGCAGGACCAGTGCCGGCGCACGGGCAAGGCCTGCGTGCTCGTCGAGCCGGCGGCGGCGCACGTAGCCGGCTGCGAGCCCTCCGAGGCGCCCCAAAGCCTGGTCGAATGGAAGCCGGCCCCCGAGGGCACCACGCCCTGACATCCGCCCGTCGCGTCCATGCGCGCCCAGGGTTGTTAGTATCTGCCAGCTGATCCACGGCCAACGCCGCGCCGCCACAGGGCTGTGCGGGCCCGTTGCCGGTCGGCAGATAACAACGATTTGGTGGGTTGCAGCGGTCACAAGCTGCCGCGGCGCACAGAGGCAACAAGGGCGGGAATGCAGGATCAGAATGAACGAACGCGGGCCTTGGGCGCCTGGCGCCAGGGGCTGCACGCCATGGCGGGATGGTTGCCCGGGGGCGCGCAGCCGCGCAATCCGGGCGCGCCGGTGCGCGATCTGCTGGGGCTGGCGCTGGTGGGCACGCTCGGTGCGCTGCTGGCCGTGCAGGGGGTGACGCTGTGGCGCCTTGATGATCGCGCCAAGGAGCGCGAGCGCATTCTGGATGACACGCGCCAGGCGCTGCTGGCGCAGACGCTGCACAGCGCCACGCTGGCGGGCGCGGTGGCCATCGGCCTGGGCGATGCGGCGATCAAGGACCTGGCGCGCGGCCTCGATGTGCCGCCCGAAGAGACGCAAATGCATTTCGCCCGGCTGCGCATGCGCCTGCCGGTGCTCAGCGTGCATGTGCTCGACCGCGAGGGCCGCAGCATGGCGCAAGACGCCAGCGAACGCGCCTCGCCCGGGCGGGTGCGCGCGTTCGAGCCCTATTTCCGCCAGGCGCTGCAGGGCCAGCCCAGCGTGTTCGCGGCGCTCGAAGCGGGCAACCGCACGCGCAACCTGTTCCACGTCGCGCCGGTGCATGCGACGGCGCAGGCCGACTCCGAGGTGCTGGGCGTGGTGGTGCTCAAGACCGATGCCGCCGCGCTCGATGCCGTGCTCCAGCGCAACGGGCTCATCACCTTGCTGCTGGACCCGCATGGCGTGGCGTTTTCCGCCACGCGCCCCGGCTGGCGCTATGCGATGACCGCGCCGCTGACGCAGCAGCGCATCGATGCGGTGCGCCAGAGCGGGCTGTTTGCCGGGCATTTCAACAATGGCGTGGCCTCGGCGTTGCCGTTCGCCGGGGACAGCGTCGAGGTGCGCGTCGATGGCGCGCGCCATGTGGTGGACCGGCGCGCGCTTGACTGGCGCGACCCCGAAGGCCACTGGGAGCTGGTGGCGCTCGACAACGTCAGCGCGCTGATGACCTGGCGCGACCGCTGGTGGGTGGCTTCGCTGTCGTTCGCGCTGGTGATGCTGGCGGGCGCGCTGCTGCTGCGCCTGCGCACGCTTGGCGAGCAGCTGCGCGAGGTGGGCCAGCGCCACGATGTGCTGCGCCAGGCGCTGCGCGAAAGCCCGATGGCCGCGGTGCTGGCCGATGCCGACGGGCGCATCGTCTGGGTCAATGCGCGCTATGAGCAAGACAGCGGCTATGCGCTGGCCGCGCTGCGCGGGCAGAAGTCCTCGCTGCTGGCCAGCGGCCAGATACCGCCCGCCACCTATCGCGACCTGTGGTCGACGCTGATGGCGGGCCAGCGCTGGGAAGGCAGCCTGGTCAACCGCGACCGCGCCGGACAGCTGCACGAGGAATGGGTGCAGATCGCTCCAGTGTTCGACGGCCGCGGGCAGCGCATCGCGCTGGTCGGCTGGCACCAGCGCCGCGCCGCTGCGCCGCTGGCGCTGCCCGGCGCCTGAAGCGGCGCGGGCAAAAAAATACCGCCCCGAGGGGCGGTAGCTGGATTCCGACGGGCGCCGGGGATCAGGCTTGGTCGTCGGCGGGCGCGGCGGCCTGCTCGGTTTCTGGCGCGTCACCCTCAGCCAGGGCCTGGCGCACGCCGGCCTTTTCGCCCGCGCCGGCGAACTTGCTGTATTTGCCCAGCATCGTGACCAGATGGCCGTAGATGCGCGGGTTGCCAGCCATGCATTCGCGCTGCTCGAGGAAGTCGGCTTCGCCCGTGTAATTGCCCACCAGGCCGCCGGCCTCGGTGATCAGGAGCGAGCCCGCGGCGATGTCCCAGATGCTCAAGCCGTTGTGGAAGAAGCCGTCGCTGAAGCCGGCCGCGACATAGGCCAGGTCCAGAGCGGCCGAGCCCGATTGGCGCACGCCCGCGACGCGCGGCGTGACATCGGTGACCATGGCCATGTGGGCCTTGAAGTTGTCGCCCTGGCGGAAGGGGAAACCGGTGGTGATCAGGCAGTCGCGCATCTGCGCGCGCTTGCTCACGCGGATGCGGCGGTCGTTGAGGAACGCGCCGCGTCCGCGCGTGGCGGTGAACAGGTTGTTGCGCGAGGGGTCGTAGACCACGGCGTGCTCGACCTTGCCCTTGACGGCCAGCGCGATGCTCACGCAATACACGGGCATGCCGTGGATGAAGTTGGTGGTGCCGTCGAGCGGGTCGATGATCCAGACGAAGTCCGAATCCTTGGCGCCGAATTCCTGGCCGGTTTCCTCGGCCAGGATGCCGTGGCCGGGGTAGGCCGTCAGCAGGATTTCAATGATGGCTTTTTCCGCCGCCTGATCGATCTCGGTCACAAAGTCGTTGACCTGCTTTTGTGCGATGCGCACGGATTCCACGTCAAGGGCCGCGCGGTTGATGAGGGCGCCGGCGGCGCGTGCGGCTTTGATAGCCACGTTGAGCATGGGATGCAGGGTAGACG
>JBEVDH010000071.1:0-7560 GCA_040514115.1 Comamonas sp. | reverse complement strand
GTTCTCGTATTCGCCCCTGCACGACGGCAGCGGGACCGTGGCCGGCATGTACTGCACCGTGATGGAAACGACGGCCCGGGTCCAGGCCGAACGGCGCGCCGCGCTGGAACTCAAATTGTCCGACGCCCTGCATCCGCTCGGTACGCCCGACGAGGTGCTGGCCACGGCCGGCGCCCTGCTGGGCCAGGAGCTGGGCCTCTGCCGTGCCACCTATGCCGAGGTGGACGACACCAGCCGTGCATTTACCGTGCGCCATCAGTGGAACGCCAACGGCGCCCATGAACTGTCGCGCCCGGTGTATCCGCTCGACGGATTCGGCCCGACGCTCGCCGCGCTCATGCGCGCGGGCGAAACCCTTGTCGTCGACGATGTCGAGACCGATCCACGCTGCGCCCAATGCCGGGAGATCTTCCGCGCGGAAGGGGCCGCCGCCGTGCTGACCGTGCCGGTGATGCGCAGCGGCCGTCTCGCCGGTTTCCTCAGCCTGGACCGCGACCAGCCCTACCACTGGCTTGAGGCCGACGTGCGCTTTACCCGCGAGACGGCCGAACGCACCTGGGGGGCACTCGAGACGGCGCGTGCCCAGGCCGAGCTGCGCGCCGAGCGCGACCGCGCGCGCTATATCTTCGACACCATGGTCGAGGGCTTCGCGCTGCTGGCCCCTGACTGGACCATCCTGAGCATGAATGCCGAGGGCCTGCGTATCGTCAACAAGCCCGCCGGCGAGGTCATCGGCAGCAATCACTGGGCCCTGTTCCCGGAAGTGGTCAACAGCGAGGCCGGCCAGATGCTGCGCCGCGTGATGGAAGAGCGCCAGGCCGGCGCGATCGAATACCGGCTGCCCGAGGTCGCCGGGCGGCGCGGCTGGAACGAGGTGCGCGCCTTCCCGACCCAGGAAGGCGGCATCGCGATCTTCTTCCGCGAGATCACCTCTCGTAAGCGTGCCGAGGAGGGCTTGCGCCTTGCCGACCAGCGCAAGGACGAATTCCTGGCGATGCTCGCGCACGAGCTGCGCAACCCGCTGGCGCCGATCCGCAATGCGGTGTCGATCCTGCAGCTCGAGCCCGCGCCCAGCACCACGGTGCGCACCAGCCGCGACATGATCGACCGCCAGCTGTCGCATCTGACGCGCCTGGTCGATGACCTGCTCGATGCAGGCCGGCTGACCAGCGGCAAGATCCGCATCAAGCCGCAGCTGATTTCCTTCCACCGGGTCGTGGCCCGCGCGATCGAGGCCACGCGGCCCGCAATGGACGCGCGCTCGCACCAGTTCAAGCTGCTGGTGCCACCCGAGGACCTGTGGGTCAACGCCGACGAGACGCGGCTGGCGCAGGTGCTGCAAAACCTGCTGAGCAATGCCACCAAGTTCACGCCCGTGGGCGGCGAGATCACGCTGGCGGCGCGCGTCGAGAGCGAGCGGCTGTATGTCGATGTCGAGGACAACGGCGAAGGCATCTCGCCGCTGGCGATCAACAATATCTTCGAGCTGTTCTCGCAGGGCGACGGGCTGGCGGCATCGCGCCAGTCGGGGCTGGGCATCGGGTTGTCGCTGGCGCGCTCGCTGGTCGAGATGCATGGCGGCTCGATCTCCGCCAGGAGCCCGGGCACCGGGCAGGGCAGCGTGTTCAGCTTCGAGCTGCCGGGGGCGATCCTCAAGACCGGTCTGCCCGACAACGACAATCCGGACCTCCGGTCCAGCCTCGCGGTGTGCATGCTGGTGGTCGATGACAACCGCGATGCCGCCGACAGCCTGGCCGAGATCCTGCGCCTGCTGGGCTACCGGGTGAGCACCGCGTATGACGGGCGCACGGCGCTCGAGACCGCGATCCGGGAAAAGCCCAGCGCGGTGTTTCTCGATATCGGCATGCCCGACATGGACGGCCCGACCGTGCTGCGCGCCATCCGCGCGCTGCCGGGCGGCGACGCCATCTATGCCACCGCAGTGACCGGCTATGGCGTCGAAGACGAGCGCGTCGATCGCCCGGACTTCACGGGCTTCGATGCGCGCCTGCTCAAGCCGGTGGCGCTCGAGGATCTGCAGAAGCTGCTGATCACCGCACGGCTGTAGTCAGGCGGCAAGTCGCATCTGGGCGGCCCGCGCAGGGGGTGCTTACCGTATCGCCAGACCTGCCGTCTTGATGGCTTTCGCGTAGCGCGGCTGCTCGGTCTGCAGGCTGCTGGCCAGATCCGCCGACGAACCGCCCGCGACCTTGAAGCCCTGGGCTTCGAGCTGCGCGCGCACCTCGGGCGACTGCAGCACCTGGTTGATGTCGCGGTTGATCTTCTGCACGATGGCCGCCGGAGTGCCGGCCGGCGCGAAGTAGCCCTGCCAGCTTTCCACCGAGAAGCCCGGCAGCTGCGCCGCTTCGGCGACAGTGGGCACATTGGGCAGCGCGGGCGAGCGGTAGCTGGTGGTGACGGCCAGCGCGCGCAGCTTGCCGGCGCGCACATATTCGGTCACGGCGGCCAGCGTGATCAGCGTGGCGTTGGCGTGGCCGGCCAGCACGTCGACCGAAGCCGGGCCGCCACCGGGATAGGGAATGTAGTTGACCTTGGCGCCGGTTTCCTGCGCCAGGATCTCGTGCGCCACATGCGCGATGCCGCCATTGCCCGGCAGCGCCAGGCTGATGCTCTCGGGCTGGGCCTTGGCGCGCGCGAGATATTCGGCCAGCGTGTTGATGCCCGTGCCGGGGTTCACGACCAGCACCTGCGGGCTGACCACGGCCTTGATGATCGGGGCAAAGCTGCGCGCCGAGTCATAGGGCAGATCGCGAAACAGGATGCTGTTGAGCATCAACCCCTCGCCCTGCTGCAGCAGCGTGTAGCCATCTGGCGCGGCCTTGGCGGCCTTGCCCGCACCGATCGTGCCGCTGGCGCCGGCGATGTTCTCGACGATCACCGTCTGGCCCCAGAGCACCGACAGCCGCTCGCCCAGCGTGCGCGTGAGCTTGTCGGCGCTGCCGCCGGGGGCGATGGGCACGATGATGCGTACCGGCTTGGAGGGGAAGCTGGCGGCGGTGTCGGGCGCCGCCTGCAGCGCGGACACATGGAGCGCCGCGCCGCCGGCAGCGGCAAGTGCGATGGCCGACGCCAGGGTGCGCAGGAAAAAACGTTTGGTGGTCATGTGGCGGCTCGGCGATAGGGAAAGAATGCCCTGAATCTAGGCGCCGCCGCGCGCCGCGTGAACGAAGCTTTTGGTCTAACGATCTGCGGTTTTCTTCGTTGGACAAATGCGGGCGCGTGCGTACCGTGATGGCAACTTTGCGGAGACTCCGATGACCCAGACCCATGTTTCCCTCGACTTCAACGGCAGCGACGTTGCCAGCCGCCGCACCGCCGCCGTCGCGGACTTCGTTGCCCAGGCCCGCCGCCTGGTGCCCGACCCGCAGCGCGCGACGCCCGAGCAGCTGCGCGCCGTGGCCACGCTGCTCGAGCGCCTGGGCACGCAGCGCGAGCTGTTTGCGGCCGAGCACTTTCCGGTGTCCCCGGCGCAGGTGTACCGCCTGAGCGAAGACGCCGCGGGCCGCTACGCGCTGTACCTGTCAACGGGTCTGCCGGGCAAGTCCCAGCCGCCGCACGACCACACGACCTGGGCGATCATTGCCGGTGTTTCGGGCAACGAGCGCAATGTGTTTTTCCGCCGAGATACCACTGCCGATGCCACGCGCGACACGCTCACCGCCGAGCGCAGCGTCGATGTGACGGCGGGCGTGTCCGTCGTGCTGTCGCCCACCGATGTGCATACCATCGAGCTGATCGGCGACGAGCCCGGCCTGCACCTGCACTTCTACGGCCTGGGCATCGACCGCCTGCCCGGGCGCGTGGTGTTCGAGAGCCATGAGGGCGGCACATACCGCACCTTTGGCCCGCCCAAGTCCATTCGCCATGCACTGATCTCGCCCCAGGCGCTCAAGGCCGCGCTGTTCGATGGCGAGGAAATTGCCGTGCTCGACGTGCGCGAGACCGGCGTGTTCGCGCACCGCCATATCCTGTTCGCGGCGTCGGCGCCGCTGTGGCGCATCGAGCTGTTGATCGACCGCCTGGTGCCGCGCCGCGGCACGCGCATCGTGCTGGTCGATGGCGACGAATCGCTGTCGCACCAGGCCGCGGCCAAGCTCGCGCGCCTGGGCTGGCGCAATGTGTCGGTGCTTGAAGGCGGCACGGACGGCTGGGCCGCGGCGGGCTACGAGATCTTCAGCGGCACCAATGTGCCGAGCAAGGCGTTTGGCGAAGTCATCGAGCATGAGAAGCACACGCCCTGGATCACGTCTGACGAATTGCACGAGCGCGTCGAGCGCGGCGACAACATCGTGGTGGTGGACAGCCGCACGCCCGAGGAATTCGCCGCGTTCAGCCTGCCGTTCGCGCACAGCCTGCCGGGCGCGGAGCTGGTCTACCGCATTGGCGAGATCGCGCCCGATCCCGATACCTTCGTGGTGGTGAACTGCGCGGGCCGCACGCGCAGCATCGTTGGCGCGCAGACGCTGATCGACGCCGGCATTCCCAACCGCGTGGCCTCGCTGCGCAACGGCACCATGGACTGGCTGCTGACGGGCCGCACGCTGGCGCACGGCCGCGGCGCCGCTTTCCCCGAACCCGCGCCCGCAACGTTGGCCCAGGCGCGCGAACGCGCCCAGGCCGTCGCGCAGCGCGCGGGGGTGCAGCGCATCGATGGCGCCGAGCTCACGCGCTTCGAAGCCGAAGCCAACGAGCGCTCGCTCTACCGCTTCGACGTGCGCACCGAGCAGGAATACGCCGCCGGCCACCTGCCGGGCTGGCGCTGGGCGCCGGGCGGACAGCTGGTGCAGGCCACGGACGAATACGCGGCGGCGCGCGGCGCGCGCATCGTGCTCGCCGACTGGGACGGCGTGCGCGCGCTGACCACGGGCGCGTGGCTCGCGCAGCTCGGCGGCTACGAGGTGTATGTGTTCGCGCCGCCGGCGCTGCCCACGCTGGAAGTCGGCGCCGAGCCGGTGCGCGTGCTGGCCTCGCATGCACCCGCGCAACGGGTGTCGCCGCAGCAGGCGCAGGCTTTGCTGGAAGCCGGAAAGGCTGCCGTGTTCGACATCGACCGCCGCGCGGCCTTCGAGAAAAAGCACATCGCGGGCGCGCGCTTCGCGGTGCCGGACCGGCTCGAGTCTTTCGTCGCGGAACTGCCCGAAGACCGGGCCGTGCTGCTGCATTCGCCCGATGGCGTGCTGGCGCGCATTGCCGCGGCAGAGCTGGCGGCGCGCACCGGGCGCGATGTGCGCGCGATCGCGGGCGGCACGGCGGGCTGGATTGCCGCGGGACTGCCCGTGGCGCAGGGCGCCGAGGGGGTCCTGACCGGGGATGACGACCATTGGTACAGCCCTTACGCCCACCATGATCTGGCGCTGCGCAACGCGGGGTTCCAGCAGTATCTGGATTGGGAGCTGGGGCTGGTGGCGCAGCTCGAGCGGGAGGGGGCGACGGGGATTCGGTTGTTGGCGGTGGTGGGGTGAGGGGGAGAGGCGGCGGCTTGTGGGGGCCGCCGCTACATGGCAAACAACAACGGCGCCTTGGGGCGCCGTTGTTGTTGGGGGGAGATGCCGGGTTTGGCGGGCAGGCCGTTCATGGTTCGACAGGCTCACCACGAACGGTTTTACCCGTTCGCCCTGAGTCTGCCTGGCCGGCCGCGTCGAAGGGTGAACGTCCGCCGTCAAATTCCGGCAGCCTCCCTTTGCACCCTCACGTCAACGCCAGCTCCACACGCTCCCCCACCCTGGTAAACGCCTGCCCCAGATCCCCCATCAAATCCTGCGGATCTTCCAGCCCGATATGCAGCCGCACCACCGGCCGGGTACCGGTCCAGAAGCTGTGCTCGCGCAGACGGTCGGGCGAAGCCACCAGGGCCAGGCTTTCATAGCCACCCCACGAAGCGCCGATGCCGAAGATGCCGAGCGCATCGACAAAGGCTTCGGCGCCGCGCGCGTCCACGCCGTCTTCAAACGCAAACGACACCAGGCCACTGGCGCCGCTGAAGTCACGCTGCCACAGCGCATGGCCCGGATCGGAAGGCAGCGCGGGATAGAACACGCGGGCGACCTGGGATTGCCCCTGCAGCCACTGGGCCACCTGCGTCGCATGGCGCTGGTGCTGGGCCAGGCGCACCGGCAGCGTGCGCAGGCCGCGCAGCGCGAGATAGGCGTCATCGGCGCCGATCGTCAGGCCCAGCGCCTCGTGGGCCGTGGCGATCTTTTTGGACAGCGCGGCCGAGTCGGTGACGACGATGCCCTGCATCACATCCGAATGCCCGGAGATGTACTTGGTCGCGGCATGGATGGAAATATTCGCGCCCAGCGCCAGCGGTTGGTGGAACCAGCCGCCGCTCCAGGTGTTGTCGGTGGCGACGGGAATGCCATGCGCGCGCGCGATGGCGCTGAGCGCGGGCAGGTCCAGCACTTCGTAGAGCAGCGAGCTGGGTGATTCCAGATAGACCAGTTTGGTGTTCGGGCGGATCTTCGCGGCCAGGTCATCTTGCGACGGCGAGAAGTATTCGAGCGTGATGCCCAGGCGCTGCAGCAGCGTGTCGTCGACGCGGCGCACCGGCGAGTAGACGCTGTCGGCCACCAGCGCATGGTCGCCCGGCGACAGCAGGGCCACCAGCACCAGCGTGATCGCCGACAGGCCCGAGGGCGTGAGAAACGCGCGGTGCCCGCCTTCGAGCGCGGTCACCGCGTCTTCGAGCGCGCGGTGGGTGTCGAGGCCGTGCCGGCCATAGGTGGCGATACGTTCGCCGGCGCTGCGGCGCAGGTGGTGGTCGGCATAGGCGGCGCTGCTCTCGAAGCGCACGGTGCTGGTGCGCACCACGGGCACGTTGACCGGGCCCGAGCCGCCGCGCAGGTCGGGCGCGCCGGCATGCAGCAGGCGCGTGGCGCGGCCGGTATGCAAAGGAATGGAGGTCATGGCAGCTTCTCGTTGTGGCGATAAATCAAAGGGCAAAGCGCAGCTGGTTGAAGCGCAACGCCTCGACGGGCGGCGCCGGGCCCGCGCGCGGGCCATCGCCGAGCGCGCGCTGCAGGAACTGGCGCGTGCGCTCGCTGCGCGGCTGGCCGAAGATCTGCGCCACGGGGCCGTGCTCGACGATGCGCCCGGCCTCGGTGAAATAGACCTGGTCGCTGATCTCCTCGGCAAAGCGCATCTCGTGCGTCACCAGCACGCAGGTCATGCCTTCGGTGACCAGGTCGCGGATCACCGTCAGCACCTCGCCGACGGTTTCGGGGTCGAGCGCGGACGTGACTTCGTCAAACAGGATCAGCTCGGGCTGCATGGCCAGCGCGCGCGCAATCGCCACGCGCTGCTGCTGCCCGCCCGAGAGCTCGCCCGGGTAGGCATCGGCCTTGTGCGCCAGGCGCACCTTCTCGAGCAGCGCGCGCGCATCGCGCTCGGCGACGGCGCGGCTGCGCCCGACCACGCGCGTGGGCGCGATCACCAGGTTCTGCAGCACCGTGAGATGCGGAAACAGGTTGTATTGCTGGAACACGAAACCCACGCGCTTGCGCAGGGCGATCAGCTCGGCTTCGGTGCGCAGCGCGTCGA
>JBEVDH010000023.1:0-2704 GCA_040514115.1 Comamonas sp. | reverse complement strand
TGGTCGGGCACGGTGCTGGCCGCGCTGGCGCTGCAGGAGTTCGAGAAATTCGATTCCCAGGCCCAGGCCAAGAAAAACATCGTGCGCGCGATCGAGTCGGTGTCGGAGAAGCTGGGCAATACGCCATCGATCTGCCGCAAGTGCTATGTGCACCCGGCGGTGCTCGAAGCCTATCTCGAGGGGGCGATGCTGGAAGCGATGCGCGAACGCACCGAACAGGAGCTGGCGGGCGACCTGCACGCGCTGCAGCCCGAAGAAGCGGCGGTGCTGGCGATGCTGCAGCAGCGGCTGCAGCATGTGCAGGAGGAACAGGCCAAGCCGGCACGCGCGCGCCGCAAGACCGCCTGAACCGCCTCCTTACCTGATGAAATAGCCGGAGACTTTCCAGCTGCCGTCGGCGGCACGCATCGGCACCACCATTTCCGTCGCGCCCGCCTTGTTGGCGAATTGCGTATCGTAGTGAATGACGACATATTCGCCCTCGGGCGCACCCGGGATTGCACGGGTGTACTGGGCGGATTTCAATGTGCGTGAGCTTACCGCTCCCAGCGGCGTCCTTACACCCGCGAGTACCGCGCTCCACTTGTCGCGCGTGACGGCCGCTTGCATCAGCGCTGCCCCCTGCTCCCAGCCGTCGCCCGATTTGCCTTCGTCCATCAGGGCAAGCCAGCGCGTGGCCGCGTCGGTGGCTGCCGCCACGTGACTGGCTTCCTGCGCATGCAGGATGGGGGCGGCGAAAGCGGCAGCCGCGATGACGATAGGTGCAAGAATTCTCACTGGCGATCCCCGAAGTATTGTTGAGCATCACGAAACTGCCTACAGCTTACACATTAGGCTGTCGGAAAGTGCACACATTTCCACAAAGCCCTACATGCGTCGAATCCGTGCAACGGGCTGCTAATCAACAACAGATGCTTGAACTCCTGATAAGGGTGTAGGTCGAAAACCCGGCGCCAGGCGTTTCCTCCTTGCAATTCCCGCATTGCATCCTGTATCGTAACTGCCTACCTGTCCTGCCCCCACTCTCCACATGTCGGATACACATCAAGGCTCGGCGCAAGCTGTTGCGCCACGTTTCACTGCAGAGGCAGCAATGCGGCTGGCAACTCAAGGCGCATTGCCACTCATGGATTTGATCCATGTTGCCGAACACCTCACCAGCGATCATCGCGATGCAAGCGCTGCCCAGCTGTACCGTGAATGGATCAGGCATCATTCCTCGCCGGCGCTGTACGTCGCGCACTTCAACCTTGGCGTGATCCAGGCCAAGCTGCAGGACCACGAGGGCGCCGAGCAGTCCTACCGCGCGGCGCTGGAACTGATGCCCGGCTTCGTGCAGGCGCATCTCAACCTCGGCAACGTGCTTGAGCGCCGTGGCCTCAGCGCGGAAGCGTTGACGGAATGGCGCATGGCGCTGGCGCTGACCAGGCCGGATGCGCCTGACGACAAGCCGCTGCGGATCCACGCCCTGAACAATCTCGGACGGCTGCTGGAAATATGCAAGGACTATACGGCAGCCGAAGACATGCTGACGCAGAGCCTGGCGCTGGACCCGAAGCAGCCCGAAGCCATCGCGCACTGGGTTCACCTGCGGCAAAAGCTGTGCCTGTGGCCCGCCTTCAAACCGTTCGAGGGCGCCACGCACGCGGACCTGGTCAACGGCGCCTCGGCGCTGGCGCTGCTGGCGGGTTCGGATGACCCGGCGGTGCAACTGGCCGCCGCGCGCCGCTACGTGCAAAAGAAAGTATTGTCGTTGCAGGAACCGCTGGCGGCGCCCGAGGGCTACCATCATCCGCGGCTGCGCATCGGCTACCTGTCCTCGGACTTTTGCAACCATGCCGTGTCGATCCTGACGGCCGAGCTATATGCCTTGCACGACCGGGCCAAGGTGGAGGTCTACGGCTTTTGCTGGAGCCGCGAGGATGGCTCGCCGCTGCGCGCGCGCGTGGTGGGCGCGATGGACCATTACATCCGGATCGACGGCATGAGCGACGAGGCGGCGGCGCGCTGCATCCGCGAGCACGAGATCGACATTCTGGTCGACTTGCACGGGCTAACGCTGGGTGCGCGCCACGACATCCTGTCCTGGCGGCCGGCGCCGGTGCAGGTCACCTACCTGGGTTTTCCCGGCACCACGGCGCTGCCGGCCATCGATTATGTGATCGCCGACCGCTTCGTTTTCCCGGAAGAACTGGCGCCCTGCTTCACCGAAAAGCCGCTGTACCTGCCCGGCTGCTTCCAGATCAATGACCGTCAGCGCGCGATCGGCCCCCGTCCCACGCGCGCCGCATGCGGCCTGCCCGACGATGCCTTTGTGTTCTGCTCGTTTAACAGCACCTTCAAGATCACGCCAGAGATGTTTGGTGCGTGGATGGAGATCCTGCGCCACACGGCGAACAGCGTGCTATGGCTGATTGCCGATAGCGACGCGGTGCGTGACACGCTGCGCCAGGAGGCGCGCCAGCACGATGTCGATCCCGAGCGGCTGATCTTCGCCCAGCGAGTGGCGCCGGAAAACTACCTGGCGCGCTACCAGGTGGCCGACCTGTTCCTGGACACCAATCCATTCAACGCCGGCACCACCGCCAGCGACGCGCTGTGGGCCGGCCTGCCGCTGCTGACCTACGCCGGGGCCACCTTCGGCTCGCGCATGGCGGGCAGCCTGCTGCATGCGGTGGACCTGCCGGAACTGGTCACCCACAGC
>JBEVDH010000251.1:0-7494 GCA_040514115.1 Comamonas sp. | reverse complement strand
AACGCCTCGGCGCTCAGCGGCGCCCAGCTCGGCCACAGGTGGCCGCCGTCCACGACCCGGTATTCGGCGGGCTGGCCGGCCGCCAGCAGCTTGCGGTAGAGCGCGTAGGAGTCGTGCAGGATGTCGAGATCATCGTCGCCGCTCGACAGAAACACCGGCACGGGCTTCTTCTTCGCGAGGTAGCCGTCCCAGGCAGCGGGATAGTTGAGCGCGTCCCACACCTTCGGATCGAACCCGCCCTGCTCGCCAAACACGCCCGAGGCCACCGCGGTGGAGGTCTTGGGCGGCATGCCGGCATAGATGGCAGGGCTCAGCAGCGCGACGGCCGCAAAGCGCTCGGGGTATTTGAGCGCCAGCCGGAAGGCCCCATAGGCGCCCGTCGAGTGGCCCGCCAGCAGCCGGCCCTCGCGCTCTTGCAGCGTGCGAAAGCGCTGTTCCACGTCCGGCAGCAGGTCCTGCATGATCGCGCTTTCCATCGGCTCGGTGCGGTCCACGTACCAGCTGCGGCCTGCATCGGGCAGCACCACGATCGCCGGCGCCATGCGTCCACTGGCAATCAACCCATCGAGCGTCTGCTGCAATTGGCCCTTGTTCGGCCAGTCGCTGCGCGCGCCGCCGTTGCCATGGAGCAGGTACAGCACCGGGTAGCGCAACTGGCTCGATTCGTAGCCGGTCGGCAGATACACATCGTAATTCCAGGCACGGCGCAACTGCGCCGAGTTGAAATCGACGCTGGCCAGGGTGCCCGCGTGCGCGGCGCACTGGAGCAGCAGCGCGCCAAGGCAAAGCAAGAGCTTGCGGCCGATTTTCTGCATGGTGTTTCCTCGCCTTCAGGCCGCCAGCGGGCCGTAGTCGCGCCGGGCCGCTTCAAGGCTGACCTTCCCGTCCAGAATGTCGCCTTGCAGGCTGGCGGCCACGCGCTCCATCGGGGCGCCGCAGCCGCCGCCGCCGGGCGTCTCGATGCGTACGCTCTCGCCCACGCCCAGCTCGATGTTGGCGGTCTTCGAGAACATGGCCGCCTCGCCGGCCTGCCCGAAATTGCGCACCAGGCGCGCGCGCCGGCCGTCGTGCCCGCCGGCCACGCCCTCGGGCACGCCGACCACATGGCTGTCCGAGCGCGACGAGAACACGATGCCGGGCGCCAGTGCACGGATCTGCTTGGCAATGCCCATGCCGCCGCGCGTGCGGCCCGCGCCGCCCGAGTCGGGGATCAGCGAATATTCATCCATCAGCAGCGGGTACTCGTTTTCCAGCGCCTCGACCGGCAGGTTGCTGGTGTTGGTCATGTGCACATGCACGCCATCCATGCCGTCGGTGTCGAAGCGCGCGCCCGACCCGCCGCCAATCGTCTCCAGGTAGACGAACTGCCCCGCGCGCTGGGCCAGCCGGCCGGAAAACACGATGGCCGGGCACAGGTCGTTGCTTGACGCCATGAGCTTGGATTCAGGCAGCAGCCCGCGAAACGCGCCAAACAGCGTGCCGGCCACCTTCTGCGCGGTGATCGAGCGCGCGCCCACGGCCGCAGGATGCTCGGGATTGGTGATCGTGCCCAGCGGCGCGTAGATGTCGATGGGCTCGAACAGGCCGGCATTGGGCGCGAGATCCGGGTCGAGCTGCGCCTTCACGGCGTAATACACGGTGGCGTAAAGCGCATTGATCGGCAGGTTCATCGCGCCGCGCGCCTGCTTGCCCGAGCCGGTGAAGTCAAACCTGAGCCGGCCCTCGGCCACCGTGAGGGTGACGCTGATCGCCACCGGGTCACCGCCCATGCCGTCGTCGTCCAGGTAGCTGGTGAAGGCGTAGCTGCCCTGCTTGAGTTCGGCAATGCGGTTGAGCAGGCGCCGGCGCGTGTAGTTGATCACGTCGTCCACCGAACGCAGCACCGCCGGCAGGCCCATCTGGCGGATCAGCCCGCGCACGGCGTCGCTGCCGCGCTGGTTGGTGGCGATCTGCACCTTCAGGTCGAGCAGCCGCTCCTCGGGGTCGCGGGTGTTGTTGCAGATCAGGCGCAGCAGGTCTTCCTGCAGTTCGCCGGCGCGCACGATGCGCGCCACGGGAATGCGGATGCCTTCCTCGAAGATGCTTTTGAGTCCTCCAGCGATCGAGCCCGGCACCGAGCCGCCGACATCGGAATGGTGGGCAATGTTGGCGGTGAAAAAGCGCAGCTCCCCGTCCCAGAAAACCGGCGTGACGATGTTGATGTCGGGCAGGTGGCTGCCGTTGGCAAGGTACGGGTCGTTGCAGATGAACACGTCGCCGTCGCGGATCGCCTCGGCCGGGTACTGCGCGCGCACTGCCTGGATCGCGCCGTTGAGCGAGCCCAGGTGCAGCGGGATCTGCGTGCCCTGCGCCACCAGCCGGCCGGCGGCGTCGAACAGCGCCACCGAGCAGTCCTTGCGCTCCTTGATGTTGGTCGAGAACGACGAGCGCACCAGCGTGTTGTTCATGTCCTCGGTGATCGACAGCAAGCGATTGGTGAAGACTTCCATCTCGATCGGGTCGGACAGCGTCTCGGAAAAATGCGGGCGTGCGTTCATGCCTTTGTCTCCAGCGAAATGATCAGGGTTCCATGGGTGTCCACCACCGCGTGGTGGGTTGGGCCGATGACGGTCGTCGAGCTCATTTCCTCGATCACCGCCGGGCCGTCGATGCGCGTGCCGGCCGACAGCAGGTCGCGGTCGTATACCGCCGTCGCATGCCAGCCATGCGCCTTGCCGTGGTAGACGTCGCGGCTGCCGGTGCGCGCGTCCTGCAGCGTGGTGTCGGTGCGGGCCGGCGCCAGCGGCGCCTTGAGCACCTGGCCGACAGCCTGCAGCCGGCAGTTGATGATCTGGATCGCGCGGCCCGGCACCTGGTAGCCGTATTCACGCGCGTGGGCTTCATGGAAGCGCTGCGCGAAGGTCTCGAGCGACAGGCCCTCGCCCTCGTCCATGGCCACCTGCACCTCGAAGTTCTGGCCGTCGTAGCGCGCGTCGATGCTGCACACGCAGCGGCGGCTGTCCTCGGCCACATGTTCGCCCGCCAGCCAGGCCAGCGCATCGCGGCGCAGCTCGGCAAAGGCCTGCCCCACGGCGGGCCAGGCGGCGGCATCCACCGGGGTGATCAAGCTGCGCACGAAGTCAAAGGAAATGTCGGTCAGCAGGATGCCGCGCGCGCACATCGTGCCCGGCTCCTGGGGCACGATCACTGTGCGAATTCCGCATTCCTCGGCCACCTCGACGGCGTGCAGCGGGCCCGCGCCACCATAGGCATACAGCGCGAAGCGCGACAGGTCGTAGCCACGCTCGGTGGAGACCGCGCGGATGGCGCGGCTCATGTTGGCGTTGGCGATGCGGATGATGCCCTCGGCCGCGTCTTCCAGCGACAGGCCCAGCGGCGCGCCCACGCGCTCGCGGATCACGCGCCGCGCGCCCTCGGCATCGACGGGCATGCGGCCCTTGAGCAGCACTTCGGGATTGAGCCGGTGCAGGCTGATCTCGGCATCGGTGATCGTCGGCTCGGTGCCGCCGCGGGCATAGCCCACCGGGCCGGGCACCGCGCCGGCGCTGTGCGGGCCGACCTTGAGCGAGCCCGCGTCGTCCATCCAGGCAATGCTGCCGCCGCCCGCGCCGATCACGTGGATATCGACCATTGGCGTCTTGACCGGGTAGCCTGCCACCTGCCGGTTGGAGGTGAACAGCGGGCGGCCATTGGCGATCAGCGAAACGTCGGTGCTGGTGCCGCCGACATCGAAGGTCACGAGATCGGGGTAGCCGATGGCGCGGCCCACTGCGGCGGCGCCGACCACGCCCGCGGCCGGGCCGGACAGGCAGGTGCGCACCGGAAACTGGCGCACCGAGCCGGCCGACATCAGGCCGCCGTTGGAGTGGATGGTGAACGGGTCGTGCGCAATGCCCAGGCCCTGCACGCGTTCGAGGAAGCGGTCCAGATAGCGCGCCATGCGCGGGCCGACCGAGGCGTTGAGCACGGTGGTCGACAGCCGCTCGTATTCGCGGAACTCGGGCAGCACCTCGCTCGAGACGCTGATATAGGCCTGGGGCATCACCTCGCGCACGATGTCGCGCGCGCGCTGCTCGTGCGCCGGGTTGCCGTACGAGTGCAGGAAGCAGATGGTGACGGCTTCGATGCCCGCGTCGCGCAGCGTCTGGGCCGCGTCGCGCACCCCCTGCTCATCCAGCGCCACGCGGATCTTGCCTTGGGCGTCGATGCGCTCGTCCACCTCGAGGCGGTGGCGCCGCGGCACCAGCACCGGTGGCTTGCCCACCGCGTAGTCAAACAAATGCGGGCGGGTCTGGCGGCCGATCTCCAGGATGTCCCGAAAGCCGCGCGTGGTGATCAAGCCCACGGGCGCGCCCTTGCGCTCGATGATCAGATTGGTGGCGACCGTCGTGCCGTGGCCCACATGCGAGATCTCGGCCGCGGCAATGTGGTGCTGGGCCAGCAGGTCGGAGATGCCACGCTCGATGGCTTCGGAAGGGTCGTGCGGCGTGGAGGGGACCTTGTGGAACTTCACCTTGCCAAGGGTCTCGTCAATGATGGTGAAGTCGGTGAAGGTGCCTCCGACGTCGATGCCGATGCGGTACATGGTGTATGTCTCCTGGGGGAAAAAGGGGGTGCCCGGTGGGGGTCTTATTCGGGCTGCACGCCGGCGGCGGCCGTGACCTTGTGCCACTTGGCGGTCTCGTCACGGATCAGCCGGGCAAATTCCACGGGGCTGATGCCCGAGGGCATCGCGCCCTGGGCCACGAGGTAGTCGCCCATCTTCTTGCTCTGCACGACGGCGATGATTTCGCGGCTGAGCTTGTCGGCCAGCGCCGGCGCCATCTTCGGCGGCGCGAACAGGCCGAACCAGACCATCGCCTCGAAGCCCGGGTAGCCGGCCTCGGCCACGGTCGGCACCTCGGGCATCAGCGGCGAGCGCGCCGAGGAGGTCACGGCCAGCGGGCGCAGCTTGCCGCTCTTGATATAGGGCAAGGAAGTCATGACCACGTCCGCCATCGTGGTGACATGACCGGCCACGGTATCGGTGAGCGCGGGGCCGGAGCCCTTGTACGGCACATGCACCGCCTTGAGCCCGGTGCTCGTCTTGAGCAGCTCCATCGCCAGGTGGTTCGAGGTGCCGTTGCCGTTGGAGGCAAAGGAGAAGTTCGCGTCGGGCTTGCGCGAGGCCGCGACGAACTCCTTGAGATTGGCCACCGGCAGGTCGGCGCGCACCACCACCACATTGGGAATGGTGGCGACCACGGTCAGCGGCGTGAAGTCCCTGGACGGGTCGTAGGCCAGGCGCGGATAGATGCTTGGCGCAACCGCGTGGGTGCTGACGGTGCCCAGCAGCAGCGTGTGGCCGTCCGCCGGCTGGCGCGCCACCCATTCGCTGCCGATGGTGCCGCCGGCGCCGGGCTTGTTGTCGACGATGACGGAGGTCTTGAGCCGCTCGCCCAGGTCCTGCGCGATCTGGCGCGCCACGAGGTCGGTCGAGCCGCCGGGCACGAAGGGCACGATCAGCTTGATCACCTTGCCGTGGGGCCAGTCGGCCTGTGCATTGGCTGCGCCGGCAAGGCAAAGGCACATCAGGCTGAAAAGGGCACGCCGGGAAAAACGCATGGAAACTCCTTGGGATGACGAGTTCTGGGGGGTTGCGTTCGATGGTAGGCACGCAGCGCGCTCGCCACGACTAAGCTATATTTATGTCGGCATCATTACGGTTTATGAACCGCAGGAGATTTTTCCCATGCGCCCTGGCGATCTCAACTTGCTGCTGCACTTCGATGCCCTGATGAGCTGCCGCAGCGTCACGCGTGCCGCGGAGCAGCTGGAGATCAGCCAGCCGGCCATGAGCGCCGCGCTCAGCCGCCTGCGCCGGCTGTTCAACGACCCGGTGCTCGAGCGCGTGGGCGGCGTCTGGCAGCCCACGCACAAGGCGCAGGACCTGCACGTCTCCTTTCGCCCGATGCTCGACATGTGGCGCCAGGTGGCCTTGCCGCGCCTGACGTTCGACCCGAAAACCAGCCTGCGCAGCATCAGCCTGTTTGCCACCGACTACGTGCAGTTCGCGGTGCTCGGCCGCGTCATGGGGCGGATCGCCAAGGAAGCGCCGGGGCTTGAATTGCGCGTGCTCGCGGCCCAGCCGCAGCTGGGGCTGGACATGCTCGAGAGCAACCAGGTGGAGCTGGTCGCCGGCTACTACCCCAAGCCCGGCGCGAACCTGCGCACGCGCTTCCTGTACGAGGAAAAGGTGGTGTGCCTGGTGCGCGCGAGCCACCCTTGCCTGCAGCGCCCCTGGGACCTCGACGCCTATCTCGCCTACGGCCATGTGAACCTGGCGGCGCATACGCGCCATTTCAGCGAGCGCATCGACCAGGCGCTGCTGGCGCAGAACCGCACGCGGCGCGTGGCGCTGACGCTGTCGAGCTATATGGCCTGTCCGTTCGTGGTCGGAAATTCGGACCTGGTGGCAACGGTGCCGGCCAGCGTCGCCCACGCGCTGGGCAAACAGGCCGGCACCGTGATCCTCGAGGTGCCGCTGCCGCTGCCCATGCTGACGGTGTCCCTCTACTGGCACGAACGCCACCACCGCGATCCCGCGCATGCCTGGGTGCGGCAGTTCATTGGCGCCATGTTCAACTAGACGGAGTGCCGAGGGGGCAATTTTCAAATAACGAAGCATGAAAAGCTTCGTTGGGCAAAGCACCGCCCAAACCTGGCATGGCCAGGTCATCGCTCATCCACCGGTTCCTGGTGGAGCGCAGCGACTCCATCACCTGCCGCTGGACCCCATGCCCACTTCCCAAGCCTCCCAAGCTGCCCTTGACCCGCGCGTGCGCGTTGCCGTCGATGTTGGCGGAACCTTTACCGATATCGTGCTGCTGCGCGGCGCCATCAAGCACACCGTCAAGGTGCTGACCACGCCGCAGGCGCCCGAGCTGGCCGTGCTGTCGGGCGTCGAGGAAATCCTGCGCCTGGCGGGCCTGGACTGGCCGCAGGTCGAGCTGCTGATCCTGGGCACGACGCTGGCCACCAATGCGCTGATCGAGTGCAAGGGCGCGAAGACCGCGCTGATCACCACCGAGGGCTTTCGCGATCTGGTCGAGATCGGCCTGGAAGACCGCTTTGCGCAGTACGACGTGTTCCTTGAAAAACCCGCGCCGCTGGTGCCGCGCCACTGGCGCCATGGCGTGGCCGAACGCGTGAATGCCGCGGGTCACGCATTGACGCCGCTGGACGAGGCGCAGGTCGAGGCACTGGCCAGACAGCTGGTTGCCGACGGCATTGAAAGCGTCGCCGTGTGCTTCTTGCACGGCTACGCCAACCCGCTGCATGAACGCCGCGTGCGCGCGCTGCTGGCGCAGCATGCGCCGGAACTCTGGGTTTCGCTGGCGTCGGACGTGTGCCCCGAGATTCGCGAATACGAGCGCCTGTCCACGGTCTCGGCCAATGCCTATGTGCAGCCGCTGGTGGCCGGCTATCTGCGCCGGCTGCAGGAAGGCCTGAAGG
>JBEVDH010000221.1:0-6545 GCA_040514115.1 Comamonas sp. | reverse complement strand
GTCTCAAGGGCGATGAGTTCATCGAGGTGATTCCCGACCCGCTGCTCACGCCGCAAAGCGATGCCGAGCTGTGCATCACGCGCGCCGACGGCAGCCAGCTGCGGCGCACGCTGACGCTGCGCATCGACACCCCCATCGAGGCGGATTACTACCGCCATGGGGGCATCCTGCCCTTCGTGCTGCGCCAGCTGCTGGCTTAGCCTGCCCCCGCCGCCGCCCCGGCCCCCGCCCCCATGGGGTGGCGCGGGCCTGTGCGCTTACTGCAGCGTGATGCCGGACTGGCGCACCAGCTTCTCGGTGCGTGGAATCTCGGTCTTGATGAAGGCTTCGAAATCCGCCACGCTGCCGCCGCGCGCCTCGGCGCCCGTGGCCAGCAGGCGTTCACGGAATTCGGGCGTGGTCAGCAACTTGTTGATCTCGGTGTTGAGCTTCATCACGATCGGCGCAGGCGTGCCGGGGCTGGCAACGATGCCATACCAGGGGGCGATATCGAAGCCAGGGTAGCCCTGCTCGGCAATGGTGGGAATGTCGGGCGCCATCGCGGCGCGGGTGGCCGTGGAGACACCCAGGGCGCGCAGCTTGCCGGCCTTGACCTGCGGCAGGGCCGTCATGATGGTGTCGAAGTACAGCGAGACCTGGCCCGACAGCAGTGCCGGAATCGCCTCGGCTGCACCTTTGTAGGGCACGTGCACCAGATCGATGCCCGCGGCCTGACGCAGGAACTCGCCCGCCATGTGCGACGTGGTGCCGGCGCCAAACGACGCATAGGTCAGCTTGCCGGGATTGGCCTTGGCGTAGGCGACCATTTCGGCCAGGGTCTTGAAGGGCAGCGACGGGTCGGACAGCAGCACATTGGGCGTGATCGCCACCATCGCCACCTTGGCGAACGCGTCCGGCTCGTAGCTCAGGTTCTTGTACAGGAAGCGGTTGGTGACCATCGAGGCCGGGCCGCTCATCAGCAGCGTGTAGCCGTCGCCAGGCGCGCGCGCGGCCGCGGTGCTGCCAATCATGGCGGCGGCACCGGGCCTGTTTTCAATCAGCACGGGCTGGCCCAGCGACTGGCTCAGGCCGGTGCCGATCTGGCGGCTCAGCAAGTCGGTGGCCGAGCCGGCCTGGAACGGCACCATGATGCGGATGGGTTTTGTCGGCCAGGCCGCGGGTGCCTGGGCGGATGCGGCAAAGGCCAGCGTGGAAACAAGGGCAGTGACTAGTGGCGTACGAAGCAGTGTGAAGTTCATGGTCGTCATCAAGTTGGTTTGCAGGCATCGGGCGCCAGAGCCCGGCACGATGATGTGCATGGATATCTAGATATTTGTATCCAATCCACCGAGCCTAACAAGCAATAAATGAACCAGCTCTAGGGGTAAGCCCGGTATTGCGTGTGCAAGCGTTAATGGCGGCATGCTGCGCCTGGGTCAATCCGGCGTTGACGGATGCAGCTGTCCCAGTCCCCGTAAAATCAAAGGGCTCTTTTCAGGGCAAACGACCACAAAGAACTCCATGCTCACCGACCGCCGATCTTCGTTCGATACCGTCCATGCCACCGCGCAGGAAGAGGCCTATCAGTACATCAAGCGCGGTATCCGCATGGGTGTGCTGCGCCCCGGCACGCGGCTCGCGCCGGACGACATCGCGGCGGAAATCGGCACCAGCCGCATGCCGGTGCGCGAGGCGCTGAACCGGCTGGCCACTGAAGGGCTGATCATCAATCGCCCGAACCGCGGCGCGATGGTGCGGGTGCTGACGCAGAAGGAAGTGCGCGAGGTGTTCGCCATGCGCTCGGTGCTCGAAGGCCTGGCGGCATCGCTGGCGGCGGAAAACGTGACGCCCAATGACGTCCATGACCTGGAGCAGCTGCTGCAGCGCATGCACCGCAGCGGCCTGGACGCATCGGAGTGGATCACGGCGCACAGCCAGTTCCACGAACGTCTGTCCATCATTGCGGATGCGCCGCAGCTGATGCGGCAGATCGCGGCGCTGCACTCGGTGTCGGAGCCGCTGATGCGGGTGTGGCTGGAAGGACGCCCATCCCCCGACTACGTGCATGACCGGCATGACGAGCTGATCTCCGCGCTCAAGGCACGGGATGGGCAAAAGGTCGAGGCCCTGATGCGTGCGCATATCCTGCGCACGCTGCCCGGGATCCTCCAGGCCAACCAGAACGGCTGAGGCGGGCGCCGCCGGCCTCGCGGGGCCGGCGGCAATTCCCTCCGGCGAGGGTCACGCCCAGGGCGCAGCCATCCTTGCGGTGGTCCGACGCGCCTTGCAGCACGCCCTTTTCCCAGTCCACCCGGATGGCCTGGGCCCCGCCGATGGCGGGCGAGGCCGGGGCGATGAGCTTATAGCCTTGCTGTTCCAGCGCCTGCCGCACTTCCTGCGGCATGGTGCTTTCAAACTCGACGTTGTCGGTGCCGGGCACGGGGAAGAGGCGCGGCAGGTCGCTGGCCGCCTGGATGTCGAAGCCGTAGTCGATGACCTTGGACAGGAAATGCGCGTGGCCCATCGCCTGGTAGTGGCCGCCCATGACGCCAAACACCAATTGCACCTTGCCGTCCTTGGTCGCCATGCCGGGAATGATGGTGTGCAGCGGGCGCTTGCCCGGGCCGATGCAGTTGGGGTGGCCCTTGGTGAGCTCGAAGCTCTGGCCGCGGTTGTGCAGCAGCACGCCGGACTTGGCGGCCATCAGGCCCGAGCCGAAGGGATGGAAGATCGAGTTGATGAAGCTCACGCAGTTGCGGTCCTTGTCGACCACCGTGATGTACACGGTGTCCTTGTGCTCGCCCGCGGCGTTGGTCGCCGAGGTGTCGAACCGCGCCGGGAATTCGCCCGAACGCAGCTGGGTCGCGAGTTCCTGCGACAGCAGGTAGTCGACGTCGACATCGGCAAAGCGAGGGTCGGCGAGCAGCGCGTCGCGCATCTTGTAGGCCATGCGCGTCGCATCGATTTCGGCCTTGAGGCGCTCGGGCGACAGCGGGTCCGTGCCCGTTTCGATGCCCTGCAGGATGTTCAGCAGCAGCAGCGCGATGATGCCCTGGCCCGGAGGCGGGCACTCGTGCACCACATGGTCGCGAAACGCGCTCTTGACCGGCTGCACGAACTCGCCGCGGTAGGTGGCAAAGTCTTCCAGCGTGTGCACGCCGCCCAGGCTGCGCAGGTACGACACGATGTCTTCAGCAACGTCGCCCTCGTAGAAGCCCGCACGGCCCTTCTCGGCGATCTTGCGCAGGGTCGCGCCCAGCTGCGGCTGGCGGTGCACCGAGCCGATGGCCGGCGCCTTGCCGTCCACCAGCATGATGTCGCGCGCGGCCGTGGCCGCCAGCAGCTGGGTGCTCATGGCCCAGTCGGTGCCCGAGCGCGGCGCGACCGCATAGCCTTCCTCGGCGAAGCGGATCGCGTCCTCCAGGATGCGCTCCATCGGCAGGCGCCCGAACTTCTCGCTCAGGGCAAACCAGGCGTCCACCGCGCCGGGCACGGTGACAACGTGGGGCGACTGGCGCGGCAGCAGCTTCTTCTCGCCGGCTGCGAGCAGCGCGTCAATGGAGGTTGCCTTGGGCGCCCAGCCCGCGCCGTTGTAGGCCGTGATGTCGTCGGTGCCCTTTTCGCTGTAGAGCGCAAAGCAGTCGCCGCCAATGCCGGTCGAGCCCGGCTCGACCACGCACTGCACCGCGCAGGCCGCGATGGCGGCATCCATCGCCGTGCCGCCGGCCTCGAGGATACGGACCGCGGCCTGGGTGGCGGCGGGGTGGGAGGTGGCGGCCATGCCGTTGGTGGACATGACGACGGATCGGCCGGGTTTCTGGAAATCGCGCATTGCTCAGTTTCTTTCTTGCGTAGTTCAGGCTGTCTTTGCCAGTGAAAAGGTGTCGTCCAAGGCGCCTTCGATGCCGTCGAACAGCATGTCGATTTCCTGGGGGGTGATGATGAGAGGCGGGCACATGTTCACGGTGTCCCCGAGCGCCCGGGTGATGACGCCGTGCGACAGCGCCGCGACGCCCGCGCGCTGTGCTATGCCCAGTTCGGGCGCGAACGGGGCCTTGGTGTCGCGGTCGGCCACGAGCTCCACCGCGCCGATCAGGCCCTGGCCGCGCGCCTCGCCGACCAGCGGATGGCCGGCCAGGTCATGCAGGCGTTTTTGGAACTGCGGGATCACGCTGCGCACATGCTCGAGTATCTGCTCGTCCTCGTAGATCTTGAGCGTCTCGAGCGCCACCGCGGCCGCCACGGGATGTCCCGAATAGGTAAAACCGTGGCCGAAGGTGCCGATCTTGCGGCTTTCCGTCAGCATGGCCTGGTAGATGTCTTCATTCACCATCAGTGCCGAGATCGGGAGATAGCCGGCAGACAGCTGCTTGGCGCAGGAGATCATGTCGGGCTTCATCCCGAAGGTTTCCGTGCCGAACATGTTGCCGGTGCGGCCGAAGCCGCAAATGACCTCATCGGCCACCAGCAGGACGTCGTACTTGCGCAGCACGGCCTGGATCTTGGCGAAATAGGTCTTGGGCGGAACGATGACGCCGCCCGAGGCCATGATCGGCTCGGCAAAGAACGCGGCAATGGTGTCGGGGCCTTCCTTGAGGATCAACTGCTCGAGCGAGTCCGCGCAGCGCGTGGCGAAGTCTTCCTCGGTCTCGCCGGGCAGGCCGTGGCGCCAGTAGTGCGGGCAGTCGGTGTGCAGGATGCGCTCGATCGGCAGGTCGAAGTCACGGTGGTTGTTGGGCAGGCCGGTGAGGCTGGCCGAGGCAATCGTGACGCCGTGGTAGCCGCGGGTGCGCGCGATGATCTTCTTTTTCTCGGGGCGGCCCAGCGCGTTGTTGTAGTACCAGACCAGCTTGATCGCCGTGTCGTTGGCTTCCGAGCCCGAGTTGGCGAAGAACACCTTCGACATCGGCACCGGTGCCATGGCCAGCAGCTTTTCGGCCAGCAGGATCGCGGGCTCGTTGGCCTTGTGGCCAAACGAGTGATAGAAGGGCAGCTGGCGCATCTGCCGGTCCGCGGCGTCGGCCAGGCGGGTGTTGCTGAAGCCCAGCGAGGCGCAGAACAGGCCGGCCAGGCCTTCGAGGTATTTGTTGCCCTTGTCGTCATAGACAAAGACGCCTTCGCCCTTGGTGATGACCATCGGGCCGGCGGTTTCGTGCAGCGCGAGGTTCGTGTAGGGATGAACCTGGGTCTTCACGTCAATGGAGCTGAGTTCGTTGTGCATGGGTTGTTGCATCCTGGAATGAAATCAAATGGGCTCGATCCCGGCTTCGCGAAAGAGCTCGCGGATCTTTGGGATGTCGGTCTTGATCTGCTCGGCAAAGGCTGCAGCACCGGCGCGGCTGTCGGGCAGCTCCTGGCCGAAGGCCAGCAGCTTGTCCTTGAATTCTCTGGACGCCAGCACCCCTGACAGCGCGCTGTGCATCTTCGCGACCGCTTCCTTGGGCGCGTTTTTGGGCATCACGATGCCGGCCCAGGAGGCCATGTCAAAGCCGGGAAAGCCCTGCTCGGCCACCGTCGGTACCTCCGGCAGGCTCAGCGTGCGCGCCGCGCCCGTGGTGGCCAGCGCCTTGAGCCGACCGTTCTTTATATAGCCGACGCTGGAGGTGATGGTGTCGGCATAGACCTGCACCTGATTGCCGATCAGCGCCGGCAAGGCCTCGGACGCGCCCTTGAACGGGATATGCGTCATGCGGGTGCCGGTTTTCAGCTTGAGCATCTCCAGCGAGAACTGCGACAGCGAGCCATTGCCGAAAGACGCGAAGCTCAGCGTATCGGGATTCTTCTTCGCATGATCGATCAGGCCCTTGAGGTCGGTGACGGGGGTGGCCTGGTTGGTCAGGATGACCAGCGGCTGGAAGCCGATCAGCGATACGGGAACGAAGCCATCCGGGTCGTAGCGCAGCTTCTTGAACTGAAAACGGTTCGAGACCAGCGAAGAGGTCGTGGCCACGAGCACGGTATAGCCGTCCGGGGCTGCATTGGCCACCGCTTCCGTGCCGATGACCGTGGCCGCACCGGGGCGGTTCTCGACCACGACCGACTGGCCCAGCTTCGGGCCCAGCGCATCGGCCACGTAGCGGCTGAGCGCATCGACGCCGCCGCCCGCAGGGAAGGGCACCACCATCCGGATCGGGCGCGACGGCCACGTTTCCTGCGACTGGGCGTGGGCACCCGCGCTGGCACAGCAGGCAATGGCAAGGCCAATGACAATTGGACGGAAAGCAGCGTTCATGGAGACCTCTGAAAGGTGGAATGGTTGCGTCTGCCGCAGGTGCCCCGGGGGCGGGTGGATCAGGCAAGAGCTTAAACTCTGCTCAAGATTTGGAGATTAGAGTATCCCCGTATCTTTGTATCCAATTTGCGACCAAAATTCTCAAGCAAGGCTTGTGCCAAGTTTTAGCCGTGGTGTGGCACTGGTTGGGTGCGCTGCACCTGGCGAGCGCTCGGATGGCCGGGTCGATATGACCCCATGCTCGGACCACTCTTAGAATCGAAGCGGGGGCAATGCCTCTGAGGACCCACCATGAATTTTTTCGCTTTGCCGCCGCTCGACAGCTCGGCTACCA
>JBEVDH010000213.1:0-24579 GCA_040514115.1 Comamonas sp. | reverse complement strand
TGCTGCAGGACCACCGTCCCGGCTATGCGGTGATGGACCTGAAGCTTGCCGGCAATGCCTCGGGGCTCAACTGCATCCAGATGCTGCACGAGCACAACCCCGAGGCGCTGATTGTCGTGCTCACCGGCTATGCAAGCATTGCCACGGCCGTGGAAGCCGTCAAGCTAGGGGCCTGCCACTATCTGGCCAAGCCCTCGAACACCGATGACATCGAAGCCGCGTTTGGCCGCGTCGCGGGCGACACCGAAGTCGAGCTGACGCAGCACACCAGCTCGATCAAGACGCTCGAGTGGGAGCACATCCACGAAACGCTGGCCGACAGCGATTTCAACATCTCCGAGGCCGCACGGCGCCTGGGCATGCACCGGCGCACGCTGGCGCGCAAGCTGGAGAAGCGCCAGGTCAAATGAAGACCGGGCCTGTCCCGGCTTCGACTAGAAAAACAGATAGTGGTCCACCAGCAGCGCCGCGAACAGCGCGCTCAGATGGACCAGCGAGAAACGGAAGGTGCGCCACGCCAGCGCATCCGAATACGCGCGGCGCAGGCGCCAGGCGTAAGAGCAGAAACCTGCGCCCAGGACCACCGCTGCGGCCAGATACAGCCACGAACTCATGCCGTAGATGAAGGGCAGCAGGCAGGCGGCAAACAGCACCACCGTGTAGAGCAGGATCTGCAGCCGCGTGTACTCGCTGCCATGGGTGACGGGCAGCATCGGCAAGCCCGACTTGCGATAGTCCTCGACGCGGTACAGCGCCAGCGCCCAGAAATGCGGCGGGGTCCAGAGGAAGATGATCAGGAACAGGATCAGCGCTTCAGGCCCGACCTGGCCGGTCATGGCCGCCCAGCCCAGCACCGGCGGCATGGCGCCCGAGGCACCGCCGATCACGATGTTCTGCGGCGTGCGCGGCTTGAGCACCACGGTGTAGATCACCGCATAGCCGACAAATGTCGCCAGCGTGAGCCACATGGTCAGCGGGTTGGTGCCGATGAACAGGATGGCCGCGCCCATGCTGCACAGCGCCGCGGAGAAGACCAGCGCCTGCATGCTCGAGAGCTCGCCGCGCGCGGTGGGTCGCCAGGCGGTGCGCTGCATGCGCGCATCGATGTGCTTTTCCACCAGGCAATTGAAGGCGGCGGCGGCAGCCGCCACCAGCCAGATGCCCGCACAGGACACCGCCATGTGCAGCCACTGCGCGCCGCTGGGCCAGCCGGGCACGGCCAGCACCATGCCGATCAGGGCGCAAAAAACAATCAGCTGCACCACCCGGGGCTTGGTCAGGGCGTAGAACTGGGCAAAGCGGGAAGCGGGGGAAAGCATGGTATCCGTGGTCATGCGCGAGTGTCGGCTTTCTTCAGGAAGGGGCGGCGCGCATCTGCGTGCGCACGCGAAGTGCGGGTGGCCGCAAGACTCCAGACCAGCGTGCCCACCAGCGCCGCGGCGCCTCCAGTGTGCAGCACCGCGGCAATCAGGGGCCAGTCAAAAAGAACATTCGACAATCCGGTCATCACCTGCGCCAGCAGCAGGCCCGCGAGCCAGCGGCGCTGGCGCGCGAGCGCCTGGGCGCGGTGCAGTGCCAGCACCAGCGCGCCCAGCGCCAGCACCACGACATAGGCCGCCAGGCGGTGCAGGTAATGGATCGCCGTGAGGGCTTCGAAATCGAGGTGGCTGCCGTCTTGCAGCAGGCCCAGCGGCCGCCAGATCTCGAACGCCTGGGAGAAATTCATGGCCGGCCACCAGCTGCCCTGGCAGGTCGGGAAGGTGGTGCAGGCCAGCACCGCGTAGTTCGTGCTGACCCAGCCGCCCAGCGCCACCTGCAGCGTCAGCAGCACCAGGCCCGCGACCAGCGCGCGGCGCAGCCACGGCACGAGCGGCTCGGGCTGCTGACCGCGCACCGCCAGGCCATGGGCCACGGCGGGCACGCACAGCAGCGCCAGCAGCACCGTGCCGCCCAGCAGATGCAGGGTCACGATCGCGGGAAACAGTTTTTGCGTCACGGTGAGCGCGCCAAAAGCCCCCTGGATGCAGACCCAGACCAGGCTGACCGTGGGCCACCAGGGGCTGCGCCCCGCGGTCAGCGGCACCTTGCGCGCCAGGCGCCAGGTCAGCAGCGTGAGCGCAATGATCAGCACGCCCACCCCGGTGGCCAGATAGCGGTGCACCATCTCGACCCAGGCCTTGCCGTGGGTCACGGGCCCGGTGGGCATCGCCGACTGCGCGGCGCTGATTTCCAGGTGCGCGCCCAGCGGGCTGGCGTTGCCATAGCAGCCCGGCCAGTCGGGGCAGCCCAGGCCCGAGTCGGTCAGCCGCGTGAAGGCACCAAACATCACCAGATCGAAGGTCAGAAACAGCGTGAACACGCTGAGCGCGAGCAAGCGCTCGGCCGGGCCATGCTGGCGGTTGCGAAACCAGACCCATGCCAGGGGCGCAAGTGCAATGACTGCGCCAATCAGCATCAGATGCAACAAGGGTTCCAAATCATAGAGGGGCTGGCTACTGGTCATCACTCGCTCTTATCGTGTGCGCCGCAGGGACCGCCCGGAGGAGATCGGCACAATTTTCAAGATTGTCTGAAATATCTGAACGCGCCAAACAAAGGACCGCGCGGGCTGCCTGGCGCGCGCAGGCAGCCGCGGGCGGCGGCGCAGCGCGCACGCCTGTGGGCTGCGCCGCATTGTCGCGGGCCAATTCTATCGGCGACCGCAGGGTCGCACCGGCGCCGCGGCAAGTGACCCTATGGATGATGGGCAAGGCGCGGGGCCAGCTCCCGACGCAGCCGTCATGGCACGCGCCCCAGCGCCGATAATGCGACCATGCCCACCGTCCCCTGCCCCTCTTGCGGTCATGCGCTGACCGATCGCAGCTTGCCCTGCCCCCACTGCAACGCGATGCCGCCGCTGGCCGCAGCCGATGTCGCGCCCGCGCCGCGCAGCCGGCTGGTGCCCTGGCTCATCGGGTTGCCGGTAGGCGCGTTTGCGCTGCTGATGGTGGCCGGCTCGTTGCTGTCCACCCCCGAAGGCAGCGCCCAGTGGGTGGCGCGCGAGGCCATCAAGGTGTGCAACAAGGAGGTGGCGCGGGCACCTGAAGATCGCAAGCGGCCTGATCTGACACCCCAGGACTGCGCCGATCTCGATACCGCATTTCGCCGCCAGTACGGCGTGGAACCATGATGCAGTGCCGCGTGCAGGGAAGCTTTTGCCCTGCAGTAGATGCAACACACTTGCACCTTTTAACTTCTTGCTACAAATCTATGTAATCGGTAACAATCCAGGCGGGGATTCGCTCTTTCCATGTGCTCGACCTGCCCAGCGCCATTGGTGCATGCGGGACAATGGGCAATGTGGAACACGCCCGTCCGCAACTGACCGCAGCGCCCAGGCACTGCATGACTGTCGCGAAACGCCGGCACGCGGGCGTTCCACCCTACCCCTTTTGCCCCGGTCCGGCCTGCCGCCGGCCTGACTTGCCATCCGATCCAAAGCCCACGAGCTGGGAGCCCGTCATGAACATTGTGATCCTCGACGACTACCAAGACGCTGTACGCAAGCTGCACTGCGCCAGCCGGCTCGACGCGCTCAACGCCAAGGTCTACACCAATACCGTCAAGGGCCTGGGCCAGCTGTCCGTGCGGCTGCGCGACGCGGACATCATCGTGCTGATCCGCGACCGCACCGCGATCACCCGGCAGCTGATCGAGAAGCTGCCGCGGCTCAAGCTGATTGCCCAGACCGGCCGCGTGGGCGCGCACATCGACGTCCAGGCCTGCACCGACCACGGCATTGCCATTGCCGAGGGCGTGAGCTCGCCGGTCGCGCCTGCCGAGCTGACGTGGGCGCTGATCATGGCCGCCATGCGCCGCCTGCCGCAGTACATCGCCAACCTCAAGCATGGCGCCTGGCAGCAGTCGGGCTTCAAGGCCGCCTCCATGCCGCCCAACTTTGCACTGGGCAATGTGCTGCGCGGCCGCACGCTGGGCATCTGGGGGTACGGGCGCATCGGGCGCATCGTGGCCGGCTATGGCCGCGCCTTCGGCATGAACGTGCGCATCTGGGGGCGCGACGCCTCGCGCGCCCAGGCGCTGGCCGACGGCTACCAGGCCGCCACCTCGCGCGAAGAGTTCTTTGCCCAGTGCGATGTGATCAGCCTGCACCTGCGCCTCAACGAAGCCACCGAGCACATGATCGTCCTGGAAGATCTGTCCTTGATGAAACCCACCGCGCTGCTGGTCAACACCTCGCGCGCCGAGTTGATCGCGCCCGATGCGCTGGTGGCGGCGCTGCAGCGCGGGCGCCCGGGCATGGCGGCCATCGATGTGTTTGAAAGCGAACCCATCCTGCAGGGGCATGCGCTGCTGCGCATGGAAAACTGCATCTGCACGCCGCACCTGGGCTATGTCGAACAAGACAGCTACGAGCTGTACTTCGGCGCGGCCTTTGACAATGTCGTCAATTTCATCAACGGCGCGCCCACGCAGATCGTCAATCCCGACTACCACCTGAGCCGGCGCTGACACCCGCCGCAGCGCGCCTCAGCGCTCCGGGCGGCCCGCCTGGGACTCGCGCTCCTGCGCCAGCGCTTCGTGCACCGTCTGGCGCACCACCGACTGCAGCGCTTCCTGCAGGCGCAGCGTCACCGAACGCGTCTGCTCCTGGACCACCTGGGCAATGGTGTCGCGCAGGCGCTGGTCCAGCACGTCCTCGACGCGGTCGAGCAGGCGCTGCACCAGAAGCTCCTCGGCCTGCGCCGCCGCCTCTTCATCCAAAGCCGTCTCGACGAAGCGCGCCCGCGCGCTGGCCGCCTGCCTGACCGGCGCATCCTCCGGCTGCGGCTCCAGCTCCGGCTCCGGCTCCGGATCGGGTGCCGGCAGTTCCTCCCAGACCCGCTCCTGCCGGGGCATTGCGGGCGGCTCGGCGGGGGGCGCGGCGCCCGCGTCGGGCTCCGTGACCACCTCGGTCAGGGTCGGCACATAGCGCGGCGGCGCCTTGGCTGCAGGAATATCCATCACCCGCCTTTCAGCACCAGATCATGGCGCACGATGTTCAGCCCCAGGCCCGCATAGTGTTTCCAGCGCAGCCGGGCCTGCGCCCGGTCATGCTCGTCCTGGGCGCTCACGACCTCGACCACGCGCGCAAACGGCGCGAAGTGCGCGGGCACATGCTCCCAGAGATTGAGCAGCAGCTCCTGGTGCGGCGCGCAGCGCTCGTCCTGCACCAGCACCACCGGCGACGCGGCAAACACCTGCGCGTCATCGCCCTCGCAGGCATGGGCCAGGAAGTCGGTGGGCGAGAGCTTCCACAGCAGCTGCGACAACGCCTGCGTCACCGCCGGCGGCCCGGTCACCACTACGCGCGCATCGCTGCGCAGCGCCTTGCGCACGAAGCGGCAGACATAAGCCAGCCGATCGGGCGCATTGAAGTGAAAGGCTACTTCGGTCATGGCAACAGCTGCGCCCTGGCTCAAAGCAACGGGCCGGTCGCGGCGTGCGGTGCATCGGCCTCGGGCGTGATGGCCTTGGCCACGGCCACGATTTCGGTCGATGCCAGCACGTTGCCCGATTTGGTCGGCTTGGCGGGTTTGACGGCCTTGGGCTGTTTCACCGCCGCACCCGCCTGCACGGCATCGAGCAGGTAATGCACCAGCAGGCCGACAGGCCGGCCGGTCGAGCCCTTGGCCGCGCCGCCCTTCCAGGCGGTGCCGGCGATGTCCAGATGCGCCCAGGTCATCTCGCCGATATAGCGCTGCAGGAACTTCGCGGCGGTAATCGCCCCGCCCGCGCGGCCCGCGACGTTGCCCATGTCGGCAAAGTTGCTCTTGAGGCCTTCGGCGTACTCGTCGTCCAGCGGCATGCGCCAGCACAGATCCTGCGATTCCTCGCCCGCGTCCAGCAGCGCCTGGGCCAGCGCGTCGTCGTTGGAGAACAGGCCCGTGCGCAGGCCGCCCAGCGCCACCACGCAGGCGCCGGTGAGCGTCGCGATGTCAATGACGGTGCGCGGCTTGAAGCGCGCCACGTAGGTCAACGCATCGCACAGCACCAAGCGGCCTTCGGCGTCGGTGTTGAGCACCTCGATGGTCTGGCCGCTCATGCTGGTGACCACGTCGCCGGGCTTCACGGCGCGGCCGTCGGGCATGTTCTCGCAAGCCGGAATGAGGCCCACGACGTTGATCTGGGGGCGCAGCTCGGCCAGCGCGCGGAACACGCCCAGCACGCTGGCGGCGCCGCCCATGTCGAACTTCATCTCATCCATTTCCGCCGCCGGCTTGATGGAGATGCCGCCGGTGTCGAAGGTGATGCCCTTGCCGACCAGCGCCACCGGCGCCTCGCCCTTGGGCGCGCCGCGGTAATGCAGCTCGATCAGCCGCAGCGGCTCGCTCGAGCCCTGGGCCACGGCCAAAAAGGCACCCATGCCGAGTTTTTCCACCTCGGCCGGGCCGTGCACCTTGCAATCGATGCCCGGCAGCTTGGCCAGCGCCTTGGCGGCATCGGCCAGAAGGGTCGGGGTCGCATGGTTGGCGGGGCGATTGGCCCATTCGCGCGTCACGCCCTGGCCCAGCACCAAAGCCACGCCGCGCTCGAACGCGGACTGCAGCGCCGCCTTGTTCGGCACGGCCAGCAGCACTTTTTCCAGGCTGCAGGGCTTGGCCGAGGGCTTGGTCGCGGAAAACACATAGGTCGCGTCGGCAATGGCCTGCACGGCGCAGGTCAACGCCTGTGCGGGGACATCGAAACTGAAGCACACTACAGCGCGCTTGAGCGCGGGCGCGGTCAGCGCCGGGGCCACGGCCGTGAGCGCCTTGCGCACCGCCTTGGCCGAGCCATCGCCCGCGCCGACCAGCAGCACGCGGCGGGCGGCCACGGCGGGCAGGTGGTAGAGCGACAATGACTTGCCGGCCTCGGTCTGCAGGTCGCCATGCTTGAGGGCCAGGGCCACGAGGGAGGACAGCGGGTCGGACGCGGCGGGCACGGGCTCGGCCACGAGCAGCACCAGCAGGTCACATTTTTCATTGGCGGCAGCCGCAATGGTCAGTGCCTTGAGATCAAAGTTCATAATCGGCGTTTTCCTTTTCAGCCAATGTTATTCGATTCATCCATACGCAAAGAGCTGGCCCGCAGCTTTGGCGCCACCTTGGTGGTGCTGGTCACTGTCGTCATGACCATGATGCTGATTCGCACATTGGGTCAGGCGTCGCGCGGCAACGTCAATCCCTCCGACGTGATCATGGTGATGGGCTTCACGGTATTGGGCCAGTTGCCGACCATTCTGGGGCTGAGTCTGTTCGTGTCCGTCGTGGGGTCTCTTTCGCGCATGTATCGCGACAGCGAAATGGTCATCTGGTTTGCCAGCGGCCGCGGCCTGATTTCGTTTCTGCCGCCGCTGCTGCGCTTTGCCTGGCCCGTGGTCGCCGTGATTGCCGTGCTGGCGACGCTGGTCTGGCCCTGGTCGAACCAGCAGGTGCAGCAGCTGCGCTCGCAGTATTCGCAGCGCAGCGATATCGACCGCATTGCGCCGGGTGAATTCCAGGAGTCGTCCGACGGCTCGCGCGTGTTCTTCATCGACAAGGACACCCCCGGCGCGCAGGCCGCCAGCAATGTCTTCATCGTCACCAACGAGCCGACCTCGGAGTCCGTGACCTCGGCGCGCAGTGCGCGCCTGGTGTATGAGAACGGCCAGCGCACGGTGATCCTGAGCGACGGCCAGCGCGTCGAGACGCAGACCGGCGCGCCGGGCGTGAAGATCAGCGAATTCAAGGAATATGGCCTGCAATTGGGCAGCAGCGGCAGCAGCGCCGCAGAAGATATCTCGGCGCGCAGCCAGTACACGCACACGCTGTGGCACAGCCCGCAGCCGGCGTACCAGGCCGAGATGGGCTGGCGCCTGGGGCTGCCGTTCGCGGCGCTGAACTTCATCGTGCTCGGCCTGGCGGTCGCCAGCGTCAACCCGCGCGCCGGCAACAGCGCGAGCCTGATGATTGCGCTGCTGGCTTTCATCGTCTACTACAACCTGATGACGCTGGGCCAGAGCTGGGTCGGCGCGGGCCGCATCGGTGCATTGAGTTTCCTGGTGCTGCTGCACGGCGGCACGCTGCTCGCCGGCCTGGCGGTGCTGACGGTGCGCCACCACCGCTGGTCCATCCGCTCGCTGTGGACGGCGCGGCGCAACGAGGTGATGCCATGAAGGTGCTGCGCCGACTGATCTACCGCGATGCGCTGACGTCCGTGGCCTTTGTCACGCTGGCGTTTCTCGGGCTGTTCTTCTTCTTTGATCTGATCGACGAGCTGCGCTCGGTCAGCCGCACCGGCGGCGAGATCTACACGCCCACGCATGCGCTGATCTACGTGCTGCTGAGCCTGCCCAGCCACCTCTACGAGCTGCTGCCCATCACCGTGCTGATCGGCACGATCTTCGTGATGGCGCGGCTGGCGCAGAGCTCCGAATTCACCATCATGCGCACCAGCGGCATGGGACCGTGGATGGCATTGCGCACGCTGCTGGTGCTGGGCCTGGGCTTCGTGGTGCTCACTTTCGCGATCGGCGACTACATCGCCCCCGCGTCCGAGCGCCTGGCGCAAAACGTCAAGGCCACGCAGCTGGGCCGCCTGTCCATGGGCGCCACCGGGGCCTGGCTCAAGGAGCGCCAGGGCGAGCATTCCGTGGCCGTGAACGTCAATGCGCTGAGCACCCGGGGCGAACTGCTGGGCATCCGCATCTTCGAGTTCGACGCGCAGGGCCGCATGGCGTCGCAGACCCATGCCGAGAGCGCGGTGGTGGACGCCGCCAACGACGTATGGGAGCTGCGCAAGGTGGCGCGCAGCACCTACGTGATCGAGGCCGGGCAGGCGCGGCTGGACCGCGTGCGCGAGGACAGCTTGCGGTGGCCGACCCGCATCAGCGCCGAAATGGTGTCCGCCTCGCTGCTCAAGCCCGACCGCATGGCGACGCTCGACCTGTTCCAGTACATCCGCCATCTCGAGGCCAACGGCCAGTCCGCCCAGCGCTATGAAATCGAATTCTGGCGCAAGGTGTTCTATCCGCTGAGCTGCCTGGTGATGGTGGTGCTGGCGCTGCCCTTTGCCTACCTGCATTTCCGCTCGGGCGGCATTGCCGCCTATGTGTTTGGCGGTGTCATGGCGGGCATCAGCTTCTTCCTGCTCAACAACGTGTTTGGCTATGCGGGCAATCTGCAGAACTGGTCGCCCTGGATCACGGCGGCCGCTCCCGGCTTCATTTACAGCCTGTTGTCGCTGGGTGCGTTCAGCTGGCTGGTACTCAGGCGATGACCATGTCAGCTATCCCTTCCCCTACCCCTACCCCTTCCCCGCTGTGCGGCGTGATCCTGCTGGGCCATGGCTCGCGCGACCCGCTGTGGCGCGGCCCGATCGAAGCCGTGCAGGCGAGCATCGCGCGCGCGCAGCCACAGACGCCCTGCTGCTGCGCCTACCTCGAGCTCACCGAGCCGGACCTGGCGCAGGCCGCCGACCAGTTGATCGCGCAGGGCGTGCGGGAGCTGCGCATCACGCCGATGTTCCTGGGCACCGGCAAGCATGCGCGCGAGGACATACCACGGCTCGTGGCCGAGCTGCAGGCGCGCCACCCTGGCATCGGGGTCGAAGTGCAGGCCTCGGTGGGAGAAGACGAACGCCTGACGGCGTTGCTCGCGCAGATTGCCACCGAATCCTGGCCTCCCGGGCCCTGAAGCCTGCGCTGGCGCAGTGCAATCCGCTGCTTTTGTTAGACGAATGCGTCATAATGACAGACGCTTTTAGCAGAAATCAGATATGAACCTGCATCAATTCCGCTTCGTCCAGGAAGCCGCCCGCCGCAACCTCAATCTCACCGAGGCGGCCAAGGCCCTGCATACGTCGCAACCCGGGGTCTCCAAGGCCATCATCGAGCTCGAGGAAGAGCTCGGTGTCGATATCTTCGCGCGCCACGGCAAGCGCCTCAAGCGCATCACCGAGCCTGGCCAGCATGTGCTGCAGAGCATCGAGCTGATCATGCGCGAGGTCGGCAATCTCAAGCGCATCGGCGAGCAGTTCAGCGCCCAGGACAGCGGCACGCTGAGCATCGCCACCACCCACACGCAGGCGCGCTACGTGCTGCCGCCGTCGGTGGCCAAGCTGCGCGAGCTCTACCCCAAGGTCAACATCAGCCTGCACCAGGCCACGCCCGCCGAAGTCGCGCGCATGGTCATCGACGAGGTGGCGGAAATCGGCATGGCGACCGAGTCGCTGTCCGACTACCCCGAGCTCGTGACCCTGCCCTGCTACGAATGGGAGCATGTGCTGGTAGTGCCTCCGCAGCATCCGCTGGCGCAAAAGGAACGCATCTCGCTGGACGACATCGCGCACGAGTCGCTGATCACCTACCACCCGTCCTTCACGGGCCGCAACAAGATCGACCAGGCCTTCACGGCGCGCCGCATGCAGCCGCGCGTGGTGCTCGAGGCCATCGACTCCGACGTGATCAAGACCTATGTGCGCCTGGGCCTGGGCATCGGCATCGTGGCCGAGATGGCCATGCGCGAAGACACCGCGGGCGACCTGGTCGTGCGCCCGATGGGCCATCTGTTTGGCCAGAACGTCGCGCGCGTGGCCTTCAAGCGCGGCGCCTACATGCGCAACTTCGTCTACAAATTCGCCGAACTGCTCAGCGACCGCCTGAGCCGCGACCTCGTGGTGCGCGCGATGAACGGCCATGTGGCCGATTACGAACTCTGATCCACCGCGCGCCACGGCCGGCTGCCGGCCCGCGCCCCTTGCTCCTCCCTGCCGCACCATGAATTCTGCCTCCGCCGCATCCTCGTCCCAGGCCCTGCCCCGCACGCCGCATTTCGCCAGCAAGCTGCCCGCCGTGGGCACCACGATCTTCAGCGTGATGTCGGCGCTGGCCGCCGAACACCAGGCGGTGAACCTGGGCCAGGGCTTTCCCGATTTCGCCTGCGACCCCGCGCTCATCGAAGCCGTGCACCAGGCCATGCGCGCCGGCCACAACCAGTACCCGCCCATGCCCGGCGTGCCGGCGCTGCGCCAGGCAGTGTCGACCAAGATCGCCGCGCAACATGGCCGCCGCTACTGCCCCGACAGCGAGATCACCATCACCGCGGGCGCGACCCAGGGCATTCTCACGGCCATCCTGGCCTGCGTGCACCCGGGCGACGAGGTCATCGTGCTCGACCCGTGCTACGACAGCTACATCCCGAACATCGTGCTTGCCGGCGGCGTGCCGGTGCGCGTTCCGCTGACACCGCGCACCTTCCGCCCGGACTTTGCCAGGATCGCCGCCGCGATCACGCCGCGCACCCGGCTGCTGATCATCAACACCCCGCACAACCCCAGCGCCACCGTCTGGACGGCCGAGGAAATGCGCACGCTCGAGGACCTGCTCGCGCCCACCGACGTGCTGCTGATCAGCGACGAGGTCTACGAGCACATGGTGTTCGACGGCGCCGCGCACCAGAGCGCGGCGCGCTTTCCCGGCCTGGCCGCACGCGCCTTCATCAATTCGAGCTTCGGCAAGACCTTCCATGTCACGGGCTGGAAGGTCGGCAGCGTCGCCGCGCCCGCAGCGCTGACGGCCGAGTTCCGCAAGGTGCACCAGTTCAACGTGTTCACCGTGAACACGCCCATGCAGCATGGCCTGGCCAGCTACCTTGCCGATCCGGCGCGCTACCTGGCCCTGCCGGCCTTCTACCAGGCCAAGCGCGATCTGTTTCGCGCCGGCCTCGAAGGCTCGCGCCTCAAGCTCCTGCCCTGCACCGGCAGCTTCTTCCAGTGCGTGGACATCTCGGACGTCAGCGATCTGGGCGAGGCCGATTTCTGCCAGTGGCTCACGCGCGAGATCGGTGTGGCCGCGATTCCGTTGTCGGCGTTCTATGGGGACGGCTTCGACCAGCGCGTCGTACGCTTTTGCTTTGCAAAGGAAGACGCCACGCTCCAGGCGGCGCTGGAGCGGCTGCGCCGGCTCTGACATCGAGGCCGGGGCTCGAGCGCAAAGCCCGCCCCGCCCCTGGCAGGCGGCCATGTCAATGATGCCGGCATGGGTTTAATGTGAAGAATGATTCTCATTTAGGATGGGTGGACGGCGGCGACCGGCTCGAGCCAGGCCGCCGCCGGATGCTTTCCCTTCACGCACTTCAAAGGTTCCCTGCATGCCCCACACCCTGCCCCCGCTTGCCTACGCTTACGACGCATTGGAACCCCATATCGACGCGCAGACCATGGAGGTGCACTACACCAAGCACCACCAGACCTATGTGAACAACCTCAATGCGGCGCTCGAAGGCAGCGAGTACGCGGATCTGTCCATCGATGCGCTGGTCGCCCAGGTCGAGTCCCTGCCCGAAGCGCTGCGCGCACCGGTACGCAACAACGGCGGCGGCCATGCCAACCACAGCCTGTTCTGGAAAGTCATGTCGCCCCAGGGCGGCGGCGCCCCAGAAGGCGAGCTGGCCCGCGCCATCGACACCGACCTGGGTGGCCTCGAAGCCTTCAAGGCGGCTTTCACCAAGGCCGCATTGACGCGCTTTGGCAGCGGATGGGCCTGGCTGACCGTGGACAAAGCCGGCAAACTGGCCGTGGAGAGCAGCGCCAATCAGGACCATCCCGCGATGGTCGGCATTGGTTCGGGCAATACCGCAATTCTGGGCCTCGACGTCTGGGAACATGCGTATTATCTGAGGTACCAGAACCGCCGTCCGGAATACATCGCGGCGTTCTACAACGTCATCGACTGGGCCGAAGTCGCACGCCGTCACGCCCTGGCCCTGCAAGCCTGATTGGAAGCCCGCATGGATGATCGCTCGACGCCCGCCACGAACCCCGCAGCACCGACGGGTGCGCGCCGGATGCGGCTCAGAACCCGTATCGGGCTGGCGATCTCGCTATTGGGCATCTGGGCGCTGGGCGCGCTGATCTGGGATGGCCTGCAAAGCAACCCCGCCGCGCGCGGCGCGTTGCTCGCAGGCGGCGTGGCGGCGCTGGCGACGGCGCTGGGCACCCTGCCCGTGTTGCTGTCCCAGCGCCCTTCCGAGCGCCTGCAGGACAGCCTGTTTGGTTTTGGCGCCGGCGTCATGCTCGCGGCCTGCGCGTTCTCGCTGGTGATTCCGGGCCTGGACGCGGTACGCGAGGCCGGCGGCAGCGCCTGGTCGGCAAGCCTTTCGGTCGGCACCGCCATCCTGCTCGGCGGCCTGGTGCTGCTGGCCATGGACAAGCTGCTGCCACACGAACATTTCATCAAGGGCCGCGAAGGCGCGAGCGCCCAGCAACTGCGCCGCACCTGGCTGTTTGTCATTGCCATTGCGCTGCACAACATCCCCGAAGGCCTGGCGATTGGCGTCGGCTACGCGGGCAACGAAGGCATGCGCGCCAATGCGCTGGCCATCGGCATCGCGATCCAGGACGTGCCCGAAGGCTTCGTTGTCGCCGCGGCGCTGCTGGCGGCGGGCTATGGCCGGCTTCTGGCGGTTGGCATCGGCATGGCGTCGGGCCTGGTGGAGCCCCTGGGCGCCGTGGTCGGCGCTTCCGTGGTCGGACACTCCGCCATGCTGCTGCCCTGGGGCCTGGGCTTTGCCGCGGGGGCGATGCTGTTTGTCATCAGCCACGAGATCATTCCAGAATCGCACCGCAAGGGGCACGAGGTGTTCGCCACCGCGGGGCTGATGATCGGGTTTGTGATGATGATGGTGCTGGATACGGCGTTGGCATAGCAAGCACCCCCTGAGCCGCTTACGCTTGAGGCACGCCCTCTTCACACGCCGGGAACGGACACAGACGCTCCAGTGGCTTTCGCACGCCTCAGGAAACCGGTCAGAGCAGCACGATATCGTACTGTTCCTGCCCCATCGCGCTTTCCGCCTGCAGCGAGATCGGCTTGCCAATGAAATCCGACAGGCTCGCCAGATGCGGGCTTTCCTCGTCGAGAAACAGGTCGACCACCGCCGGCGAGGCAATGACGCGAAATTCCTGCGGGTTGAACTGGCGCGCCTCGCGCAGGATCTCGCGCAGCACGTCGTAGCAGACGCTGCGCGCGGTCTTGACAATGCCCTTGCCGGTGCACAGCGGGCAGGGCTCGCACAGCATGTGGGCCAGCGATTCGCGCGTGCGCTTGCGCGTCATCTCGACCAGGCCCAGCTGCGAGAAGCCGGCCGCCATCATGGTCTTGACACGGTCGCGCCCGAGCTGCTTGCGGAATTCGGCCAGTACCGCCTGCTGGTGCTCCTCGCGCACCATGTCGATGAAGTCGGCAATGACGATGCCGCCGAGGTTGCGCAGGCGCAGCTGGCGCGCAATGGCCTGCGCTGCCTCGAGGTTGGTCTTGAAGATGGTGTCGTCGAAATTGCGCGCGCCGACAAAGCCGCCGGTGTTGACGTCGATCGTGGTCAAGGCCTCGGTCTGATCGACGATCAGGTAGCCGCCGGATTTGAGGTCCACGCGCCGGCCCAGGGCTTTGGCGATTTCCTCGTCGATGGAGTACAGGTCGAAGATCGGGCGCTCGCCCTTGTAGAGCTGGAGCTTGGGCAGCGCAGCGGGCATGAATTCGCGGCCAAAGGCCGCCAGCAGCGCGAACTGCTCGCGCGAGTCGATGCGGATCGTCTGGGTCTGCTCGCCCACCAGGTCGCGCAGCACGCGCTGCAGCAGGTTCAGGTCCTGGTGCAGCAGCGAGCCCGGGGGCAGCTGTACCGACGACTGCTTGATCCGCGCCCAGGTCTTGCGCAGATAGGCAATGTCTTCCGAAAGCTCCTGATCGCTCGAATCCTCGCCATTGGTACGCAGGATGAAGCCGCCGCCGCCGCCGCTGGCCTTGTCGCCCACCAGGGCCTGCAGCCGCGCGCGCAGTGCATCGCGCTCGGCCGGAGGAATCTTCTGCGACACGCCTATATGGTCGTCCTGGGGCAGGAACACCAGCAGCCGCCCGGCAATGCTGACCTGGGTCGACAGCCGCGCGCCCTTGGTGCCGATCGGGTCCTTGATCACCTGGACCATGATCGCCTGGCCCTCGAAGATCTGCTTTTCAATGGGCTTGAGCGGTTGGTCCTTGCGCGCGAACATTGGCGCTTCGCCGCCTTCCTGGCGCTGCCAGACATCGGCCACATGCAGGAAGGCCGCGCGCTCCAGGCCGATGTCGATGAACGCCGACTGCATGCCCGGCAGCACGCGCGCCACCTTGCCCATATAGACATTGCCCACCAGCCCGCGCTCGAGCGGACGCTCCATGTGCAGCTCCTGCACCGCGCCGCTCTCGACAATCGCGACGCGTGTTTCCTGGGGCGACCAGTTGATCAGAATATCTTGTTGCATGGTCTTTGGATTCACAGGGGCCAGCCGGCCTGGCGCAGCAGACCGGCGGTTTCAAACAGGGGCAGCCCCATGATGCCGGTATAGCTGCCCGCCAGGTGCGCGACATGGATCGCCGCCGCACCCTGGATGCCGTACGCTCCGGCCTTGCCCATGGGCTCGCCCGTGGCGACATAGGCAGCGATCTGCGCGGGCGACATGGGCGCGAACCGCACGGTCGACACTGACAGCGTGCTGAAGCGCTCGTTGCCCGATTGCAGCGCCACGGCAGTGAGCACGTCATGCGCCTGGCCCGCCAGCAGCGCGAGGATGCGCGCCGCGTCCTGCGCATCCTCGGGCTTGCCGAGAATCTGCGCGCCCAGCGCCACCGTGGTGTCGGAGCACAGCACGGGCGCGGGCGGCAGGCCGCGGCGTGCAAGGCGCGCGACGGCGGCATCGAGCTTGAGCCCGGTCACGCGCTGCACATAGTCGCGTGGCGCCTCGCCCGGCAGCACCGCCTCGATGGCCTCGGCGTCTTCGGCCAGATCTCCCGCGGCGTTGGGCAGCAGCAGTTCATGGCGCACGCCGATCTGCTCGAGCAATTGGCGGCGGCGGGGACTTTGCGAAGCGAGGTAAATGAAGTCAGGCATTGGAAGCGATGAAAACGCGCTCAACCCTTGCAATGCAAGCGTCGGAGGCTATGAAAAAGATAGTATCACGGGCTTCGCAGCCGCGCGTGTCGCCTTGGCAGGCGGCGCTGGCGCAAGCCTGCTACTGCACTGCGGCGTCGCGCCGGGCGAAATACTCGCGCGTGAGCTGCACGATCACCGGCGACAGCAGCAGCAGCGAAATCAGATTGGGAATGGCCATCAGCGCGTTGAGCGTGTCGGCCACCAGCCAGGCGAAGTCCAGCGTCGCCACGGCGCCGAAGTAGGCGGCCACCGTCCACAGGAGACGAAACGGTTTCTCGCAGATCGGGCCCACCAGGAAGGTCCAGCATTTCTCGCCGTAGTAGGCCCAGCCCAGGATGGTGGTGAAGGCAAACACCGCCAGCGAAAGCGCCAGCAGGTACTTGCCCACGCCGGGCAGTGCCGCTTCGAAACTCTGGGTCGACAGCACCGCGCCCGTCGCGCCCGAGTTCCACACGCCGCTGACCACGATGGCGAGGCCGGTCATGGTGCAGACGATGATGGTGTCGATGAAGGTGCCCATCATGCCAACCAAGCCCGAGAACACGGGATCCTTGGTCGCGCCCGCGGCTTGCGCGATGCCGGCGGTGCCCAGGCCCGCTTCGTTCGAGAAAATCCCGCGCGCCACGCCCATGCGCAGCGCCATCAGCACCGTCGAACCCAGGAAGCCTCCCGTGGCCGCCGTCGGATTGAAGGCCTGCGCGAAGATCAGCGCGAAGGCGGCGGGAATGCGCTCGGCAAACACCCACAACACACACAGCACGCAGGCGATGTACAGCAGGCACATGGCAGGCACCAGCTTCTCGGCCACGGCGCCAATGCGCCTGATGCCGCCCAGCACGACAGCGCCCACCAGCAGCGCCAGCGCCAGGCCAGTGACCCAGTTCTCCAGGCCGAAGGCACTGTGCATGGCCGAGGCAATGCCGTTGGCTTGCACCATGGAGCCGATGCCGAAGCCGGCCAAGCCACCGAAAACGGCAAACAGCGTGCCCATCCAGCGCCAGCGGCGCCCCAGGCCGTTCTTGATCGCGTACATCGGGCCGCCGACCCACTGGCCCTTGGCATTGCGTTCTCGGTACTTCACCGCCACGACAACTTCGCCGTACTTGGTGGCCATGCCCAGCAGCGCAGTCATCCACATCCAGAACAGCGCACCGGGGCCGCCCACCGCGATGGCCGTGGCCACGCCGGCAATATTGCCGGTGCCCACCGTGGCCGAAAGCGCCGTCATCAGCGCGGCATAGGGCGAGATGTCGCCCTCGGCTTTGTCTTCGATCCTGCGGCTGCGCCAGATCATGCGAAAGCCATGGACGATGTTGCGCAGCGGCATAAAGCCCAGCCGGATCTGCAGATACAAGCCGGTGCCAAGGATCAGCACGATCATGGGCACGCCCCAGACAATGCCGTTCAGCGACGTGAAGAACCCGTTCATCAATTCCATGGGATTTTCCTGGTGTTCATGCAGATGCCTGGCGAGAGCCACCCGGCGCGCAAGTTCAGCACTCTAGCCAATCCGCAGTGCAACCGTTCGTATTCACCCTGACGCCACCGAAAAAAACATTCAAAGTTGGCTCCAGGCTGTGCTTGGCCTGGCATGCCAGTGCCGGAATGCGCAAGCGGAACGAAAAAAGCAGCCCATGGCTGCTCGATGGCTTTGGCGGCGCGAGCCGGCGTCATTCGCGGTGATAGGGATGGCCCGCATTCACCGACCAGGCGCGGTACAGCTGCTCGATCAGCAGCACCCGGACCATGGCATGCGGCAGCGTCAGATCCGACAGGCGAATGCGCTCGTGCGCGGCCTGGCGAAACGCGGGCTCGAGCCCATCGGGGCCGCCAATGACCAGCGCGACATCACCGCCCTCGAGTTGCCAGCCCTGCAGCCGCTGCGCCAGCGCCTTGGTTGTCAGGCTGGTGCCGCGTTCGTCGAGCACCACGATGCGCATGCCACGCGGAATGGCCGCTTCGATGCGCTCGCGCTCGGCCGCGTAAAGCGTCTCGAGCGTCTTGGAGCTGCGGGGCTCGGTCTTGACGGCCTTGAGCTCCACCTTGAGCTCCGGTGGAAAGCGTTTGGCGTAGTCGTCGTAGGCCGTCTGTGCCCAATCGGGCACACGCTGGCCCACGGCCACGATCAGCAGCTTCATCCTTCAGGCCCGATCAGGAAGCCTTGCGGGGAGCGCGCTTGGTGGCGCCGGCTGGCACGGGCTTGGCCGTGCGCGGCACCGAAGCCTTGATCACGACGGTCTGGACCTTGGCAGCCACCTTCTTCGCGGTGGGCTTCTTCGCGGCAGCGGGCTTGGCCGCAGCCTTGGCGGCGCTCTTCGCAGCGGTCTGGGCGGCTTCCTTGGCCACGGCATTGGCCGCGGTCTTGGCAGCGGTCTTGGCGCTGGCTGCCGGTGCGGCCAGGCCCTTGGCCACGGTCTTGGCTGCTGGCTTCTTCGCGGCGACCGGCTTGGCGGCTGCGGTCTTCTTGGCCACGGGCTTGGACTTCACGCCGTCTGCCGCCTTGGCCTTCGACTTGGGGGCGGCCTTGACGTCGGACTTGGCGGCCTTTTGCGCGGCCTTCTTGTCGGCCAGCAGGTTGGCTGCCGAAGGCGCGGGCTTGGCTGCGCCCAGTTTGAGGCGCACTGGCTTGTCGCCCCAGATTTCTTCCAGGCGGTAGTACTGGCGGATGGCCGGCTGCATGATGTGCGCAACTGCTGCGCCGCAGTCGACAATGATCCACTCGCCGTTTTCTTCGCCTTCCATGCGCGGCTTGTCGAAGCCGGCTTCCTTGACGGCATCGCGCACGCTGGCCGCGAGCGCCTTGGTCTGGCGGTTCGACGTGCCCGATGCCACGATCACGCGTTCAAACAGCGGAGACAGGTGTTCGGTATTGAAGACCTGGATGTCTTGCGCCTTGACGTCCTCCAGACCATCGACGATGGCGCGTTGGAGCTTGGTGACGTCTTTCTTGGCGGCGGTTTCTGTTTTAGGGGTGGTGGTGGTCATCAGGCGATGTATAGAAAAGATGGGTCAATATAGCGCGCTTCGAGGCTGGATGCCTCTGGCCGCCGCCCGTTCCGCGGACCGGGTCAATTGTTTTTGGAATGATGGATGTGACGCGCTTGCGCGCACAGCTATCGAAATTATAGTTTTTTGCAGCATAACCCCGCTGCGCGCACATCAAGTCCGCGACTGCGGCATGCCTCGAAGCTGCGCGGCGGCGACACATTGGCTGCTTGCACCTGCGCGCTCTTGCCTCAAAGCCACTCGCGCCGGACCAGGAATTCGCGTGCCAGCGCGGCCTCGGGCGTGCCCGGGGCATCCTCGCGCCGGTAGCTCCAGCAGGCATGCGGGGGCATGGACAGCAAGATGGACTCGGTGCGCCCGCCCGACTGCAGGCCGAAATGCGTGCCGCGGTCCCAGACCAGGTTGAACTCGACATAGCGCCCGCGCCGGTAGCGCTGGAACGCGACCTCGCGCTCGCCATAAGGGGTGTCCATGCGCCGCGCGACGATCGGCAGATAGGCCTCGAGCAGCGCATCGCCCACCGAGCGCAGCATGGCAAAGCTCTGCTCGGGAGCGAGCTCGCTGAAGTCGTCGAAGAAGATGCCGCCCACACCGCGCTGCTCTTGGCGGTGCTTGAGATGGAAGTACTCGTCGCACCAGGTCTTGAAGCGCGGATAGAGATCGGCGCCAAAAGGCGCCAGCGCATCGCGGCAACTGCGGTGGAAGGCCACCGCGTCTTCCTCGAAGCCGTAGCACGGCGTCAGGTCCATGCCGCCGCCAAACCAGCGCGTCGGCACCTGCCCGGGATGGCCCGCGGAAATCATCCGTACATTCATGTGTACCGTCGGCACATAGGGGTTGCGCGGGTGGAATACCAGCGACACCCCCATGGCTTCGAAGGGCGCACCCGCCAGTTCAGGCCGGTGCTGCGTGGCCGAAGGCGGCAGCTGCGCGCCGCGCACGTGCGAGAAACCGCAGCCGGCGCGCTCGAACACCCGTCCGCCTTCGAGGATGCGGGTCTCGCCCTCGCCCTGCAGCCGCTCCTCGGGCCCCTTGTGCCAGGGATCGACCAGGAATCGGCCGCCGCCCTCGCCCTCGGCGGCTTCCAGCGCGCCGGTGATCGCATCCTGCAGGCCCGTCAGATAGGCGCGCACATTGGCGACGCTGGGCTGGACATGGGAGACAGCATCCACGGCCGGCCCTCAGCTCTTGATCGCGCGAAAGCCGATGTCGCGGCGGTACTGCATGCCATCGAAATGGATGCCGCGCGCCACGTCATAGACACGGACCTGCGCCTGCTTGACGCTATCGGCCAGCGCCGTGACGCACAGCACGCGCCCGCCATTGACCTGGGGCACGCCATTGACCAGCTCGGTGCCCGCATGGAAGACCATGGCATCGGCGGTTTCGGCCGGCAGACCGGTGATCGCGTCGCCCTTGCGCGGCGACTCGGGGTAGCCATGGGCGGCCATCACCACGCCCAGCGCGGTGCGGCGGTCCCATTCGAGCTCGACCTGGTCGAGCTTGCCGTCGACAGCCGCGCTCATCACGTCCACCAGATCGCTCTTGAGGCGCATCATGATCGGCTGCGTCTCGGGGTCGCCCATGCGGCAGTTGAATTCCAGCGTCTTGGGGTGGCCCGAGCCATCGATCATCAGCCCGGCATAGAGGAAGCCGGTGAACGGAATGCCGTCGCGCTCCATGCCGCGGATCGTCGGCAGGATGATTTCGCGCATCGCGCGCGCATGCACATCGGCCGTGACCACGGGGGCGGGCGAATACGCGCCCATGCCGCCGGTGTTCGGTCCTTCGTCGCCGTCCTTGAGGCGCTTGTGGTCCTGTCTGGTGGCCAGCGCCAGCACGTTCGTGCCGTCGCACAGCACGATGAAGCTCGCTTCCTCGCCCTCGAGGAACTCTTCGATCACCACGCGCGCGCCGCCCGCGTTGTGGCTCACGCCGTACTTGTTGTCGACCAGCATGAAGTCCACGGCGTCGTGCGCTTCCTGGGCGGTGAGCGCCACGACAACACCCTTGCCCGCGGCCAGGCCATCGGCCTTGACCACGATCGGCGCGCCGATGCGGTCGATATAGGCATGGGCCAGCGCCGGGTCAGTGAAAGTGTCGTAGGCCGCCGTGGGAATGTTGTGGCGCGCCATGAAGGCCTTGGAGAACGCCTTGGAGCTCTCGAGCTGCGCGGCGGCCTTCGTGGGGCCGAACACGCGCAGGCCGTGCGCGCGGAACTCGTCCACGACACCAGCGGCCAGCGGCGCCTCGGGGCCCACCACGGTCAAGCCGACCTTTTCGGCCTGCGCCCATTCGCGCAGCGCCACGACATCGGTCAGTGCCAGGTTTTCGAGCTTGCCGCCCGCCAGCGCCGTGCCACCGTTGCCCGGGGCAACATACACCTTGGTGGACTTGGGCGACTGCGCCATCTTCCACGCCAGGGCGTGTTCACGGCCTCCGCCGCCAATCACTAGAATTTTCATAAGTCTGCGTTGTGGTAAACGTCTTGAACGTCATCCAGGTCTTCGATCATGTCCAGCAGCTTTTGCATGCGGGTCGCGTCATCGCCTTCGAGGGCGATGGTGTTTTCAGGGCGCATGGTCACCTCGGCCGCATCGGGCTTGAGGCCCGCGGCTTCCAGCGCGTTGCGCACGGCTTCGAAGTCTGCCGCCGCGGTCAGCACCTCGATGGCGCCCTCCTCGTCGGTGACCACATCCTCGGCGCCGGCTTCCAGCGCCACGTCCATGACGCGGTCCTCGGAAGTGCCGGGCGCAAAGATGATTTGTCCGCAGTGCTTGAACTGGAAGGCCACCGAGCCTTCGGTGCCCATGTTGCCACCGTATTTGCTGAAAGCGTGGCGCACATCGGCTACCGTGCGCACGCGGTTGTCGGTCATGGTGTCGACAATGATCGCCGCACCGCCAATACCGTAGCCTTCGTATCGGATTTCCTCGTAGTTCACGCCTTCGAGGTTGCCGGTGGCCTTGTCGATGTTGCGCTTGATGTTGTCCGCAGGCATGTTAGCCGCCTTGGCCTTTTCCACCGCCAGGCGCAGCCGTGGATTGGCATCCAGGTCGCCGCCGCCGGTGCGCGCGGCCACCATGATCTCACGGATGATGCGGGTCCAGATACGGCCGCGCTTTTCATCCTGGCGACCCTTGCGGTGCTGGATATTTGCCCATTTGCTGTGTCCTGCCACAGGAATTCCTTGTATTGATTTAATCTGTAGCTGGCGATTTTACTTTTGACGGCACCCATCCCCGAAGGAAATCGAATATGGCCCCACCACTTCCGATCGCCCAGCACTCTGCCACAGAATGCGCACTGCTGCCGGCGCTGGCCAATCGCCATGGCTTGATCACCGGAGCCACGGGCACCGGCAAGACCGTGACGCTGCAAAAACTCGCCGAAAGCTTCTCGCAGATCGGGGTGCCGGTGTTCCTTGCCGACGTCAAGGGCGACCTGGCCGGTATCAGCCAGACCGGCAGCATCGAAGGCAAGCTCGCGGCTTCGCTCGCCGAACGCGGCATTGCACTGCCCGCGCCGCTCGCCTGCCCCGCCACGCTCTGGGATGTGTTTGGGCAGCAGGGCCACCCGGTGCGCGCCACGGTGTCGGACCTGGGGCCGCTGCTGCTGGGCCGCATGCTGGCGCTCAACGAGACGCAAATGGGCGTGCTCAATCTGGTGTTCAAGCTCGCCGACGACAGCGGCTTGCTGCTGCTCGATCTTAAGGACCTGCGCGCGATGCTCCAGCATGTGGGCGACAACGCCAAGCAGTTCACGACCGAATACGGCAACGTCAGCGCCGCCAGCGTGGGCGCCATCCAGCGCGGGCTGCTGCAGATCGAAAGCCAGGGCGGCGCGCACTTCTTCGGCGAGCCGATGCTCGACATCGCAGACCTGATGCAGGTGGACGCGCACGGCATGGGCGTCGTCAACATTCTCGCGGCTGACCGGTTGATGAATGCGCCGCGGCTGTACTCCACGTTTTTGCTGTGGCTGCTGTCGGAGCTGTTCGAGCAGTTGCCCGAGATCGGCGACCCGGACAAGCCCCGGCTGGTGTTTTTCTTCGACGAGGCCCATTTGCTGTTCAGCGACGCCCCCCAGGTACTGCTCGAGCGCATCGAACAGGTCGTGCGGCTGGTGCGCTCCAAGGGCGTGGGCGTGTATTTCGTCACGCAGAACCCGCTGGACATTCCCGACAGCGTGCTGGCGCAGCTGGGCAACCGCGTGCAGCATGCTCTGCGCGCCTTCACGCCGCGCGAGCAAAAGGCCGTCAAGGCCGCGGCCAGCACCATGCGGCAAAACCCCGGGCTCGACATTGAAACCGCGATCACCGAGCTCGCGGTGGGCGAGGCGCTGATCAGCTTTCTGGACGAGAAGGGCCGTCCCGGCGTCACCGAGCGTGCCTACGTGGTGCCGCCCGGCAGCCGCATCGGCCCGATCAGCGCCCAGGAGCGCCAGGCGCTGCTGCAGTCGTCGCTGGTGGCGGGGGTCTACGAGGCGGCCGAGGACCGCGAGTCGGCCTATGAAATCCTGCGCCAGCGCACCGCCCAGGCCGCACCGCCAGCACCCGCCAGCGCCGGCGAGGACAAACCCGCCTCGGGCATGGCGCAGGGCCTCAACGACCTGCTGTTTGGCAGCACCGGTCCGCGCGGCGGCCGGCGCGACGGGATGGTGCAGACCCTGGCCAAGTCGGCGGTGCGCAGCATGGGCAGCTCGCTCGGGCGGCAGATACTGCGCGGGGTGCTCGGAGGCATTCTGGGCAAGAAGCGTTAAGCCCGCGCAGACGCAGGCAGCGCTCGTTATCATGGAAGCCACCTTCACCTGCAGGATCGCGCCATGACTTCCACCACCTTGCACCTTCCTGTCTACGCCGATGTCGAAGCCGCCGCCAGGCGCCTCGAAGGGGTCGCCCACCGCACCCCGGTCGCGCGCTCGCGCACGGCCGATGCGCAGCTCGGCGCCCAGCTGTTTTTCAAGTGCGAGAACCTGCAGCGCATGGGCGCCTTCAAGTTCCGCGGTGCCTACAACGCGCTGTCGCGTTTCACCGAGGAGCAGCGCAAGGGCGGCGTGCTGGCCTTTTCCTCGGGCAACCACGCGCAGGCGATTGCGTTGTCGGCCAGCTTGCTGGACATGCCTGCGGTGATCGTCATGCCCGAAGATGCGCCCGCCGCCAAGATGGCCGCGACGCGCGAGTACGGCGCCCAGGTGGTGACCTACAACCGTTTCACCGAAGACCGCGAAGCGATCAGTGCGCAGTTGGCGCATCAGCGCGGCATGACGCTGATCCCGCCCTTCGATCACGCCGATGTGATTGCAGGCCAGGGCACCGTGGCCAAGGAACTGTTCGAGGAGGTGCCCGATCTCGACTACCTGTTTGTCTGCCTGGGCGGCGGCGGCCTGCTGTCGGGCAGCCTGCTGGCGGCGCAGGCCCTGGCGCCAAACTGCCGTGTGTATGGCGTGGAGCCCGAAACCGGCAACGATGGCCAGCAATCGCTGCGCAGCGGCGCGCTGGTGCGCATTCCAACGCCAAAGACCATTGCCGATGGCGCACAATCGCAGTCCCTGGGCGCTATCACCTTTGCCGTGATCGAGTCGGCCGTCGAAGACATACTGACTGTTTCGG
>JBEVDH010000179.1:0-10992 GCA_040514115.1 Comamonas sp. | reverse complement strand
GAGGACCGGAGTGGACACACCTCTGGTGTATCGGTTGTCACGCCAGTGGCATTGCCGAGTAGCTAAGTGTGGAAGAGATAACCGCTGAAAGCATCTAAGCGGGAAACTCGTTTCAAGATGAGATCTGCCGGGGGCTTGACCCCCCTGAAGAGTCGTTCGAGACCAGGACGTTGATAGGTTGGGTGTGGAAGCGCAGCAATGCGTTAAGCTAACCAATACTAATTGCTCGTGAGGCTTGACCCTATAACTTTGATCCCCGAGCGGGAACAAAGACTAGTTATGCCAATAGGCGCAGTCAAAATAAATCTGATTTCAAACTCTATGAATTCGCTGAAGCCTTCGACAAAATGAAGGCCAAAGCAAAAAGTTATGCCTGATGACCATAGCAAGTTGGCACCACTCCTTCCCATCTCGAACAGGACAGTGAAACGACTTTGCGCCGATGATAGTGCGGGTTCCCGTGTGAAAGTAGGTCATTGTCAGGCTCTTACAGCAAGAAAACCCCCAGTGCCTAACGGCCCTGGGGGTTTTTCTTTTTCCGAAAATGAAATGCTTCAGGGTGGGTTTTCTGCCCTGATGAGCATGTGGTCTCCTTATGGGGACGCTGTTAATTGATCGATGGATTTCGCCATGCAACTGCAAGACATTCTTTATTCGCAAGGGTTTGGAACCCGTCGTGTATGTGCCGGTCTGGTGCAGCAAGGCTGGGTGGAAATCTACTCAGGGGATGACGCCTTGGCCGCGCCGGTCAAATGCACGGATTCGACGGCTGATTTCGATCCCCAAGGGCTGCGCATGCGCGTCCAGGGTGTGGATTGGGAATATCACGCCAAGGGCTATATCGTGCTGCACAAGCCGGCGGGCACCGAATGCTCGCAAAAGCCGTCGACCTATCCCAGCATCTATACGCTGCTGCCGCCGCCGCTGCGCCAGCGGCCGTGCAAGAGTGCGATCCAGGGCCTGCAGGCTGTGGGCCGGCTGGACCAGGATACGACTGGCATGTTGCTGCTCAGCGATGACGGTCAGTTCATCCATCGCATGAGCTCACCCAAGAAGCATGTGCCCAAGGTCTACCGCGTGACAGCCAAGCACCCGGTGACGCAGGAGATGGTAGACCGGTTGCTGGCGGGTGTCGTTCTTGATGACGATCCCAAGCCGGTCAAGGCAGCGGCCTGTGAATTGATCGACAGCCATGTGCTGGACCTGACGCTGACCGAAGGCAAATACCACCAGGTCAAGCGCATGCTGGCCGCGGTGGGCAATCGCGTGGAAGGGCTGCACCGGGCGCGCATTGGCAGCCTGGAGCTGCCTGACGATCTGGCGCCTGGGCAGTGGCGGTGGTTGACTGCCGAAGATCTGGAGAAGCTCAGGGGATAGGCGGGCTGCCGGGTTTTCCGTGAACGGGTTTGTTGACGGATACAGCCACCTGGCCGCGAGATTGCGCAGCCCAGGGTAGTGCATGCTTGGTCTTCCGGGTGGCTGTTTACCCTTCGATCCTTCGACAAGCTCAGGATCCGGGGAAACGGTTCCTTACCGTCCTGAGCTAACCAGACAGGGTTGCACCACTTCAGCGTGAGGTGGTCCAGATCGCTTGCGGCAGGAACTGGATGCCTGTGCGCTGGACCAGTTCCTCATAGCTGATGGGCTTGGAGACGCGTTCGGCGTCGTCATTGGCCTGCCAGTGGGCCCAGGAGCGGCGGGTGGTGGCGTCGTAGACCAGTTTGTAGAGGTGGGTGGGCACGCGCACCTGGCCATTGCCAATCGCGCTGCTGCCGGAGTCGAAGACCGGGCCGGTGAAGACAAACACGTCGCCCTGTGCACGGTGGGCGTAGCTGCGGGTGTCTTTCTCGATGCGGGCCCAGGGGCCGGAGTTGTGCTTGACGGCCTGGGGCACCATGTTGGCCAGCGAGAAGCTTTGCGCCATGGCCTGGGCGGTGGGCATGTCGCCGGCAGGCGCCATATGACCGCGCGAGTAGCCCGAGCGCTTGTAGTCGCCCAGTTCGGCACGCTCGCTGCGCGGCAGGCGCGCGTCTGCAAAGAACTTGTTGGTGCGCTTTTCATCGGCGTCATCGACCAGCGCACGATTCAGGCGCTGCACCACATAGACGGGGGTCTTGCTTTCACCGTTGTGCAGCACGGCAAACGCGTCATAGCACAGCGCGCGCAGCTTGCCGACGCCGGGCGGCGGTGCAGGCACATGGCCGGCGACGAAGAATGCCGGGCAGTCCGCAAACGCGTTGGCCGGCAGTGCAGTGATGGGGGGGGAGGGCTTGGCGGAAACCGCCGCCGCCGCGATCAGTGCGGCGGCAAGGGCGACGCGCCGTGTCAAGCGCGCCAGGGACTGACCAGAATTCACTGCGTTCTCGGCCCGAGGACCGTCATTCAAGGAGGCAAGGAAGCCGCGCGACACAGGTGCCGCGAGGCGCGTGGTTTGGACCACGCACGAGATGCGTAGGATGCCTCAAAAATGAGAGCTTGAAAGCAAGTTGAACGCGTGATTTCCCGGCACTTCGAAGCGCAGATGCAGTACCGACGGCCGAAGGGTGCTCGCGTTTTTGGTTGCCCATCCGTCTGGGCGATGGCCGGGCCGCGGGGGCGCCCTGCGCGCAGCCTTGGAATGCCCGCCTTTGCGCTTGGGCTGCAAGCGCAGGAGTCTGGTTGTGTCAGGCAGGCCTGTTTCTGGCGGCTCAGGGCGCGCAGGTGTGGAGACGGTGCAGGGGAAGGGCCGATTCCGGGTGCGTTGCTGGTGATGGCGCCGGGCCGCGCGCAGGGGGAGGATGCGGATAGTCAGCAGGCTCGAGGGATTCAACGAACCCATGGCAGGCAGGACTTGAGTGGGGCCGTTCATCCTTCGACAGGCTCAGGACGAACGGTAGCTCGAAAGGGGGCGTTAATCCTTAGACGGGCTCAGGACGAACGGTGGCGCCAAGGAAGGCCGTTCATCCTTCGATCCTTCGACAGGCTCAGGATCAGGACGAACGGTAACTTGAAGTAAGGTCGCTCATCCTCCGATGGGCTCAGGATGAACCATAACTACCGACAGCCTCAATCCACACAGAACAGCTAAACCGGCCCTCAATCGATCGATGCGCTCCAGCGGTCGTTCCATTGGGCGCCGCGTGTGCGGTCGATGTCGCGGCGGTCGCGTTTGGTGGGGCGGCCGTCGGTGAGGGTGTTTGCCGGCTCGGGCGCGAGGCGGCGTTGTTCGGCCAGGCGCTCGCGCTCGGCGAGGCTCTCGGGGGTTTCGGCGTAGAGGCCCTGGGCAATGCTTGCCGGGCCGCGCCCGGGCATAAGCCCACGCACAATGACGGTGCGCGCCACGGGGCCCTGGCGCAGGAACAGGGTGTCGCCGACGCGCAGTTCGCGCGCCGCCTTGGCATGCAGGCCGTTGACGGTGACCCGGCCCTTGCCGATTTCTTCCACGGCCAGGCTGCGCGTCTTGTAGAAACGCGCGCACCAGAGCCACTTGTCCAGACGCATGGTTTGCAGTTCACTCATGGTTGAAATTGTGCCTGTTCATCGCGGGGCACGGAAGTGCCCCTGTGGCCTTCGTGGGACACTGCGTCGCGGCAACGCAGCAGGACCACGGCATCGAGCCCGGCGGGAATGGAGGCATGCGCAGCACTGCGGTTGCGCAGCTGCAGCTGGCCGCCCAGCGCCTGCACGATTTCATGGCAGATCGCCAGGCCCAGGCCCGAGCCGCCCTGCAGGTCGCCTGCGGAAAACGGCTGGAACAGGCGCTGGGCGAGTTCGTCGCTGATGCCTGGCCCGCTGTCGCTGATGCACAGATGGGCCAGGGTGCCGACGCCGCCCGGCTCCGGCATCGCCGTCAGGTGCACGCGCAGCCAGCCGGATGCGGGGCTGTGGTGGATGGCGTTGTGCAGCAGGTTGCGCGTGAGTTCGCGCAGCATCCAGCCATGCGCATCGACGCTGACCTGCTGCGCGGCCTGCAGCTCGAAGTCGAGGTCCTTCGCGGCGATCAGCGGGGACAGGTCCAGTGCGATCTCGCGCACGATCTCGTCCCAGGCGCCGGGCTGTGCGGGTTCGGCCTGCTGGCGCAACTGCTCGACCTTCGCCAGGGCCAGCATCTGATTGGCCAGTTGCGTTGCCCGTTCGACCGTCGCGCCGATCTCGGCAAAGGCCTGCGCCGCGGGCACATCGCCGCGCTGCGCCGACTGCACCTGAATCTTGAGCACCGCCAGCGGCGTGCGCAGCTGGTGCGAGGCATCGCGCACGAAGCGCTTCTGGTGCGCGAGCAGCAGCCGCAGGCGCTGCATGACCTGATTCGTGGCCTGTACCAGTGGTTGCAGCTCGCGCGCGGCCGCGGGCGCATCCAGCGGGCTGAGATCCCCCTGACGGCGCGCCTGCAGCGCGGCACTGAGAGCGCGCACGGGCTGCGTCGCGCGCTGCACCACCAGCACGACGATCAGCGCGATCACGGCCACCAGCAATGCCTGGCTGGCGAGCGTGCGCCACAGGATCGGCCAGGCCTGGGCCTCGCGCAGCTCGAGCGTCTCGGCCACCTGGATCACCGCCATGCCCCGGCCTTCGGAGCTGGCCACGGGCTGCAGCAGCACGGCCATGCGCACCGGCGCGCCGCGGAACTGCGCATCGTAGAAGTCCACCAGCGCCGCATAGGGCGGGCGCTGCGGGATGCGCCCGCGCCACATCGGCAACTCGGCAAAGCCCGACACCATCTCTCCGCCCATGGTCGAGACGCGGTAGAACATGCGGCTTTGGTTGTCGGCCTCGAAGATCTCCAGCGCGGAGTAGGGCACCAGCGCGCGCAGTTCGGCGGCTTCGTCGTAGCCATACACACCCAGCTGCTCGCTGATGCTCTTGGCCGAGGCCAGCAGCGTGCGGTCGTACGCGGTGTTGAGCGCGGCCAGCGTCTGCTGGTGCAGGCTCCAGGTGTTGAAGCCGATCAGCAGCAGCACCGGCAGCAGGATGCCCACCAGCAACTGCCGACGCAGCGACCAGGCCGGACGCACGCGCGCGCTGGCCATCGCGCTCAATCGTCTGCCTTGAGCAGATAGCCCAGGCCGCGCAGCGTCATGAGCGTCACGCCGGTTCCGGCGAGCTTCTTGCGCAGCCGATAGACGACGACTTCGACGGCTTCGTACTGCACCTCGGTTTCGCCGGGGAACACCAGTGCGAACAGCCGCTCCTTGGCCACCGCATGGCCCGGGCGCGCCATCAGCGCCTGCACCAGCGCGCGCTCGCGCGGCGTCAGCTCCAGCGGCTGGCCCCAGGCGTAAAGCGCGCCACTTTGCTTTTCATAGCGCAGCGCGCCCAGCACCGATTCCTCGTGCGCGGGCGGGCTGGCCAAGCCGGTGCTGCGGCGCAGCAGCGCGCGCAGCCGGGCCTCGAGTTCATCGAGGTCGAAGGGCTTGGTCAGGTAGTCGTCGGCGCCGGCGTTCAAGCCCAGCACCCGGTCACCGACGCTGTCGCGCGCGGTGAGGATCAGCACCGGCGTGCGCAGGCCCTGCTGGCGTGCGGCCGCGAGCACCTGCAGGCCGTCGAGCCCGGGCAGGCTCAGGTCCAGCACGACGGTGTCGGGCAGGCCCGTCTGCCACTCGTGCAGCGCCGTGGGGCCATCGGCCGCGGTGCGCACCTGCATGCCGCGGCGCGCAAGCGTGCGCTGCAGCGTGGCACGCATGGCGGGATCATCTTCTACAAGCAGCAGGCGCATGGGGGCGGAGGTTAGCACCTGGCGGGCGCGACCCGGAATTCGCGGTGTTGGTCGGGGCGGCTTTAGGGGATTACACCTAGGCTTGCGTACAGCCTTTTGACAGGTCGCTGTCGCATGATGGCGCGGCAAGACTTCGAAAAAAACCCAGGAGACAACATGCGCCGAGATACCTTCCTTCATTCCCTGGCCGCGCTGGCCGTTGGCGGTGCGCTGCCCCTGAGCGCGCAAGCCGCACAGGCCGTCAAGATGATGCTGCCGGCCAACCCCGGCGGCGGCTGGGACAGTACCGGCCGTGCGCTGGGCAAGGCGCTGCAGGACGCGGGCGTGGCCTCGTCGGTCACCTATGACAACAAGGGCGGCGCCGCCGGTGCCATCGGCCTGGCGCAATTCGTCAACGGCAGCAAGGGCGACCCGAACGCGATGATGGTGATGGGCGCGGTGATGCTTGGCGGCATCATCACCGGCAAGCCGCCGGTGAACCTGACCCAGGCCACGCCGCTGGCACGCCTGACGAGCGAATACAACGTGTTCGTGCTGCCGACCAACTCGCCCTACAAGACCATGGCCGATGTGGTGGCCCAGCTCAAGAAGGACCCGGGCAGCATCAAGTGGGGCGGCGGCTCGCGCGGCTCGACCGAGCACATTGCCGCGGCAATGATTGCGCGCGCCGTGGGCGTGGACCCGTCGAAGATCAACTACGTCGCGTTCCGCGGCGGCGGCGAAGCCATCTCCGCGATCCTGGGCGGCAATGTCACCGTCGGCGGCAGCGGCATGAGCGAGTTTGCCGAATACATCGCCACCGGCAAGATGAAGCCGATTGCCGTGACCTCGGCCCAGCGCCTGGCGGGCTCGAGCGTGCCCACGCTCAAGGAGCAGGGCATCGACGTGGAAATCGGCAACTGGCGCGGCGTGTACGGCGCGCCGGGCATCAGCCGTGCGCAGCGCGACGCGCTGGTGGCGATGCTCGACAAGGCTGTCAAGAGCCCGTCGTGGGCCGAGTCGATGAAGAAGAACGACTGGACCGCGGCCTGGCTCGCGGGCGATGCGTTTGGCTCCTTTGTCGACAACGAGTTTGCCAGCCTGCGCGCGACGATGGTCAAGTCCGGCATGGTCTGACCCCCAGCCCGAGGCCCGGCATGCCCAGCGCATGCGGGGCCGGGCCCGTACCGGCGGCGTGCCGCCGGTTTTTTCATGGCGCCGGGGTTTTTCACCCGGCGCGCGTTTGGTGCAGGTATGCCGATGACCGATCCCAGCCCCCCCGATTCCTCCGATATTTCCCCTCCCGATGCCAGTGCGGTTCCCGGCGTGCAACTGCAGACCGCGGTGGGCGCGGGCGTGCTGCTGGTCGCAGCCGGCCTGGCATTTGGCGCGCTGAGCATTCCCGGTGATGCCGGCTACGGCGGCGTGGGTCCGAACTTCCTGCCCTGGGTCTGCGCGGCCGTGCTGGCGCTGTGCGGCGGCTTGCTGGTGTGGGAGGCGCGCAGCGGCGGCTACCGCGCGATGGCGGTGCCCACGGGCAGCCCGCGCGCGGACTGGTCGGCAGCCGTGTGGGTCTCGGCCGGTCTGCTGCTCAATGCGGCGCTGATCACCACGCTGGGCTTCATCCTGAGCTGCACGCTGTGCTATGTGCTGGCAGTGCAGGGGCTGCGCCGCGCGGCGGGCCAGGCGCAGGCGCGCGAGCCACGCACCTGGGCGGTCGATGTGTTCACCGGCCTGTGCATCTCGGCGCCGGTGTTCTGGGTCTTCACGCAGTTTTTGGCGATCAATTTGCCGGGTCTGACCGGGACGGGGTGGCTGTAATGGAAATTCTTGATGCCTTGATGGCGGGCTTTGCAACGGCCATCACGCCGGGCAATCTGCTCTGGGCCCTGGTGGGCTGTGCGCTCGGTACCGCCGTGGGCGTGCTGCCGGGGATCGGTCCGGCCGTGGCCGTGGCCATGCTGCTGCCGATCACCGCCAAGGTCGAGGTCACCGCCTCGATGATCTTCTTTGCCGGCATTTACTACGGCGCCATGTACGGTGGCTCGACCACCTCCATCCTGCTGAACACGCCGGGGGAAACGGCCAGCATGGTGACGGCCATGGAAGGCAACAAGATGGCCAAGAGCGGGCGCGCGGGCGCGGCGCTGGCCACCGCCGCTATCGGCTCGTTTTTCGCCGGGACGATCGCCACCGTGGTGGTCACATTGTTCGCGCCGACGGTGGCCGACTTCGCGGTCAAGCTCGGTCCGCCCGAATATTTCATGCTGATGGTGCTGGCGTTCACCACCGTGAGCGCGGTGCTGGGACAGAGCCGGGTGCGTGGCATGGCGGCGCTGTTCATCGGCCTGGCCGCGGGCTGTATCGGCATGGACCAGATCTCGGGCGCAGCACGCTACACCGGCGGCAAGATGGAGCTGCTTGACGGCATCGACATCGTGCTGGTCGCCGTGGGCCTGTTTGCCGTGGCCGAGGTGCTGTATGCGGCGCTGTACGAAGGCCGCACGAAGGACACGCAGAACCACATGGGCCGCGTGCACATGACGCGCCTCGACTGGCGCCGGTCGATTCCGGCCTGGCTGCGCGGCACGCTCATCGGCACGCCGTTCGGCTGCATTCCCGCGGGCGGCACCGAGATTCCCACGTTCCTGAGCTATGCGGCCGAGAAGAAGCTGGCCAAGGGAAAGAACCGCGACGAGTTCGGCCGCGAAGGTGCGATCGAAGGCGTGGCCGGCCCCGAGGCCGCCAACAATGCCACCGTGACGGCGGCGCTGATTCCGCTGCTGACGCTGGGCATTCCCACGTCCAACACCACCGCGGTGCTGCTGGGCGCGTTCCAGAACTACGGCATCAACCCCGGCCCGCAGCTGTTCCAGACTTCGGCCACGCTGGTCTGGGCACTGATCGCTTCGCTGTACATCGGCAATCTGATGCTGCTGATCCTGAACCTGCCCCTGGTGGGCCTGTGGGTCAAGTTGCTGAAGATCCCCAAGCCGCAGCTGTATGCGGGCATTCTGATTTTCGCCACGGTCGGTGCGTACGGCATGCGGCAAAGCGCGTTCGATCTGTTCCTGCTCTATGGCATCGGCCTGCTGGGTGTACTGATGCGGCGTTTCGATTTCCCCACGGCGCCCGTGGTGGTCGGCATGATCCTGGGCCCGCTGGCCGAGGCGCAGATGCGCAATGCGGTGTCGATCGGCGAGGGCAGCTGGCTGATCTTCCTGCAGCGCCCGATGTCGCTGGCGCTGCTGGTGATCGTGCTGGCGGTGCTGATCGTGCCGCGCCTGCTGCAGCGGCGCACCCGGGCATAGTCGTTCGGCATTTGCCTCTCAAGCCCGCGGGACTCTCGCGGGCTTTTTTCATTTCCCGACCGGGCCAGGTGCTGGACCAGCGCATCTGAGTGCCCAGGCCGACGATGGCGGCGCGCCGGGGCTGGCAACTGGTTATGCTTGAAGCACTCGGCCTCCAGGAAAAACGGGGCCATCCAATCGAACGCTGAAGCGGAAATTCAGCCACCTTTCGATGCAGCTTCCACATGAAATCCACCCACTCAGGTGTTGAGCGGGACGGGCAGACATTGCCCGACCCCATCGGCCGGCCCTTTCTCGCGGCCGGAGTGTTTCTCGCGCTTCTCACGGTGGTGTTGATCGCCACCAGCGTGTGGAGCGCGTCGCGGGCCTATGACGCGGCCTGGTCGCAGGCCAGCAAGACATCGAAGAACCTCGGCCACTCGGTGGCAAACCAGCTGGACAGCGTTTTCAGCGACGTGGACCGTTTGCTTCACACGCTGGCTTTCATGATCGAGCGCGGTGAGATCACGCCTTTGGCCCTGGAGGCACTTCAGCCCATCATGGTGACGCATCTCAGCCGTGCGGAATATCTCCATGGGCTCTTTGTCTACGGCGCCGATGGCCAGTGGCTGGTGCACACCCAACCCGTGCAGGCGCTCCATGCCAACAACGCGGACCGAGAGTATTTCGCCTTTCACCGCGAGAGCCGAAGCTCCCGGGTCTTGATCAGCAAGCCGGTGAAAAGCCGTTCGACAGGGGATTGGATCGTTCCGGTCTCGAAGCGGATCGACGACGCCGACGGACGCTTCGCCGGGGTCTTGCTGGCCACCATCCGCGTCGACTACATCCTCAAGCTGCTCAATGGTTTCGATATTGGCGCCAGCGGGGCCATGTCGTTGAGCCTGGCGGATGGCACGATTGTCCTGCGACGTCCGTATGCCATCGAAGACCTGGGGCGACTGATCCCCAACGACCCCTTGATGGCAGCGGTCCACAGTGCGCGTGCCGGAATGGCCAGGATCATCTCGCCCATCGATGGCATCAAGCGTCTCGCGGTGTTCGAGCATCTGCCCAACAACCCGCTTTTCGTCACCATCGCGCTGTCCGAGCAGGAGATTCTGTCGCAGTGGCGCGATGCCGCGCAGGTTCAGCTCGCATCGGTGTTGCTGATGGTCTTGGTCATCGGGCTTTCCACGCGGTACGTCATCAAGAGCATGAAACTGCGGCAGGCATCCGACCGCGCCCTGCGCGCAGCCCACGAGCAGATCGTGCAGACCAACGCCCAGCTTGCCCACCTTGCGGAACACGACGGCCTCACCGGGATATTGAACCGCCGGGCGTTTGACGCTCGATTCGAAGAAATCCTCGGACAGAGCCGGCGCTACCGCCGCCCGGTTTCGATAGTGCTTTTCGACGTCGATCACTTCAAGGCCTACAACGACCAATATGGTCATCCTGCCGGGGACGAGTGCCTGCGCCTGGTCGCGGCATCTCTTGCCACGGCCCTGCGTCGTCCGGGAGATGTGCTGGCGCGCTACGGGGGAGAGGAATTCATCGTCATATTGCCTGACACCGCTGCCGACGGGGCACGAGAAGTCGCCAATGCGGCCAGACAGGAGGTCGAGCGGCTGGCGCTGCGCCATATCGCGAGCGAGCAGGGCATCGTCACCGTTTCCGGGGGAGTGGCGTCGGCCACCCTGGGGGCGGCCGATCTGACGGCGGGCGCATTCATCGAAACCGCTGACAAGGCGCTTTACCGCGCCAAGAACGCAGGGCGCAACCGGGTTGTGGTCACCGCCACATAGATTGCCGGGCTTCGACAGCGCCTGGTCGGGGCCGGGGCGTTACCATCGCGCTCATGCCTGAGACGTCTGCGCTTCGCGACCCCCTTCCGCCCGTGGCCCATGGGTTGCCGCTGGATGCCGACGGCATCCTGGCGCTCGCGGCGCGCTCGATGTTCCATCTGTTCTCGAGCATGAGCCAGGGCATGTTCCTGGCCGACCACTCGGGGCGCGTGGTCTGGGTCAACGA
>JBEVDH010000168.1:0-21817 GCA_040514115.1 Comamonas sp. | reverse complement strand
AGCGTTTCAGGGCGACGCAGCTGTTTCGCTGGATACACCAGCGCGGTGCGAGCGACTTTGAACAAATGAGCGATCTCGCCAAGTCCCTGCGCGAGAAGCTCAAGGCGCGTGCCCATGTCACGGCGCTGCCGGTCATCACCGAGCATGTGTCCAAGGACGGCACCGTCAAATGGCTGTTTGACGTGGGGGCCGGCAATGCGGTCGAGGCCGTGTTCATCCCCGAGGACGACCGCGGCACGCTGTGCATCTCGTCCCAGGCGGGTTGCGCCGTGGGCTGCCGTTTCTGCTCCACGGGCCACCAGGGCTTCAGCCGCAACCTCACGACGGGCGAAATCGTCGCCCAGCTGTGGTTTGCCGAGCATGCGCTGCGCAAGCGCCTGGGCCGCAGCGAGCGCGTCATCTCCAACGTCGTGATGATGGGCATGGGCGAGCCGCTGCAGAACTACTCGGCGCTGGTGCCCGCGCTGCGCGTGATGCTTGACGACCATGGCTACGGCATGTCGCGCCGGCGCGTGACGGTCTCCACTTCCGGCGTGGTGCCGATGATGGACCGCCTGGGGCTGGACTGCCCGGTGGCGCTGGCGGTGTCGCTGCATGCGCCCATCGACGTGCTGCGCGACGACCTCGTGCCGCTCAACCGCAAATACCCGATCGAGGAACTGATGCAGGCCTGCGAGCGCTATCTCGAACATGCGCCGCGCGACTTCATCACCTTTGAATACTGCATGCTCGACGGCGTCAACGACCAGCCCGAGCATGCCGAGCAGCTCGTGAAGCTGGTGCGCCGCCATGGTGGCGGGCGTGCCTGGTGCAAGCTCAACCTGATTCCCTTCAACCCGTTCCCGGCCTCGGGCCTGCTGCGCTCGCCCGCGGCCCAGGTGACGGAGTTCGCACGCATCCTGTCGCAGGCAGGCATCGTCACCACGGTGCGCAAGACGCGCGGCGACGACATCGACGCGGCCTGCGGTCAGCTCGCCGGCGATGTCAAGGACCGCACCGGCGCCGCCGAGCGCATGGCCAAGCGCCGCACCATCACGATTGCTCCTGCTCCCTGAGGGATATGGCATGAATCCTGAAAATATCGCACGGCGGGCCACTTCATACCGGGGCTGGGCGCTTGCCGCCTGCCTGGGTCTGGTGCTGCTCACGGGCTGTGCGAGCGGCCTGCGCAGCGCCGGCGACGGCAACGCGCAGGGCGACATGGTCACGCCTTCCGATGAGAGCGAAGTGCGCCGCCGCGCGCGCATCCGCATGGAGCTTGCGGGCAGCTATTTCCAGCTGGGCAAGACCGAGATCGCGCTGGATGAAATCAAGCAGTCGCTGGCCACCGACCCCAACTATGCCGAGGCGCACCAGTTGCGCGGCCTGATCTACATGCAGCTGGGCGACCCGGCGCTGGCCGAGGACGGCTTTCGCCGCGCGCTGGCGCTGGCGCCGCGCGATGCCAACGTCATGCACAACTATGGCTGGCTGCTGTGCCAGCAAAAGCGCTATGCGCAGGCCGACCAGCTGTTCAACGACGCGCTGGCGCAGCCGCGCTACCAGGCCGGTGCCAAGACCTGGATGGCCAAGGGCCTGTGCCATGAAAGCGCGGGCCAGCACAAGCTGGCCGAGGAGGCGCTGTTCAAGGCCTCCGAAATGGACGCCGGCAATCCGGTTGTCACCTACAACCTGGCCAACGTGCTGTATGTTCAGGGGGAAGTGACGCGTGCGCGGTTCTACATTCGTCGCCTGAACAACAGCGAGCAGGCCAATGCCGAGTCGCTTTGGCTGGGCATCAAGATCGAGCGTGCCCTGGACGATCAGCTGGCAATGCAGCAGCTGGCCGGCCCGCTGGGCAGGCGTTATCCGGAGTCGCGTCAGTGGTTGGCCTATCAACGGGGTGCATTCAATGAGTGAGAGAGAGTTGCCGATGTCCGGTGTTTTGGAGACGCAACAGGGGGACGTGGGCGTGCAGCCAACGGCCGGGCAGCAACTGCGCCAGGCGCGCGAGACCGCGGGGCTGCATGTGGCAGCGCTGGCCGGTGCGCTCAAGGTGCCGGTGCACAAGCTCGAGGCGCTTGAGGCCGACGATTACGCGGCCTTTACCGATTACGTGTTCATGCGCGGGCTTGCTTCCAGCATCTGCCGCACGCTGGGCGTGGCGCCGCAGCCGGTGCTCGACAAGCTGCCGCGCAGCACGCACAAGGGGTTCGACGCGCAGCGCACGCACCTGAACGCGCCGATCAAGGAGCGCGCGGGCCGCAGTGCCGGCATGGCGGCGGGCAGCGGCGGCGTTTCGCGCAAGGCCATTGGCGCGGTGATCGTGCTGCTGCTGGGCGCGGCGGCCGTCTACTTCCTGCCCAGCGGCATGTTCGATGGCGACGGTGCAGGCGATGGGGCGCCGGCGACAGTGAGCCAGCCGGTGCAGGCCGTGCCCGCACCCGCGGCCGCGCTACCGATGGCACCGGCCGCTGATATGCCGGCCGCCGCAGCGCTGCCGATGGCCCCTGTGGGCGAAACGCCGGCGGGCGCAGCTGCCCCGGCAGCCACTGGCGCATCGCCGGCTACCGAGCCGGCCCCGGCGCTGCCCGGACAAGCCTCTCTGGTATTCAACGCCAAGGCCACGTCGTGGGTGCAGGTCAAGGATGCGCGCGGCGCGGTGGTGCTGAACAAGACGCTGAACGCCGGCGAGTCGGTGCAGGTCTCGGCCCAGCTTCCGGTGCAGGTGGTGGTGGGCCGCGTCGATGCGACCACGCTGCAGGTGCGCGGTCAGGCCTTTGACCTGGTGGCAGCGGCCCAGGGCAAGAACGTCGCACGCTTCGAGGTGAAATAAGTGAACAACCCCCAGCCCATTCCCATGTCCGCTCCCGCCGCACGGCGCTCGCGCCAGGCGCGCGTCGTCTGGGGCGACCGCGTCGTCACCGTGGGTGGCGACGCGCCGGTGCGCATCCAGTCGATGACCAACACCGACACCGTCGAGGCCATTGAAACCGCGATCCAGGTGCGCGAGCTGGCCCAGGCCGGCTCGGAGATGGTACGCATCACCGTGAACACGCCCGAGGCCGCCGCGGCCGTGCCCTATATCCGCGAACAGCTCGACCGCATGGGCGAGAACGTGCCGCTGGTCGGCGACTTCCACTACAACGGCCACCGGCTGCTGACCGATTACCCCGAATGCGCCAAGGCGCTGTCGAAGTACCGCATCAACCCCGGCAACGTCGGCAAGGGCGACAAGCGCGACAAGCAGTTCGGCCAGATGATCGAAGCCGCGGCGCGCTACGACAAGGCGGTGCGCATCGGCGTCAACTGGGGCAGCCTGGACCAGGAACTGCTGGCCAGCCTGATGGACGAGAACCTGCGCCGCGCCCAGCCCTGGGATCCGCGCCAGGTGATGTACGAAGCCTTGATCACCTCGGCCATCGACTCCGCGCGACTGGCCGAAAGCATGGGCCTGGACGGCAACCAGATCATCCTGTCGTGCAAGGTCAGCGGCGTGCAGGACCTGATCTCGGTCTACCGCGAGCTCTCGCGCCGCTGCGACTACGCGCTGCACCTGGGCCTCACGGAAGCCGGCATGGCCACCAAGGGCACGGTGGCCTCGGCCGCCGCGCTGTCGGTGCTGCTGCAGGAAGGCATCGGCGACACCATTCGCGTATCGCTCACGCCCCAGCCCGGCGAGGCGCGCACCCAGGAGGTGGTCGTGGCCGCCGAAATCCTGCAGTCCCTGGGCATGCGCATGTTCGTGCCCAGTGTCACGGCCTGCCCGGGGTGCGGGCGCACCACCAGCACCACGTTCCAGGAGCTGGCCAAACGCATCGACGACCATCTGCGCTCGCAAATGCCGATCTGGCGCCTGCGCTACCCCGGCGTCGAAGCCATGCGCGTGGCCGTCATGGGCTGCATCGTCAACGGCCCGGGCGAGAGCAAGCATGCCGACATCGGCATCAGCCTGCCGGGCAATGGCGAGGCGCCCGCGGCGCCGGTGTTCATCGATGGCGAAAAGGCCCTCACGCTGCGCGGTGACAATATCGCCGAGGAATTCCACGCGCTCGTCGACCAGTATGTGCAGCGCCGCTATGGCGCTGCGGTGCAGTAGCCGGTTTCGGCGCGCTGCCCGGGCCCTGTGCCCGCCCTTTCATTTCTCCCATTTTTGCCGTGACCACTGAAACCAAAGCCTCTCCCAAGCCGGGAAAGATTGTTGCCGTCAAAGGCATGAACGACATCCTGCCACCCGATTCCGCGCGCTGGGAATGGCTCGAGGGCAAGGTGCGCAGCCTGATGCAGCGCTATGCCTATCGCAATATCCGCACGCCCATCGTCGAGCCGACCGCGCTGTTCGTGCGCGGCCTGGGCGAGGTGACCGATATCGTGGAAAAGGAGATGTACTCCTTTGAAGACCGGCTCAACGGCGAGCAGCTCACGCTGCGTCCCGAGGCCACGGCCGGCGTGGTGCGCGCGGTGGTGGAAAACAATCTGCTGTATGACGGCGGCAAGCGCCTGTACTACATGGGCCCGATGTTCCGCCACGAGCGTCCGCAGCGCGGGCGCTACCGTCAGTTCCATCAGATCGGCGCCGAGGCGCTGGGCTTTCAGGGCGCCGAAGTCGATGCCGAGCTGATCCTGCTGGCCGATGCGCTGTGGAAGGAACTGGGCCTGCAGCAGGTGCGCCTGGAGCTCAACAGCCTGGGCCAGCCCGAGGAGCGCAAGGCGCACCGCGCGGCGCTGATTGCCTACTTCGAGCAGCACCACGAGCTGCTCGACGAAGAAGCCCGGCGCCGGCTGCACAGCAATCCGCTGCGCATTCTCGACACCAAGAACCCGGCCATGCAGGCCATGGTCCAGGCCGCGCCGCGGCTGCTGGACTTCCTGGGCGAAGCCTCGCTGGCCCACCTGAACACCGTCACCTCGATCCTCGATGCCAATGGCGTTGCGTGGAGCATCAACCCGCGCCTGGTGCGCGGCATGGATTACTACAACCTCACGGTGTTCGAGTTCATCACCGACCAGCTCGGCTCGCAGGGCACGATCTGCGGCGGCGGGCGCTACGACTACCTGATCGAGCAGATCGGCGGCAAGGCCGCGCCGGCCGTGGGCTGGGCGCTGGGCGTCGAGCGCGTGCTGGAGCTGGTCAAGGAAGCGGGCCTGGCCACGGACGCGCCCGTGCCCGACGCCTACGCGGTGGTGCCCGATGCCGCGGCGCTGGCGCAGGTCAGCCGCGTGGTCCAGGCGCTGCGCGGCGCCGGAGTCAGCGTGCAGTTGCACAGCCCCACGGGCGGCGCCGGCGAAGGCATGGGCAGCATGAAGTCGCAGTTCAAGAAAGCCGATGCCAGCGGCGCGCGCTTTGCGCTGGTATTTGGCGCGGACGAGCTTGCACAGGGCCAGGTCACCGTGAAATCGCTGCGCGATGGCAGCGGTGCGCAGACCACGCAATCCCTCAACGCGGTGGCGCAGTGGGCGACCCTTCTACAATCAACCGACTGAAAACACCCGGCACATCCATGGCTCAACATCTAGACCTCGAAGAACAAGAGCAACTTGACCAGCTCAAGCATTTCTGGAACAAATGGGGCACCCCGATCACGGGTGCCCTGATTGTCGTGTTTGGCGCTTTTGCGGCTTGGAATGGCTACCAATACTGGCAGGCGCGGCAGTCCACGCAGGCCGCGGCGCTGTCCGACGCGGTGACGCAGGCCGTTGAAGGCAAGCAGCTCGACCGTGTTGGCCAGGCGCTCGCGGATTTGAAGAGCGGCTATGGCGGCACCTATCAGGCGGCGCAGGCCGGCCTGCTGGCCGCCAAGGCCTATGCCGACGCCGGTCAATGGGACCAGGCCAAGGAAGCACTGACCTGGGTTGCGGACAAGGGCAGCGACAACGGCCTGCAGTCGCTCGCGCGCCTGCGCCTGGCCGCGGTGTTGATCGAGCAAAAGCAACCCGATGCCGCGCTGCAGCAGCTGTCGGCCGCGTTCCCGGCGGAGTTTGCGGCCGTGGCCGCCGACCGCCGCGGCGACGCGCTCGCGCTGCAGGACAAGAAAACCGAGGCCGTGGCCGAGTACGAGAAGGCCTACAAGGCCTTTGACAGCCAGGTCGATTACCGCCGTCTGGTGGAATTCAAGCTCAACGCGCTGGGCGTGCAGGTGCAAGCCCAGCCCAGCCCAACGGAAGCCAAACTATGACCCGCAGCCTGCCAAAGCGCCTGGTGCGCAGCCTCTGTACCCTGGGCCTGATCGTCAGCCTTGGCGGCTGTGCGTTCTGGAGCTCCAAGGTCAAACCCGCGGATCTGGGCCCGAATGTGGCCCTGCTGCCGGTGCAGAAAATGTGGACGGCTAAAATCGCGCCGCTGGGGCAGTTGCCGCTGGTGGTGGGTGTGCATGGCGCCACCGTGGTGCTGGCCAGCCTCGACGGCAGCCTGCAGGCGCTGGACGCCAACTCGGGTGCCTCGCTGTGGCAGGCCAAGGTCGGCCAGCCACTGACGGCCGGTGTGGGCGGCAACGAACGCCTGCAGTCCGTGGTGACGCGCTCCAATGAAGTGGTGCTGCTCGCGCAGGGCCGCGAAGTCTGGCGCAAGCGCCTGGCCGCGGCCTCGTATACGCCGCCGCTGGTGGCCGGTGGGCGCGTGTTCGTGCTCACCGCCGACCGCGCGCTCACCGCCTTCGATGCCGAGGACGGACGCCAGCTCTGGGTGCAGCAGCGTACCGGCGAATCGCTGGTGCTGCGCCAGGCGGGCGTGCTGACGGCCGTGGGCGACACGCTGCTGGCCGGCCTTGCAGGCCGGCTCGTGGGCCTGAACCCCGACAACGGCGCGGTACTGTGGGAGGCGCCGCTGGCGAGCCCGCGCGGCACCAACGATGTCGAGCGCCTGGTCGATCTGGTGGGTCCGATGAACCGTGACGGCAGTCAGCTGTGCGCGCGCACCTTCCAGGCCTCGGTGGCCTGCGTCGATGCGGCCAGCGCCCGTCTGCAATGGGCCCAGCCGGCCCGGGGCGCGCAGGGCCTGGGCGGCGACGCCGAGCGCATTGTCGGCGCCGAAGGAAATGGAACAGTGATCGCATGGCGGCGTGCCGATGGCAGCCGCCTGTGGTCAACGGATCGCCTGCAACTGCGCAAGCTCACGGCACCCCTGGTGCTGGGACGCTCGGTGGTGGTGGGTGATGAGGATGGTCTGGTGCATTTGTTGTCCAAAGAGGATGGTTCCCCGCTGAACCGCCTGACAACCGATGACTCCGGGATTGCTGCAGCACCGGTGGTGGCTGCGGATACGCTGGTGGTCGTGACGCGCAATGGTGGCGTGTACGGCTTCCGGCCGGATTGATAGGTATGTGGGGATGAAGCCAGTTATTGCCCTTGTAGGGCGCCCGAATGTGGGCAAATCGACGCTGTTCAATCGGCTTACGAAGTCGAGGGATGCGATCGTCGCCGACTATGCCGGGTTGACGCGGGACCGTCATTACGGCCAGGGCAAGCAGGGCAAGTACGAGTACATCGTCATTGACACCGGCGGCTTCGAACCCGACGCAACCAGCGGCATCTTCAAGGAAATGGCCAAGCAGACGCAGCAGGCCGTGGCCGAAGCCGATGTGGTCATCTTCGTGGTCGATGCGCGCGCCGGTGTGTCCGCGCAGGACCATGACATCGCGAAGTACCTGCGCCGGCTGGGCAAGCCCTGCCTGCTGATCGCCAACAAGGCCGAAGGCATGCTCGAAGGCGTGCAGCTCACCGAGTTCTATGAGCTTGGCCTGGGCGCGGTGCACCCGGTGTCGGCGGCACACGGCCAGGGCATTCGTGGCCTGGTCGAGCTCGCGCTCGAGCCCCTGAATCTGCCCGATCCCGAAGAGGAATCGCTGGAAGACGGCGAGCTCGGCCCGATCAAGCTCGCGGTCGCCGGCCGGCCCAATGTCGGCAAGTCGACGCTGATCAACACCTGGCTGGGCGAGGAGCGTCTGGTCGCCTTCGACATGCCCGGCACGACGCGCGACGCGATTTCCGTGCCGTTCGAGCGCAACGGCCAGAAGTTCGAGCTGATCGACACCGCCGGCCTGCGCCGCAAGGGCAAGGTCTTCGAAGCCATCGAGAAGTTCTCGGTGGTCAAGACGCTGCAGGCCATCGAGTCGGCCCACGTCGTGCTGCTGCTGATCGATGCAACGCAGGGCGTGACCGAGCAGGACTCGCATATCGCGGGCTTCATCCTGGAAAGCGGTCGCGCCGTGGTGCTTGCGGTCAATAAATGGGATGCGGTGGACGAATACCAGCGCGAGCTGCTGCAGCGCTCGATCGAGTCGCGCCTGTCGTTCCTCAAGTTCGCGTCCATGCACTTCATCTCGGCGATCAAGCGCCAGGGTCTGGGCCCGGTCTGGACCTCAATTGCCCAGGCGCACAAGGCAGCCACCTGCAAGATGTCCACGCCCGTGCTCACGCGCCTGCTGCTCGAGGCCGTGCAGTTCCAGGCGCCCAAGCGCGGTGGCATGTTCCGGCCCAAGCTGCGTTACGCGCACCAGGGCGGCATGAACCCGCCGGTGATCGTGATCCATGGCAATTCGCTCGAGCACGTGACCGATGTGTACAAGCGTTTTCTGGAAGGGCGCTTTCGCAAGGAGTTCAATCTCGTGGGCACGCCGCTGCGCATCGAATTGAAGACCTCGGCCAATCCGTACGCCGACAAGGACAAATGACACCTGCCAAGGCCTTGCAAAACCCGGGTGATCCGGGCCGCGCAAGGCTCTGTGGTAAGGTGTCGGTTTACAACAACACTCCTTGAACACGGAGAATATCGTGAGCAATAAAGGCCAACTCCTCCAAGACCCGTTCCTGAACGCGCTGCGTCGCGAGCATGTTCCGGTGTCTATTTATCTCGTCAACGGCATCAAGCTGCAGGGCCAGATCGAATCTTTCGACCAGTACGTCGTGCTTTTGCGCAACACGGTCACCCAGATGGTGTACAAGCACGCCATTTCCACCATTGTTCCCGGCCGCGCCGTGAACTTCTCCACGGCCGAAACCGCCGGAGATAACGAAGCCGCTGGCGCCTGAGATTGCACCCCCCAGTCTTTTTCCTGGTTTCAGGGAGTCGCGTGCTGACCGGAGAATTCCATGGTCAATTCTGACGCTCCCAACGGCTCTACCACACCGGTCCTTCTGGTCGGTGTGGATTTCGGGCTTCCCCATTTTGATGCCGAGCTCGAAGAGCTTGGCCTGTTGGCCGAGACCGCGGGACTGAACCCCGTGGCCCGCATGGCCTGCAAACGCAAGGCGCCCGATGCGGCGCTGTTTGTGGGCAGCGGCAAGGCCGATGAAATCCGCCTGCTCGCGCAGATGCATGGCGCCCAGGAAGTGCTGTTCGACCAGGCGCTGAGCCCGGCCCAGCAGCGCAACCTCGAACGCCACCTGGACATGCCGGTCACCGACCGCACCCTGCTGATCCTCGAGATCTTTGGCCAGCGCGCGCGCAGCCATGAAGGCAAGCTCCAGGTGGAGCTGGCCCGCCTGCAATATCTGGCCACACGGCTGGTGCGCCGCTGGTCGCATCTGGAGCGCCAGCGCGGCGGTATCGGCGCGCGCGGCGGCCCGGGTGAAACCCAGATCGAGCTCGACCGCCGGATGATCGACAAGTCGATCAAGAGCACGCGCGATCGGCTGGCCAAGGTGAAGAAGCAGCGTGCCACGCAGCGGCGCCAGCGCGAGCGCCGCGACGTGTTCAACGTCTCGCTGGTCGGTTACACCAATGCCGGCAAGTCGACGCTGTTCAATGCGCTGGTCAAGGCCGGCGCCTATGCGGCCGATCAGCTGTTCGCGACGCTCGACACCACCACGCGCCAGTTGTATTTGAGCGATGCGCGCCAATCTGTGTCCTTGTCGGACACCGTGGGTTTCATTCGCGATCTGCCGCACGGGCTGGTCGATGCGTTCCAGGCCACGCTGCAGGAGGCCGTCGATGCCGACCTGCTGCTGCATGTGGTGGATGCGTCGAACCCTGCGTTTCCCGAGCAGATAGCGCAAGTGCAGAAGGTGCTGACCGAAATCGGCGCCGATGGCATTCCCCAGCTGCTGATCTTCAACAAGCTCGATGCCGTGGCTGCCGAGCAGCGGCCCGTGCTGCTGCAGGACAGCTACGAATGGGATGGCCAAGCCGTGCCGCGGCTGTTTGTCAGCGCGCGCTCGGGCGAGGGCCTGCCGGCATTGCGCCAGCTGCTCACGGACCACGTGCTGGCCGCAAAGGGGGCGGATAAGACCCCCGACATACCCGCTGATTTATGAGGCGCCAAGCCCTGTCTGGGCAAAATGCCGAAGGGATCCCTGTCTTTTTGCAAAATACTTGAGACTTTTCGCATGAATTTTTCACACCGCACGCCCCGTTGGGCGCTGCTGCCCAAGCGCCTTCGGGGGATGTTCAACCTGAACGATCCCCGCTGGGGCCGAGGCGACGACAAGGATTCGGGTGGCTCCAAGCCTGACGCCGACCGGCCGCTGCCGCCGCCCGCGAATGGCCGTGACCGCCAGCCGCAGGGCACTCCGCCCGATCTCGACGAGCTCTGGGGTGACCTCAACCGCAAGCTCTCGGGCCTGTTTCGTGGCAAGAACGGCGGCAACGGGCAGCCGCCCAATGGCGGCAAGGGCGGGGGTTTCCAGCCCGACATGAAGAACGCGGGTGCGGGCATCGGCCTGATCGCCGGTATCGCGGTCGCCATCTGGTTGGCCACGGGCTTCTTCATCGTGCAGGAAGGCCAGCAGGCCGTCATCACCCAGTTCGGCAAGTACCGCAGCACGGTCAACGCGGGTTTCAACTGGCGACTGCCCTATCCCATTCAGCGCCATGAACTGGTGTTCGTGACGCAGTTGCGTTCGACCGATGTCGGTCGTGACAACGTGATCAAGAGCACGGGGCTGCGCGAGTCGGCGATGCTGACCCGCGACGAGAACATCGTCGAGATCAAATTCGCCGTTCAGTACCGCCTCAGCGATGCGCGTGCCTGGCTGTTCGAGAGCAAGAATCCGGCCGAGGCCGTGGTGCAGGCGGCCGAAACCTCGGTGCGCGAAGTGGTCGGCAAGATGTCCATGGATGCGGCAATGCAGGATGAGCGCGACCAGATCGCGCCGCGCGTGCGCGATCTGATGCAGGTCATTCTCGATCGCTACAAGGTGGGCGTGGAAGTCGTCGGCATCAATTTGCAGCAAAGCGGTGTGCGTCCGCCCGAGCAGGTGCAGGCCTCGTTCGATGACGTGCTCAAGGCCGCGCAGGAGCGCGAGCGCGCCAAGAACGAAGCCCAGGCCTATGCCAACGATGTCGTGCCGCGCGCTGTCGGCGTGGCCTCGCGCATGCAGGAAGAAGCTGCGGGCTACAAGGAACGTATCGTGGCCCAGGCCCAGGGTGACGGCCAGCGCTTCAGCTCGCTGCTGACCGAGTACCAGAAGGCGCCGCAGGTCACGCGTGACCGGCTGTACCTGGAAAGCATGCAGCAGATCTACGGTAACGTGACCAAGGTGCTGGTCGATTCGCGCCAGGGCTCGAATTTGCTGTACCTGCCGCTGGACAAGATCATGCAGGCCACCGGCCAGGGCGCAGCGCCCGCCGAGGCCGCCGCGCCAGCGGCTGCTCCCGTCCCGGGCGCGGCCACCGTGCCTTCCCCCAATGAAGTCCGTGCGCGCGACAACAACCGCTCGCGCGAACGCGATGCCCGCTAGGAGATTCTTGTGAACAGAGTCGGATTTATTGTCACCAGCCTGCTGGTCGTGCTGGCCCTGCTGAGCTCGATGCTGTTTGTTGTCGACCAGCGCCAGTTCGGCGTGGTCTATGCGCTTGGCCAGATCAAGGACGTGATCACCGAGCCGGGCCTGCACGTCAAGATGCCCCCGCCGTTCCAGAACGTGCGCTATCTTGACAAGCGTCTGCTGACGCTCGACAGCACCGATACCGAACCCATGCTGACGGCCGAGAAGCAGCGCGTGGTCATCGACTGGTACGTGCGCTGGCGCATCTCGGAGCCTTCGGAGTACATCCGCAACGTCGGCCTCGATGAAGCCGCGGGCACGATGCAGCTCAACCGCGTGGTGCGCAACGCGTTCCAGGAAGAGATCAACAAGCGCACGGTGAAGGATCTGCTGGCCGACAAGCGCGAAACGCTGATGGCCGACGTCAAGCGCGAAGTGCTCGAGTCCGTGCGCGGCGCCAAGCCCTGGGGCATGGACGTGGTCGATGTGCGCATCACGCGCGTCGACTATGCGGAATCGATCACCGAGTCGGTCTATCGCCGCATGGAAGCCGAGCGCAAGCGCGTGGCCAACGAGCTGCGTTCGACCGGTGCGGCCGAGGGCGAGAAGATTCGCGCCGATGCCGATCGCCAGCGCGAAGTCACGGTGGCCAACGCCTACCGCGATGCGCAGAAGATCAAGGGCGAGGGCGATGCCGAAGCCGCGCGCGTCTATGCCGAGTCCTTTGGCCGCGACCCGCAGTTCGCGCAGTTCTACCGCAGCCTCGAAGCCTACAAGGCGAGCTTCAGCAAGAAAAGCGACGTGATGGTGCTTGACCCGTCCTCGTCGGAATTCTTCAAGGCCATGCGCGGCGGTGCGGCGCCCGCGAGGTAAGCCTGCGGCTTTGGCCGCGCGCACACCATCAAAGGGGCTTCGGCCCCTTTGTGCATTGCAGCGCCGGAACGCCGATGCCAGCAGGAGTCTCGTGCCATTGCAAGCAATAACGTGGGCAATGCATAGGCCATGGGGCCATGGAAGAGTGGGAAGCCACCATGATCCCGTAGAATCGCGTTTTTAACAGCCTCCCATTTTTCCATGTCTGCTTGGGTCCTGCCGGATCACATCGCCGATGTATTGCCTTCCGAGGCACGGCACATCGAAGAATTGCGTCGAGGTCTGCTCGATACGGCGCGTAGCTACGGGTATGAGCTGGTCATGCCCCCCCTTCTGGAGCATCTGGAGTCCCTGCTGACGGGTACCGGCGAAGCACTGGACCTGCAGACGTTCAAGCTGGTTGACCAGCTTTCCGGACGTTCGCTGGGCCTGCGCGCCGATACCACCCAGCAGGTGGCCCGTATCGACGCGCATCTGCTCAATCGCCGTGGCGTCACACGCCTGTGCTATTGCGGCCCGGTGCTCCATACCCGTCCCGACCGTCCCCGTGCCACGCGCGAGCCGCTGCAGTTCGGCGCCGAGATCTACGGCCATGCCGGGCTCGAGGCCGACCTCGAGGCGCTGCTGTTGTCGCTGGCCTGCCTGCGCAGCGCCCAGGTCAGCAACGTCAGCGTCGACATGGCCGACGTGCGCGTGGTGCGCAGCCTGCTGGCCGGCGTGGCGCTCGAGGTGCCGGTGCTGCATGCGGTGCATGGCGCGCTCGCGACCAAGGACGCCAGCGAGCTGGCGCGCCTGACGCGCGACTTCCCCACGGCTTCGCGCGAGGGCCTCAAGGCGCTGCTGCAGCTGTATGGCGACGTGCAGGTGCTCGACGAGGCCGAAAGGGCGTTGGCTGGCGTGCCCGGCGTGTCCGAGGTGCTGGCCCATCTGAAGTGGCTGGCCGCACGGCTCGAAGGGGTGAACGTCACGTTCGACCTGGCTGACCTGAGCGGCTATGGCTACTACAGCGGCACGCGCTTTGCCATGTATGTGCCCGGCGCCAGCGATGCGCTGGTGCGCGGCGGCCGCTACGACGAAGTCGGCGCGGTGTTCGGCCGCAACCGGCCCGCGGCGGGCTTCAGCCTGGATATCAAGCAACTGGTTGGCGTCGTCCCCACGCGCGCCCTCAAGGCCGCGATCCGCGCGCCCTGGGGCGATGCGCGGGACGTGAGCGCGGCCATTGCCACTTTGCGCCAGCAGGGCGAGACCGTGGTCTGCATCCTGCCGGGCCACGAAAGCGAAGTGGACGAATTTCACTGTGACCGAGAGCTGGTGCAAGTCGCCGGTCAATGGGTCGTACAAGCCGTTTCCGGCATTTGACAATTCATCGGATTTGAATATGAAAGCAAGCAAAGGTCGCAATGTGGTCGTCGTCGGCACCCAGTGGGGCGACGAAGGCAAGGGCAAGCTGGTGGATTGGCTCACGGAGAGCGCCCAGGGCGTCGTGCGCTTCCAGGGCGGTCACAATGCCGGTCACACTCTGGTCATCAACGGCGTCAAGACCGCGCTGCACCTGATTCCCAGCGGCATCATGCGCGCCGGCGTCAAGTGCTATATCGGCAACGGCGTGGTGCTGTCGGCGGCCAAGCTGTTCGAGGAAATCGAAGGCCTGGAAAAAGCCGGCGTGCAGGTGCGCAACCGCCTGCGCGTGAGCGAAGCCTGCCCGCTGATCCTGCCTTTCCATGCAGCGCTGGACGTGGCGCGCGAAGCCGCGCGCGAGCAGGGCGGCACCGAGAAGATCGGCACCACCGGCCGCGGCATCGGCCCTTCGTATGAAGACAAGATCGCGCGCCGTGCGCTGCGCGTGCAGGACCTGAAGTACCCCGAGCGTTTCGCCGCCAAGCTGCGCGAGCTGCTGGCGCTGCACAACCACATCCTGGTGCATGTGCTGGGCTCGAAGAACTTCACCTTCGGCGACGGCCTCAAGCCCTACATCGTCGACGGCGAAGTGCAGTTCGATGCGGTCTATGACGAAGCCATGCGCCACGCCGAGCTGCTCAAGCCGATGATGGCCGACGTCTCGCGCGAGCTCAACGAAGCCCACCAGGCCGGCGGCAACCTGCTGTTCGAGGGCGCGCAGGGCACGCTGCTCGACGTCGACCACGGCACCTACCCCTATGTGACCTCGAGCAACTGCGTGGCCGGCAATGCCGCCGCCGGCTCGGGCGTGGGCCCCGGCCTGCTGCACTACGTGCTGGGCATCACCAAGGCCTACTGCACGCGCGTTGGCGGCGGCCCGTTCCCCACCGAGCTCGACTGGGAAAAGGAAGGCACGCCTGGCTATCACATGAGCACCATCGGTGCCGAAAAGGGCGTGACAACGGGGCGCAGCCGCCGCTGCGGCTGGTTCGACGCGGCGCTGCTCAAGCGCTCGGCGCAGGTCAACGGCCTGTCCGGTCTGTGCATCACCAAGCTCGACGTGCTGGACGGCCTCGAGGAACTCAAGCTGTGCGTGGGCTATGAGCTCGATGGCGAGACCATCGACCTGCTGCCCATGGGCGCCGACGACATCGCGCGCTGCAAGCCGATCTACGAAACCATCCCTGGCTGGACCGACACCACCGTCGGCGTGACCGACTACGACGCGCTGCCGGCCTCGGCCCGCCGCTATCTGGACCGCATTGCCGAAGTCACGGGTGTGCCGATCGCCATGGTCTCGACCAGCCCGGACCGCGATCACACGATTCTCATGCACAACCCCTACAGTGCGGCTTGAACGCCGGCTGAACCCCCACAGGAACGCTCCATGTTGACCGAAGACGGTAACCACCTGTACGTAAGCTATGACGAATACCACGGCCTGATCGAAAAGCTCGCGCTCAAGATCCACCAGTCGGGCTGGGAATTCGACACCATCCTGTGCCTGGCACGCGGTGGACTGCGTCCGGGTGACATCCTGAGCCGCATTTTCGACAAGCCCCTGGCCATCATGTCCACCAGCTCCTACCGCGCCGAAGCCGGCACGGTGCAGGGCCATCTGGACCTCGCGCGTTTCATCACCACGCCCAAGGGCGAGATCGCCGGGCGCGTGCTGCTGGTCGACGATCTGGCCGACTCCGGCCACACGCTCAATGCCGTGGTGGGAATGCTCAAGAGCAACTACGCGCCGATCACCGAGCTGCGCAGCGCCGTGATCTGGACCAAGGGCCTGTCGAACTTCAAGGCCGACTATTCGGTGGAATTCCTGCCGACCAACCCCTGGATCCACCAGCCCTTCGAGAGCTACGACAACCTGGGGCCGCAAAAGCTCCTGGAAAAGTGGAAGCTGTAAGCTTTTGCCGATGGAAAAAAGACCGCTTCGGCGGTCTTTTTGCATATTGGCGCACTGTTGGTTTTAGCTAACATCGTCGAGTGGGCTCCGGGGTGCGGCTGCACGCCAGGCAGGCTGGCGATACACTGCATCCACTCTAGAAAGCGGTGGTTTGTGAAGCGCAATTCTTTCGAGCAGCGACGTGCTGCGCTGGCATTCATCGGGTTGACCGGGCTGGCAGTCAAAGCCGCCTTGGCGGCGCCCCCTGCGGCCCCGGCCAAGGCGGTGCCTGCGGCCCCGGTCGCTCCTGCCCCGGCCACGGCCAAGGCCCCTCCCATTTTCGTGCTCAATTCGCTCGATGCCTCGGTCAGCGTGATCGATCCCGAGCGCTGGGTCGAGATCGCGCGCATCCCGACCGGCAAGGAGCCGCACCATCTCTACCTCACGCCCGACGAGAAATCGCTGATCGTGGCCAATGCGCTGGGCGATTCGCTGACCTTCCTCGACCCGCGCACGGCCCAGGTGCAGCGCGTCGTGCGCGACATCTCCGACCCCTATCACCTGCGCTTCAGCCCCGACATGAAGTGGCTGGTCACGGCCGCCAACCGGCTTGACCACATCGATTTCTACCGCTGGGATGGCCAGCAGCCGGTGCTGGCCAAGCGCGTGGTCACGGGCAAGACGCCCAGCCATATCTGGATCGACGCGCGCAGCGCCACGCTGTACTCGACGATGCAGGACAGCGACGAGCTGGTGGCCATCGACATGGCCACGCAGGTCATCACGGCGCGCGTGCGCACCGGCGCGATGCCCGCCGACATCTACGGCAGCCCCGACGGGCGCCGGCTGTATATCGGCCTCACGGGCAGCGACAGCGTGGAAGTGTTCGACATCTCCGCGGGCCCGCCGCGCAACCTGGCGCTGATCAAGACCGGCAAGGGCGCGCATGCGTTTCGCGCCGCGGGCGACAAGCGCCATCTCTATGTCAGCAACCGCGTGGCCAACACCATCGGCAAGATCGACATGCAGACCCAGCAGCTGGTCGACACCTATTCCGCGCCGGGTGGCCCAGACTGCATGGAGGTGTCGGCCGACGGCCGCTACATCTATGTGAGCTCGCGCTGGGCGCGCAAGCTGTCGGTGATCGATACCGTGGAGAAGAAGGTCGTGCGTCAGGTCAACGTCGGCAAGTCGCCGCATGGCGTCTGGACGCTGGCGCACGCGCCGCGCTGAGCCATGGAGCTGCGCCGCACCGCGCTGCTGGCTGCCGGCATGCTGGCCGCCAGCGTCCTTTCCTTTGGCGCCTGGGCCCAGGATGCCTGCAAGCCGCTGTATCTGACCTTTGACACCGGCCATATGGGCGTGGCGCCGCTGGTGGCCGAGGTATTGAAGCGCCAGCAGGTACACGTGACCTTCTTCGCAGCCAACGAGGCCACCAAGGAGGGCGACGGCAGCCTTGGCGAGCACTGGGCGCCGTGGTGGCGCGCGCGCGCCGCCGAAGGCCATGCGTTTGCCTCGCACACCTGGTCGCATGCCTACTGGCGCGGCGATGTGGGCACGGCCGCTGCACCTGCGTTTCGCATCAAGCCGTCCGCAGGCCCGCGCGAAGGGCAGACCTATACGCTTGGCGCCGCGGGCTACTGCGCCGAGATCGCGCAGGCCGCCGACCGGCTCCAGCACATCACGGGCAAGAAGCCGCTGCCGCTGTTTCGCGCGCCCGGCGGCAAGACTTCGCCCGCGCTGCTGGCCGCGGCGCGCTCGTGCGGCTGGGCGCATGTCGGCTGGTCGCCCGCGGGTTTCCTGGGCGACGAACTGCCCAGTGAGCGTTTCAGCAACAAGGCCTTGTTAGACCAGGCGCTGCAGCGCATCCGCAGCGGTGATATCTTGCTGGCCCATCTCGGGATCTGGTCGCGCAAGGATGCGTGGGCACCCGCGGTGCTCGAGCCGCTGCTGGTCGGGCTCAAGCAGCAGGGCTTTTGCTTTCGCACGCTTGAAAAACACCCCGAGTACCCGCGCTGGATAGATCAATCGCGTTGAGTGGAGAGCAGGTAATGCAGGCATTGGTCGATTGGTTCAACGCGGTGCAGCAGCAGCTGTTTGAAGGCGTGGTGCAGCCGCTGCTGTTCGGCCTGGGAATGGCGCATCTGCTCGAAGATGGCTACACGGCCACGGGCTGGCTGCTGGTCGGCTTGATACAGCTGGCTGTGATGGGGCTGCTGATCGCGCCGCTGCAGCGCCTGTGGCCCGTGGAGGCCGTGACCGACCGGCGCGCGATCCGCGTGGACATGTTCTACACGCTGGTCCATCGGCTGGGGTTGTTTCGCATCGCGCTGTTCTTCTCGATCGACCCGCTCTGGGACCAACTGATCGGCACGCTGCGTGTCTGGGGCCTGCCCACCTACCATCTCGACAATCTCTGGCCTGGCATCACCGATGTGGCCTGGGTCAGCCTGCTGCTGTACCTGGTGGTGTTCGACCTGCTTGACTACTGGATCCACCGCGGCCAGCACCAGATCGGCTGGTGGTGGAAGCTGCATGCGCTGCACCATTCGCAGCGGCAAATGACGATGTGGAGCGACAACCGCAACCATCTGCTCGACGATCTGCTGCGCGACAGCATCATCGTGCTGGTGGCGCAATTGATCGGCCTGGCGCCGGGCCAGTTCGTGGCCATTGTCGCGATCACCCAGTTGAGCGAAAGCCTGCACCACGCGAACCTGCGACTGTGGTTTGGACGCATCGGCGAGCGCCTGTGGGTCAGCCCGCGCTTTCACCGCCGTCACCACACCATCGGCATCGGCCATGAGGCGCGCGGCAGCACGCGCCGGCGGCTCGGGGGCAACAACTTCGGCGTGCTGCTGCCCTGGTGGGACATGCTGTTCGGCACGGCGAATTTCGAGTTGCGCTATGACCCTACCGGCGTGCGGGATCAAGTCGAGCCCGACGCCCAGGGCCGCCTGCGCGACTATGGCCAGGGCTTCTGGAGCCAGCAGTGGCGTGGAGTACTGCGTTTGCTCGATCGCGCTTGACGCGTGCAACCGGTATGCTAGCGGGTATGCGACTGCTTATCGACTCCTTCTGGCGTGCGGCAGCTTATTGCCTGCACAAACGGGTGATCCTCTGGTCCCTCGTCCCGCTGCTGTTCATGGCGCTGTTGTCCGCCGTGCTCGGTTACTTCTTCTGGGGGCCTGCGGTGCAGTGGGTCCAGGGGCTGCTCGACGGCGCCAGCTGGCTGCAGACCGTCTGGGGCTGGTTGCAGGCGCGCGGCATGGGCTTTGGCGCGGCGGCCATCGCGCCGGTGCTGGTGGTGCTGGTGGGCATGCCGATCATCGTGGTGCTGTCGCTGCTGCTGGTGGCGCTGTGCATGGCGCCCGCGCTGGTGCGGCTGGTGGCCGAGCGGCGCTTTGCCCAGCTCGAGCGCAAGCAGGGCGGCTCGGTGATGGCGAGTCTTGCCTGGTCGCTGGGCTCGACGCTGGTAGCGCTGATAGCGCTGGTGCTCTCGGTGCCGCTGTGGTTCGTGCCGCCGCTGGTGCTCGTCATCCCGCCGCTGATCTGGGGCTGGCTCACCTACCGCGTGATGGCTTTCGATGCGCTGGCCGAACATGCCAGCAAGCGCGAGCGCCATGTGATCTTCCTGCGCCACCGCTACAGCCTGATGGCCATGGGCGTGGTCTGTGGCTACCTGGGTGCGGCGCCGGCCATCGTCTGGGCCTCGGGCATGCTGTTCCTGGCGGCATTCTGGGTGCTGATTCCGCTGGCCATCTGGATCTACGCGCTGGTGTTTGCGTTTTCCTCGCTGTGGTTCGCCCATTTCTGCCTGGCCGCGCTCGAGCGGCTGCGCGCCGGCCCGCAGCCCGTCGATGCCGCGGAAGTGGTGCCGCCCCTGGCCCCGCACGACCCGAGCGGCGCACCGCCCCTTTCTCCCCCCTGGAAGTGAGAGTTCATGGATTTGCAGTTTGGCGCCATCATCATTGGCGATGAGATTCTTTCGGGTAAACGCGCGGACAAACACCTGTCCAAGCTGATCGAGCTGCTGGGCGCACGCGGCCTGTCTCTGTCCCATGCCGAATACCTGGGCGACGACCGCCCGCGGCTCACCGCGGCACTGGCGCGTGCTTTTGACAGCGCCAGCGTGGTGTTTTCCTTTGGCGGCATTGGCGCCACGCCCGACGACCATACGCGCCAGTGCGCGGCCCAGGCGCTGGGCGTGCCGCTGGCGCTGCATCCGCAGGCCGTGGCGCTGATCGAGGAGCGGATGCGCGATGTCGCCCTGGAAAAGGGCGAGCTGTTCGAGCCCGCGCGCCCCGACAACGTGCACCGGCTGCAGATGGGCAACTTCCCCGAGGGCGCAAGCATCATTGCCAACCCCTACAACAAGATTCCGGGCTTTTCCTGCGCCGGCCGCGCGGGCGGGGCAGTGCATTTCGTACCGGGCTTTCCGGTCATGGCCTGGCCGATGGTGGAAAGCGTCCTGGACCAGCACTACGCGCCGCTGTTTCACGGCGCTGCGCGCCAGGAGCGATCGGTGCTGGTATTTGGCATTGGAGAGGCTACACTCACGCCGCTGATGCAGCAGCTCGAGGCGGGCCATGGCGACATTCGTGTCTTCAGCCTGCCCAGCGTGGACCATGCGGTGCATGGGGCCCACATCGAGCTGGGCATCAAGGGGTCGGTCGCAGCGGTGGACGCGGCCTGGCCTGCACTGATTGAGGGATTGCACTCATTTGGTGCCAATTGGAGCACCGAAGTGGTGCGAGATATGTAAGGTTTTCCGTCATTCCTGGCCTGCACTGCTTTGGTGAGTGCCATGGATGCTCCGGGACGGTGCTTCAGCCCGGGCGGGGCGAGGCACAGCGGAAAGAGCAGGGCGGGCGTGACCGAAGCTGGCACGCAAACTGCTTGAAGTACCGCAACATTTTTTGAACAAGCCGTTTTTGCAGGAGACCCTGATGGCTAAGACCGTTGCAGACGTGATGAAGATGGTGAAGGAGAACGAGGTCAAGTTTGTTGACCTGCGTTTCACCGATACCCGTGGCAAGGAACAGCACGTGACCGTGCCTGTGTCGCACTTCGATGAAGACAAGTTCACTTCGGGCCATGCATTTGACGGCTCCTCGGTGGCAGGCTGGAAAGGCATTGAAGCTTCGGACATGCAGCTCATGCCCGATCCCAATACCGCGAACATCGACCCGTTCTTCGAAGAAACGACGCTGTTCCTGCAGTGCGACGTGATCGAGCCCACCGACGGCAAGGCCTATGACCGCGATCCGCGCTCCATTGCCAAGCGCGCCGAAGCCTATCTCAAGGCATCGGGCCTGGGCGATACCGCCTACTTCGGACCCGAGCCCGAATTCTTCATCTTCGACGGCGTGCGCTGGACGAATGAACCCGGCCACGTGAGCTTCGAGATCGACGAGTACGAAGCGCCCTGGAACACCGGCACCAAGTTCGACTCGGGCAACCGCGGTCACCGTCCCACCACCAAGGGCGGCTACTTCCCCGTGCCCCCCGTCGACAGCACGCAAGACATGCGCGCCGAGATGTCGCTGATCCTCGAATCGCTGGGCATTCCGGTCGAAGTGTTCCACCACGAAGTGGCGGGCGCCGGCCAGAACGAAATCGGCACGCGCTTTTCCACGCTGGTGGAACGCGCCGACTGGACGCAGCAGCTCAAGTACGTGGTCTGGAACGTTGCCAACACCTATGGCAAGACCGCGACCTTCATGCCCAAGCCCTACGCCGGCGACAACGGCTCGGGCATGCACGTGCACCAGTCGATCTGGAAAGACGGCAAGAACCTGTTTGCCGGCGACGGCTATGCCGGTCTGTCGGACTACGCGCTGTACTACATCGGCGGCATCATCAAGCACGCCCGTGCCCTGAACGCCATCACCAACCCCGGCACCAACAGCTACAAGCGCCTGGTGCCCGGCTTCGAAGCCCCGGTGAAGCTGGCCTACTCGGCCAAGAACC
>JBEVDH010000061.1:0-8052 GCA_040514115.1 Comamonas sp. | reverse complement strand
CAGATCTACCGCTCCGACTGGCTCGATGACTGGGCCGCCGAGCGCGACGTGCTGCGCACGCCGGGCAAGCCGGACCTGCCCGTGCCCGAGGAGCAGGGGTGGCAGCCCAGGCTGTGGCGCTGCATCCTGGCGGGCCTGAGCGACACCGAACGCGCGAGCACCCGCCCCGAGCTGCACCGCCAGGTCATCGCGGCGCTCGAGGGCGACGCGCTTTTTTCCCGTCCGATCGCGCGGCGCGTGGTGCTGTTCGGCATGAGCCATCTGCCGCTGTCGATGCTGCAGACGCTGGCCGCCATGTCGCGCCACAGCCAGATCCTGCTGGCCGTGCCCAACCCCTGCCGCTTCCACTGGGCCGATGCCATCGACGGGCGCGAGCTGCTGCGCATGCAGCGCCGGCGCCAGCCGCTCAAGAACGGCCGCGACCTGGCCGCGCTGCCGCTGGAGATGATGCATGCGCATGCGCACCCGCTGCTGTCGTCCTGGGGCCGCCAGGCGCGCGACTATGTGCGCCAGCTCGATGCCTTCGAGACCCAGCTGCCCGCGGGCGCCACAGCCGAGCTGCCGCGCGTCGATATCTTCGACGAGGAGGTGGACCCCGAGGCGCCGTTGCTGGCCCAGGTGCAGCAGGCGATCCGCGACATGGTGCCGCTGATCGAGCATCCACGCGACGTGGTCGCGCGCAGCGACCGCTCGATCGTCTTTCACAGCGCGCACAGCATCGTGCGCGAGCTCGAGGTGCTGCACGACCAGTTGCTGGAAATGCTGGCCGCGCCGCCCCCGCCTGGCCGCCAGGCGCTGCAGCCGCGCGATGTCGTGGTGATGGTGCCGGCCATCGAGGGCGTGGCGGCGTCGATCCGCGCGGTGTTCGGGCAGTACGGCCGGCACGATGCGCGGCATATTCCGTTCGATATTGCCGATCTGAGCGCGAGCGACAACAACCCGCTGGTCGCGGCGCTGCAGTGGCTGCTGCGCCTGCCGCGCCAGCGCTGCCGCCTCAGCGAGCTGCGCGACCTGCTGGACGTGCCGGCCGTGGCCGCGCGCTTCGGGCTGGACACCGAGGACCTGCCCCAGCTCAGCGCCTGGATGGCCGGCGCGGGCATTCGCTGGGGGCTCAATGCCAGCCAGCGCGGCGCGCTCGGGCTCGAGGCCTGCGGCGAGCAAAACAGCGCCTGGTTCGGCCTGCACCGCATGCTGCTGGGCTATGCCAGCGGCAGCGGCGCCCTGGATGGCGCAGCGCCCGGTGGCGGGCTGCGCGATGAAGCGTCCGGGCTGGCGCTGATCGAGCCCTATGCGGAAGTTGGCGGGCTGGACGCCGAGCTCGCGGGGCAGCTCGCCACGCTGCTCGAACGCCTGCTCGACTGGTGGGCGCTGGCCGGCGACGCCTGCGATCCCGCATGCTGGGCGAAGCGCTTTCGCCAGCTGCTCGCGGACTTCTTCGCAGCTGAAACGGATGGCGACCGCGCGCTGCTGGCGGCCCTCGACAACGCCCTCTCATGCTGGCTCGATGTCTGTGAACTGGGCGGCTTTGACGACCCCGTCGAGCTGGTCGTGGCGCAGCAGGCCTGGCTGGACATCGTGCAGCAGCCCTCGGTCGACAGCCGTTTTCGCGCCGGCGGCATCACTTTCTGCACGCTGATGCCGATGCGCGCGATTCCGTTTGAAGTCGTGTGCCTGCTGGGCATGAACGACGGCGACTACCCGCGGCGCGCGCTGCGCAGCGATTTCGATCTGATGGCCTTGCCGGGCCAGCTGCGCGCCGGCGACCGCGCGCGCCGCGACGACGACCGCCAGCTGATGCTCGAAGCCCTGCTGTCGGCGCGGCGCATGCTCTACATCAGCTGGGCCGGGCGCAGCGTGCGCGACAACAGCGAGCAGCCGCCCTCGGTGCTGGTGTCGCAGCTGCGCGACTATCTGGCCGCGGGCTGGACGGGCGAAGGCGGCGAGGAGGGCAGCCTGCTGGCGCAGCGCAGCTTGCAGCACCCGTTGCAGCCGTTCAGCCGGCGCTATTTCGCGCCCGATTCGCCGTTGCGCACCTATGCGCGCGAGTGGCGCGCCGCGCACCTGTCAGATGCCGACGCGACGGGCGCCGCTGCGACGCGCGCCGCTGCGCCGGCCGTGCCCGCGCTCGCGCCCTTCGTGCCCGATATCGCGGTGCCGCTGACGCTGGCGCAGCTCCATGGTTTCGTGCGCCACCCGGCGCAGGCGTTTTTCCGCAACCGGCTGAACGTGCGCTTCGACCAGGATGCCGCGCTGAACTTCGACGAGGAGGCATTTGGCCTGCAGGGCCTGGCCGGCTATGGCGTGGTCGAGCAGCTGCAGACCCAGGTCGTGGCCGATATCGAGGCCGCGCCCGCGGCTGCCGTGGGCGTGCCGCTGGCGCAGCGCGTGGCCGGTCATCTGGCGCGCATCGAGCGCGCGGGCACGCTGCCGCTGGCGGGGCTGGGCGCGCGCAAGCGCGGTGAACTGCAGGCGCTGGTGCTGCCTTCGCTGCAGTCGTGGCTCGCGCATCGCCGCGTGTTCGATCGGCCGGTGCAGCGCCAGCGCCTGCATTTCGCCCAGGACGGGTTGGTGTTCGAAGACTGGCTCGAGGATCTGCGCGTGCCCGACCGCGACGGCGAGGCCGTGCCCGCCTGGCTCGAGCTGCAGGCGCGCGCGCTGCTCGACAACCGCGCCAAGGTGCGGCCCGCGGCGGTGCTGCGGCCCTATCTGCGCAGCCTGGTGGCCGCGGGCTGCGGCGTGACGGTGCAGGGCATCGTCGTGGGACGCGACGCGACGCTGGTGCTGCGGCCGATGCCGGCGGGCGAGGCGCTGGCGCAATTGCAGACGCTGCTGCAGGTCTGGCAGGCGGGCCAGGACACCCCGCTGCCGCTGCCGCTCAAGACCGCGCTGGCCGCGGCCGCCGCGGGCGACGACCTGGCGCGCGTGGAAACTGTCTACGACGGCGATGGCTTTGCCGATGCCGGCGAGGTGGCCGATGCCTGCTGGGCGCGCCTGTATCCCGACTTCGACGCGTTGCTGGAAGACGGGCGCTTCGCGCCGCTGGCCGAGGCGGTGCACGCGCCGCTGCTGGCGTGGCTCGCCGACCAGGTGGACATACTGGAGCCGGGGGCCGTTGCCCCGGTGATCTATCTCTCGCCATTGGAGCCGGCATGAGCCATGTATTGAATGCGCGCGACTTCCCGCTCTGGGGCAGCCGCCTGATCGAAGCGAGCGCCGGCACAGGCAAGACCTGGACCATTGCCGCGCTCTACCTGCGGCTGGTGCTGGGCCATGGCGGCGAGAACGCCCACCCGCGCGCGCTGATGCCGCCCGAGATTCTGGTGATGACCTTCACGCGCGCCGCGACGCGCGAGCTGTCGGACCGCATCCGCGCGCGCCTCACGCAGGCCGTGCAGTGCTTTCGCGGCGAGTGCGAGCCCGCGCCGCACGACCAGCTGCTCCAGGGCCTGCTGGACGATCATCCCGAGGGCCCGGCGCGCAGCCAGGCCGCCTGGCGCCTGGCGATGGCCGCCGAGGCCATGGACGACGCGGCCGTGTTCACCATCGACGCCTGGTGCCAGCGCATGCTGCGCGAGCATGCGTTCGACAGCGGCAATCTGTTTGACGAGGAACTCGCGGCCGACGAGGAGCAGCTGCGGCGCGAGGCCGTGCAGGACTACTGGCGCCAGCAGTGCTATCCCCTGGAGGGCGAAGCGCTCGAGGCGGTGCTGGGCATCTGGAGCGGGCTGGACGCGCTGGCGCAGGACATGCGCAGCCTGCTGGACCAGCAGGTCGACCCCGCGGCCGGCGCAGGCACCCTGGCCGACAGCGTGCAGGCCGCGCAGACCGAGCGCGCCGCGGCGTTGACCGCGCTGGCCCAGGGCTGGGGCACGCAGGCGCAGGCGCTGCGCGACTGGCTCGATGCGCAGGTCGCCGAGGCCGGCGCGCACTGGGACGGGCGCAAGCTCGCGCCGCGCAATTACACCGGCTGGCTGCAAAGCGTGATCGACTGGGCGGGCGACCCGCTGCAGGTCGAGCTGGCGCTGACCGATGCCGCGCGCCACCGCCTGAGCCCCACGGGGCTGCAGGAGGCGCGCAAAAAAGGGGCACCCTCCCTGGCTGTGCCTGCTGGGTTCGCGGCGCTGCAGCAGTTGCTGGCCGATCACGCCAAACTGCCGGTGCTCGGCAGCCGGCTGCGCCTGCATGCCGCGGCGCGCGTGCTCGAGCGGCTGGCGCAGCTCAAGCGCCAGCAGGGCACCTTTGGCTTTGCCGATCTGCTGCAGCGCCTGGACCGGGCGCTGGCCGGCGACAACGGCGCGGCGCTGTGCGCGCGTATCCAGGCGCAGTACCCGGTGGCGCTGATCGACGAATTCCAGGACACCTCGCCGCTGCAGTACCGGCTGTTCGACCGCATCTACCGCACGCCGGAGAACGACCCGGAAACCGCGCTGCTGCTGATCGGCGACCCCAAGCAATCGATCTACGGCTTTCGCGGCGCCGACATCTACAGCTACCTGCAGGCGCGCAGCGCCACGGCCGGACGCCACTATGTGCTGGGCACCAACTACCGCTCGACGCAAGCGCTGGTCGATGCCGTCAACCACTGGTTCGGACAGGCCGAGCAGCGGGGCGGCGCCGGCGCGTTCATGTTCCGCAAGGAGGGCGACGCCAGCAATCCACTGCCCTTCCTGCCCGTGCAGGCCCAGGGCCGCAAGGAAGTGTTCCGCGACGGTCAGGGCCCGGTGACGGCGCTGCAGCTGCAAGTCGAGCTCGATCCCATGCAGACCCCCAAGCGCGCGCAGCGTGCCTTCGCGGCGCGCTGCGCCGAGCAGATCGCGCAGTGGCTGGGCGACCCCGAAGCCGGCTTTGCCGAGCCCGGCGCGCCGCTGGCGCGCCTGCGCCCGGCCGATATCGCGGTGCTGGTGCGCACCGGCAGCGAGGCGCGCTCGGTGCGCCGCGAGCTCGGCGCGCGCGGCGTGGCTTCGGTCTATCTGTCGGACAACGAATCGGTGTTTGCCGGCGGCGAGGCGCAGGACCTGGTGCTGTGGCTGCAGGCGGTGGCCGCGCCGCGCGATGCGCGCGCGGTGCGCGCCGGGCTGGCCACGCGGCTGCTCGATCTGTCGCTCGATGAACTCGGCTGGCTCGCGGCCGACGACGAAGCGTTTGACGCGCGCTGCGAGCAGCTGCGCGTGCTGCAGGGCGTGTGGCTGGGCCAGGGCGTGCTGGCGATGCTGCGCCAGACGCTGCACCAGTTCGACCTGCCCGCGCGCTGGCTGGCCGACCCCGGCGGCGAGCGCCGCCTGACCAACTACCTGCATCTGGCCGAGCTGCTGCAGACCGCGAGCGCGCAGCTCGAAGGCGAGCAGGCGCTGATCCGCTGGCTGACAACGCAATGCGCGGGCGAGGGCAGCCACGGCGACGCGCAGATCGTGCGGCTGGAAAGCGATGCCGATCTGGTCAAGGTGGTCACGGTACACAAGAGCAAGGGCCTCGAGTACCCGGTCGTATTCCTGCCCTTTGCCTGCAGCTACCGCGAGATCAACCGGCGCATGGACCGTTTCGTCAGCCTGCCGCAGCCGGGCGGCGGGCGCGTGCTGCACCTGGACTATGACGACACCGAGCTGGCCCAGGCCGACGACGAACGCCTGCGCGAGGACCTGCGGCTGCTGTATGTGGCGCTGACGCGCGCGCGCCACGCGCTGTGGCTGGGCGTGCCGATGCTGCAGGCCGCGCGCAGCAAGGCCACGACCACCCTCAACCACCGCAGCGCCACCGGCTATACGCTGGCCGGCCCGCAAGAGCGCACGCCCGAGGACTGGCGCGCGCTGCTCGAGGCGCTGGGCGCGGACACGGCCGGCGTGCAGTGGCAGGCGGTACAGGGCGCGCCGGGGCGCAGCCGGCTGCGCGCGCGCGAGGCGCCGGCGCCGCTGCTCGACGCCCCGCTCTATGCGGCGCAGTTCGATCGGCGCTGGGGCATCGGCAGCTTTTCCTCGCTGGTGCGCGCGCTCGCGGCGCCGGCGCTGCCGGTCTCGCCCGTGCCGCAGCAGCAGCCCGCCGATGACGAGCGGCCGATCGAGAGCGATGCCCCGGCAGCCGCCACTGCCGCCCCGCCCGCGGCACCCGGCCAGGGCGCGGTCTGGCACCGCTTCATGAAAGGGCCGGTGGTCGGCAACTGGGTCCACGATGAACTCGAATGGCTGGCGGGAGAAGACTTCGCGCTCGACGCCGCTGGCTCCGGCCCGCTGGCCCAGCGCCTGCTGCAGCGCAGCGCGCGCGCCGGCCGCTCGGCCCAGGGCACCGATCTCGTGCAGTGGCTGGCGGCGGTGGTGCACCATCCGCTGGCGCCGCTGGGCGTGCCCTTGTCGCAGCTCGACCAGGTGCTGCCCGAAATGGAATTCTGGCTGCCCGCGCAGCAGCTGCCCGCGCCCGATATCGACGCGCTGTGCCGGCAGCACCTGCTGCCCGGGCGCCCGCGCCCGGCGCTGCCCGCGCGCCAGCTGCACGGCATGCTGATGGGCTTTGCCGATCTGGTCTTCGAGCATGAAGGGCGCTACTGGGTGCTTGACTACAAGACCAACTTCCTCGGGCGCGATGGCGCGGCCTATGGCGAACAGACGCTGTGCGAGGCCATGCTGGCGCACCGCTATGACGTGCAGGCCGCGCTCTATCTGCTGGCGCTGCACCGGCTGCTGCAAAGCCGCCTGGGCGACGACTACGACCCGGCGCGCCAGCTCGGCGGCGCGCTGTACTTCTTCGTGCGCGGCATCGACGGCCCGGCGCAGGGCATGCATGTGGTGCCGCCCTCGCCGGCGCTGCTCGATGCGCTGGGCGCGCTGCTTGACGCGCCCGACCTTGAATTGGAAGGCGACCCGCCATGAGACCCGTCGACCACCTGACCCTCGATCTGTTTGCCGATCCCGAGCCCCCGGTCGTTTCCGAACCCGCCACCGCCGCGCAGGTGCTGGCCATCCTGCGCGACTGGAGCGAAGAGGGCCTGCTGCGCCATCTCGACACGGCCCTGGCGCGCTTCATTGCCGCGCAGGACCCCGATGCCGCGCCCGAGCTGCTGGTGGCCACGGCCGTGCTGGTGCAGATGGAGGGCCGCGGCCACAGCTGCCTGCCGCTGGCCACGCTGGTGGCCGACCCGAACGCGGTGCTGGCCTGGCCCGCGGAAGCGCTCGAACACCTCAACGCGCTCTGGGCCCGGCTGCCGCGCCAGCTCGCCCGCTGGCAGCAGGCGCTGGCCCAAAGTCCGCTGGTGCGGGTGGCCGCCACCGCCGCCGACCAGGGGCAGCCGCTGGTGCTCGGCGGCCCGGCTGCGGCGCCGCTGCTGTATCTGCGCCGCTACTGGGACTACGAGCGCCAGGTGGCGCAGCAGATTACCCAGCGCAGCGCGGCGCAGCTGGCCGTCGATGGCCCGGAAGTCAAAGGCTGGCTCGACCGGATGTTCGCGCCGTCGCCCGATGCCTTTGACTGGCAGCGGCTGGCCTGCGCCGTGGCGCTGCGCGGGCGTTTCTCGGTCATCACCGGCGGGCCGGGCACGGGCAAGACCTACACCGTGGCGCGCCTGCTGGCGCTGCTGTTCGCCACCGCGCCCGAACCCGAACGGCTGCGCGTGGCGCTGGCCGCGCCCACCGGCAAGGCCGCGGCGCGGCTCAAGCAGTCCATCGATGCCTCGCTCAAGGAGCTGCACGGCAGCCTGGGCCAGCTGCTCGATCTCGAGGCGCTGGTGCAGCGCATGGGCGCGGCGCGCACGCTGCACGCGCTGCTCGGCGCGCGCCCCGACACGCGCGCCTTTGCGTTCCACCACGGCCGCCCGCTCGATGTCGATGTGCTGATCGTCGACGAGGCGTCGATGATCCATGTGGAGATGATGGCCGCGCTGCTCGATGCGCTGCCGCCGATGGCGCGCGTGATCTTCCTGGGCGACAAGGACCAGTTGGCTTCGGTCGAAGCCGGCGCGGTGCTCGGCGACCTGTGCCGCAGCGCCGAGGCCGGCCACTACACGCCCGAGACCGCGCGCTACGCGCTGGCCGCGGCCGGGCAGCAGCTGCCCGAGGCCTATCTTGCGGA
>JBEVDH010000237.1:0-19787 GCA_040514115.1 Comamonas sp. | reverse complement strand
GGGCTCGAGGCTTTGCCACAGCCCTGCCCCTTCTGGCTGCGCCGATGCAATGGGTTGCGCTGCAATAGGCCGAACCGCTGCGTATTTGAGGGTCGGCCGTTCACCCTTCGACAAGCTCAGGGCGAACGGGATTGGAGGCCTGCGCCGACTGTAGGTGCTTGCCTGGGGCGAGCTCTGGGAAACCGTTCGTCCTGAGCCTGAGCTTGTCGAAGGATCGAAGGATGGACGTCCTGCGCTCCAGTTCACTCTATGCCCTTAAATGGCGCACTTCGACAACAACCATCCGCCGGGCCGCCTCCTCCAGCACCCGATCGATTCTTGCGCAATGCTCCCCATCCAGATTCGCATCCCACTCATCCAGCATGAGCACGGATGGATCCATTGAAATCGCATTCCCGATTTCCTTGACCCGCCCCTGTCCCGTCGAAAGTCCACTGACGCAATCCAGAAAATGCACCTCAGGGGAAAGCAGCAGTGCGTCCGGCACCAGTTCCTTGATGATTTTCACAAACGTGGACTTGCCAGAGCCATTGGCTCCCGTCACTATGAATCGCCCGCAGGTGAGAGTTCTGCGTTGCAAGGCCTCCATGAGTTCGCCGGGCCGCCATGGCTTTTCTTTGTCGTGAATGGAGATGGCCTGCAATGACATCCCATGCATCTCGTATTTCTCCAGCCCCGAGCAAAAACCCTCGAGATTGCGCAGCCTGGCGCGCACCAGAAAGAACTGGCTCAGATAGACGCTGAGCGCATGCACATTGCCCAACACCTGCAGGCTGCGCGGCAGCATCGCCACCAGCGCGCCGGCAAGGGAGGCCGTGAACAGCTCGGTGAACTGCAGTACGCACCACAAAGCCATGGTGGAAATGAGGATGGGGCAGCAGGCAACGATCTGCTCCAGCAGCGCATACCGGTTCACTTCTGCGAAATAGCGCTGCATCTTTGCAGCCAGCCGGCCAAACCCGATGGCACGCATCTTCGAAGTGCCAAACAGGGCAGCAGTCCAGGCAGGCTCGATGCACAGCAGCGCTGCGAGCCGCCGTTGCTGCATCTCCCCGGCCGTGCGTTCGATTCTGCGCCGCAGTGCCATTGCAAATGCAAACGAAATCACCAGTGACGCCGCAATGGCCGATGCCATTTCCCGGCCCACTGCGACATAGAAGACCGCCAGCGTAAAGACGATGTTGAGGCACACGGAAACCATATCGATATGGAAATCGCAGGCATGCGCAATGGTGGACTGCGCCTCGCCGCCCAGCCATTGGGCGATGGATTTCCGGTTGCTGTCCGATGCGTATTGCAAGCTGGTGGTGGAGAGGGACAGCAGGCGGGTTGAGTAGTGCTTCCAGATTTGATTCGAGGCGCGGGTGGTGAGAATGGCTGCCATCGCGCTGGTGATATAGCCCGCCAGCGCGTAAATGAAAAACAGGCAGACCAGGTGCAGTACGCGATCGAGGTCTTCGCGGGCCAGGGCCGCGCCTGCCTGGGCGATGGAGTAGGTGGAAAGCGCGAGCAGGAATTGCTGGGCGAGGGTCAGGGCCAGGGCGCAAAGGAAGTGGTGGTTGCGACATACCATGGGACAAGCCCGCGCGAGTCTTGGTGGGTGTGGATATTGAAGCGATGAGATGCGAGGGCATGCCGGAGGAGGGCGTGTTGTTGGGAAGGGTCATGCAGTGGCCTCAGGGGCGGCCCGCTGCGCCGTTGGAAGTGGGCCGTCCGCCCTTCGACGGGGCCGCCCAGGCAGGCTCAGGGCGAACGGTTTTTTACTGCATGCCCCAAGTAGATTTTTGTTGTTCGCACAAGCCTCCAGCCACCGTCGAAGGGTGAAGGGCCAGCGCGATAGTGCCCCCAAACACCCCCCATACGCCATCCGGCGTATATGCCCCACAGCCCATCCTCCCTAGCATGGGACCCATGGTGCTGAACAAAGCCGATCGCTTTTGCAGCACCTGTCCAACCACCTCAGGAGCCGCTCACATGCATCGTCGTTTCACCCTTCAATCCCTGGCTGCCGCTGCAGCCGTCGCCAGCCTGGGTTTCGGTGCCATGCCGGCGTGGGCCGCGGACACCATCAAGGTGGGTGTGCTGCACAGCCTCTCGGGCACGATGGCGATTTCGGAAACCGTGCTCAAGGACACGGTGCTGATGGCCATCGATGAAATCAATGCGTCGGGCGGCGTGCTGGGCAAGAAGCTCGAGCCCGTGGTCGTCGATCCCGCCTCCAACTGGCCGCTGTTTGCCGAAAAGACCAAGCAGCTGCTGGGCCAGGACAAGGTCGCCGTGATCTTTGGCGGCTGGACCAGCGTGAGCCGCAAGTCGGTGCTGCCCGTGGTCGAGGAAATGAACGGCCTGCTGTTCTACCCCGTGCAGTACGAAGGCGAAGAGCTGTCGAAGAACGTGTTCTACACCGGCGCGGCGCCCAACCAGCAGGCCATCCCCGCTGTCGACTACCTGATGAGCAAGGACGGCGGCGGCGCCAAGCGCTGGGTGCTGCTGGGCACCGACTACGTCTACCCCCGCACCACCAACAAGATCCTGCGCGCCTACCTCAAGACCAAGGGCGTGAAGGACAGCGACATCGACGAGAAGTACACGCCGTTCGGCCACAGCGACTACCAGACCATCGTTGCCGACATCAAGAAGTTCAGCCAGGGCGGCAAGACGGCCGTGGTCTCGACCATCAATGGCGACTCCAACGAGCCGTTCTACAACGAACTGGGCAACGCCGGCCTCAAGGACACCGATGTGCCCGTCGTCGCCTTCTCGGTGGGTGAGGAAGAGCTGCGCGGCGTGGACACCAAGCCGCTGGTCGGCCACCTGGCCGCCTGGAACTACTTCATGTCGATCAAGAACCCCGAGAACACGGCGTTCATCAAGAAGTGGAGCGACTACGCCAAGGCCAAGAACATCGCCGGCCACAAGGACCGTCCGCTGACCAACGACCCGATGGAAGCCACCTACATCGGCATCCACATGTGGAAGCAGGCCGTCGAGAAGGCCAAGTCCACGGACGTGAACAAGGTCATCGCCGCCATGGCCGGCCAGACCTTCAAGGCGCCGAGCGGCATCGTCAGCAAGATGGACGAGAAGAACCACCACCTGCACAAGAACGTCTTCATCGGCGAGATCAAGGCCGACGGCCAGTTCAACGTGGTGTGGAAGACACCTGCGCCTGTGAAGGCCAAGCCATGGAGCCCGTACATCCCCGGCAACGACAAGAAGAAGGACGAACCGGAAAAGAAGTGACCTGAATCACCCCCTGAGCGGCTTCGCCGCTTCCCCCTCTCAACCTTCGGTGGAGGGGGACGGCACCCTCGGTGCGGGGCGGCCCTTCCTCGGTGCCCCTGGTCTGGGGCACGCCAGTTTCATAGGCTGCGGGTGGGCAATTTCCCTGGATAACTTACTTCGGAATCGGCACCACCATGCTTGGACACATACTGACCACCGGCCTGCGCCCGGCCTTCGCAGCCTTGCTGCGCCGGGCCGCGCTGGCCTGTGCGCTGCTGGGCGCAACCTGCGCGCAGGCGCTCACGCCCGCGCAGGCCCTGGCGATGGCGCAGGGCGACTCGGAGGCGCGCATTGCGGCCATTGCGCAGGCACTGCAGCAACCCGACGCACAGCTGGCCTCCTATCTGCGCGCCATGGCCGATGACGCCGTGGTGCTGGCCGGTGACCGGGCACTGGTCGTGCGCAGCGGCCAGGCCAGCGACCCCGTGACGGGCGCGCCCACGGCGCTGCCCGAAGGTGCCGAGGACGTCATGAACAACAACCGGCTGCGCGGCGAAATTTCCGCCGCGCTGGCCGCACTCGATCTGTTTGCGCCCGAAACCCCGCGCCGGCGCGAAGCCGCGCAGGCCATGCTCAAACAGCCTTCGCCCGAGCGCCTTCCCCTGCTGGACCGCGCATTGGCGCAGGAAAAAGACACGCTCACACGCCAGTCGCTGGAGCTGGCGCGCTCGGCCGCGTTGATGAACAGCGAAGACCCCGCGCAGCGCCGCGATGCTGCCGGCGCCCTGGGCGAAAGCGCCTCGCCGCAGGCCCGACTGCTGCTGCAGACGCGCCTGTCGGAAGAGGGTGACGCGCAGGTGCAGGCGCAGCTCAAGCGCGCGCTGGCGCAGGTCGACGACCGCCTGGCCTGGGGCGAACGCCTGGGCGTGGTGTTCACCGGCATCAGTCTGGGCTCGATCCTGCTGCTGGTGGCGCTGGGCCTGGCGATCACCTACGGCCTGATGGGCGTGATCAACATGGCGCATGGCGAGCTGATGATGATCGGCGCCTATGCGACCTACATGGTGCAGAACCTGTTCCAGGCTTATCTGCCTGGAGCCTTCGACTGGTATCTGCTGGCCGCCGTGCCGCTGTCCTTCCTGGCCGCGGCTGCCGTGGGCGCGCTGATGGAGCGCACGGTGCTGCGCTTTCTCTACGGCCGCCCGCTGGAAACCTTGCTCGCCACCTGGGGCATCAGCCTGGTGCTGATGCAGCTGGTGCGCACCTTGTTCGGCGCGCAGAACGTCGGCGTCGAGAACCCGGTGTGGATGAGCGGCGGCTGGCAGCTGCTGCCCAATCTGACGCTGCCGCTCAACCGTCTGGTGATCATCGTTTTCGCGGCCGCGGTGCTGCTGGCGATGGCCTGGACCATCAGCCGCACACGCCTGGGATTGTTCGTGCGCGGCGTCACGCAAAACCGCGCGATGGCGGCCTGCATGGGCGTGAACACGGCGCGCGTCGACACCATGGCCTTCGCGCTCGGCTCGGGCGTCGCGGGCCTGGCGGGCTGCGCGCTGAGCCAGGTCGGCAATGTCGGCCCGGACCTGGGCCAGAGCTATATCGTCGATGCCTTCATGGTGGTCGTGCTCGGCGGCGTGGGCCAGCTGCTGGGCACCGTCTACGCGGCGCTGGGCCTGGGCATCCTGGGCAAGTTCCTCGAGGGCTGGACCGGCGCGGTGCTGGCCAAGATCGCGGTGCTGATTTTCATCATTGTCTTCATCCAGAAGCGCCCGCAAGGCATTTTTGCGATGAAAGGCCGCAGCGCGGAGGCATGAAATGCAGCTGAATTCTTCTCTTCCCCCCCTGGAGCTGCCCGGCCCCCGTCCGCTGCTCTCACGCCGCGGCTGGGCGGTATTTCTGGTGGCGCTGGTCACCGTCTGCGCCATCGCGCCGCTGCTCAATCTCTGGGTGCCGGCAGGCAGCGCCTTCCATATGTCCGATTACGCGGTCTCGCTGGTCGGCAAGATCATGTGCTACGCGATCTGCGCGCTGGCCATGGACCTGATCTGGGGCTACGCGGGCATCCTGAGCCTGGGCCACGGCCTGTTCTTTGCGCTCGGCGGCTACGTCATGGGCATGTACCTGATGCGCCAGATCGGCGCCGATGGCAACTCGGGCAGCGCACTGCCCGACTTCATGGTGTTCCTGGACTGGAAGGAACTGCCCTGGCACTGGCAGCTCAGCGACAGCTTCATTGCCACGCTGTTTTTGGTGGTAGCGGTGCCGGGTCTCGTGGCCTTCGTGTTCGGCTACTTCGCGTTCCGCTCGCGCATCAAGGGTGTGTATTTCTCGATCATCACGCAGGCGCTGACCTATGCGGCCATGCTGCTGTTCTTTCGCAACGAGACGGGCCTGGGCGGCAACAACGGCTTCACCGACTTCAAGCGGATTCTCGGCGTGGCAATCGCAACGCCGCAGATGCGCATGTTCCTGTTCGTGCTCACCGGCTGCATGCTGCTGGGCTGCTACCTGTTCGCGCGCTGGCTGGTGCAAAGCAAGTTCGGTCGCGTGCTGCAGGCCATTCGCGACGCCGAGACGCGGGTCATGTTTTCGGGCTACTCGCCGCTGCCCTACAAGCTCACGATCTGGTGCATCAGCGCGATGATGTGCGGCATTGCCGGCGCGCTCTATGTGCCTCAGGTGGGCATCATCAATCCGGGCGAGATGAGCACCGCCGCCTCGATCGAGATGGCGGTCTGGGCCGCGGTGGGCGGGCGCGCGAGCCTGATCGGGCCGATCGTCGGCGCATTCATCGTCAATGGCGCCAAGAGCTGGCTCACGGTGAGCGCGCCCGAGATCTGGCTGTATTTCCTGGGCGCGCTGTTCATCGGCGTGACATTGTTCCTGCCCCAGGGCGTCGTTGGCCTGGTGCGGCAGATGCGGGGCTGGCGCCGCGCCAAACCCCAAGGAGAAACGCGATGACCCCCGATCAAATGGAAGCCGGCGCCGAGCGCCTGCAGGCCCTGGCGGCGCGCCGCGCGGCGCAGGTGGCGGGCGACTCGGGCGGACGCACCGCGAGCTACGCGCGCGCGGCCGTGCCCGGCGAAGTCGATGTGACCCATGGCCGCATCCTGTATCTCGAAGACGTGCATGTGAGCTTCGACGGCTTCAAGGCCATCAACGGCCTGAGCCTGGACATTGCGCCCGGCGAGCTGCGCTGCATCATCGGCCCCAACGGCGCGGGCAAGACGACGATGATGGACATCATCACCGGCAAGACCCGCCCTGACAGTGGCACGGTGTTCTTTGGCTCGACCATCGATTTGCTGCGCCACAACGAGCCCGAAATCGCCCAGCTGGGCATCGGCCGCAAGTTTCAGAAACCCACGGTGTTCGAGAACCTCACGGTGTTCGAGAACCTCGAGCTGGCGCTCAAGACCCACAAGGGCGTGCGCCACTCGATGTTCTTCCGGCTCGACAGCGCACAGAAGGACCGGCTGGCCGAGGTGCTGCACACCATCCACCTGGCCGATGCCGTGCGGCGCATGGCCGGCGTGCTCAGCCATGGGCAAAAGCAGTGGCTCGAGATCGGCATGCTGCTGATGCAGGAGCCCAAGCTCCTGCTGCTCGATGAACCCGTGGCCGGCATGACCGACGAGGAAACCGTGCGCACCGCCGAGCTGTTCCTGCGCCTGAAGGGCCAGCACTCGCTGATGGTGGTGGAGCACGACATGTCCTTCATTGCCGCGATCTCCGAGAAAGTCACGGTGCTGTGCGACGGCGCGGTGCTGGCCGAGGGGCCGCTGGCCCAGGTGCAGGCCGACGAGCGCGTGGTCGAGGTCTATCTGGGGCGCTGAACATCATGCTTAAAGTACAGAACCTTCACCAGTATTACGGCGGCTCGCACATCCTGCGTGACGTGAGCCTGCAGGCCGAGGCCGGCCAGGTCACCGTGCTGCTCGGGCGCAACGGCGTGGGCAAGACCACGCTGCTCAAGAGCCTCATGGGCCGCGTGCCGATCCGCAGCGGCGCCATCGAATGGCAGGGCCGCCAGATCGCCGGCCTCACGCCCTACGAGCGCGCGCGCGCCGGCATCGGCTTCGTGCCCCAGGGCCGCGAGATCTTCCCGCGCCTGACGGTGCAGGAAAACCTGCGCATGGGCCTGGCCTACTGCAGCGCGAAGACACCGATTCCGCCCGATCTGTTCCAGCTGTTCCCGGTGCTGGAACAAATGCTGCAGCGCCGCGGCGGCGATCTCTCCGGCGGGCAGCAGCAGCAGCTGGCCATCGCGCGGGCGCTTGCGCCCGGCCCGAAGCTGCTGATCCTCGACGAGCCCACCGAAGGCATCCAGCCGAGCATCATCAAGGACATCGGGCGCGTGATCCGCATGCTCGCGCGCGAGCGCGGCATGGCGGTGCTGCTGTGCGAGCAGTACTACGATTTTGCCGAGGAGCTGGCGGATCAGTATCTGGTGATGCAGCGGGGGGCGGTCATTGCGCGGGGGCCGGGCAGCGAGATGCAGGAGAAGGGGATTCGGGATCTGGTGGCGATTTGAGTTTTTTGCAGGTACTGCACTGCTGCAATGTCACGTGGGTTACGGTTTTTGCTGCCCGCGGCAATGGCATGCAGCAAGAAAGAAGTTACACACCTGGGTTGGCCTCAGCCCCCCAACGTCCCTTCCCCCAGAGAAATCCCAATATCCCGCGCCATCCCCAGCATCCCGTTATCCAGCCCAATGGTCCGCTGCACATTCGCCACCCGCGAAATCTCCACGCTGCCGATCTCCCCACCCTGCAGCGTCACCATCCGCCCGAACTCGCCGCGGATCACCAGCTGCGCCGCGTGGTGCCCGAAGCGCGTGGCCAGCACGCGGTCGAAGGGCGTGGGGTCGCCGCCGCGCTGCAGATGGCCCAGCACCGTCGTGCGCACTTCGCTCTTGAGGTGCGGCTGCAGCCGCTCGCGCAGCACATGGCCGACGCCCCCCAGGCGCACCGGGTCGGGGCTGTGCGCCACGCGCTCGCGCACGGTCTGGCTCGCGCCGCTTTCCTTGGCGCCTTCGCCGATGCAGATGATGGTGTAGCGCTGGCGCGCCTCGCGCGCGCGGCAGACGTCGATGACCGCCTGCAGGTCGTAGTCGATCTCGGGCAGCAGGATGATGTCGGCCGCGCCCGCGATGCCCGACTCGAGCGCCAGCCAGCCTGCGTGCCGGCCCATGGTCTCGACGATCATCACGCGGTGGTGGCTCATCGCCGTGCTCTCGATGCGCCGCAGCCCCTCGGTCACGGTGGCCACGGCGGTGTCGAAGCCAAAGCTGCGCTCGCAGTTGGCAATGTCGTTGTCGATGGTCTTGGGCACGCCCACGCAGCGCAGCCCGACCTGCTCGAGGCCATGCGCCAGCGTCATGGTGCCGTCGCCGCCAATGGCCACGACCACATCGAGGCCCAGCCGGCGGATGTTCTCGCCGGTCTGCGCGAGGGTGGCCGCGTCGCGTAGCGGGTTGGCGCTGTTGCTGGTGCCCAGAATCGTGCCGCCCTGGTGCAGGATGCCCGAGACCTCGTCCCAGGCCAGGGGCTTCACGCGCGGGTTCTCGCCCATCAGGCCCTCGAAGCCGTCGGCAATGCCCAGCACCTCGGCATTGCCGTGGCGGATCAGTGATTTGGTCACGGCGCGGATCACCGCGTTGAGACCGGGGCAGTCGCCGCCGCCGGTGAGCAGGGCAACGCGCAGAGCAGAGGAAGTAGGGCGCATGGAAGAGGCAGGAGGATGGGGTCTGCATTCTCCTCCAGACCCGGTGGCTCTGTCTTTGTAACAAATATTGGTTTTTCGGAACTGCTTCAAACCCCGGGTTACATAAGCGGCATGGACTTCCCTGCTTTGCGGTATTTCCTTACAGCGAACGGGAAAATTTCATGGCGAGACGATAGCCGATAAGCCCCTCCGCTGTACAGCGCAAGAGCGCCTGTCGGTAGTCCACTCCGTTCCACCGCAGTTTGAAGGAGCATGCATGTTTGGCATTCAAAGAGCAGCACCGAGCGTTATCGATTTCGGCGGGCTGATGGATACCGCGCAAGCGGTGGCGCTCAGAGGTGGGAAGCTCAGGTCAGCACCTGTGCAGCAGCCCGACATGCACCGCCATGGCCTGTTGGGTATTTCCGCCAGCGACATCAACCAGGCCACGCGCAGCGCTTTCCAGGCGGCGCTCGAGATCTATCTGGGCACCGAGGGTGCGGCGCACGCGTTGCGGCTGGGCGGCGCCGATAGCGACAACACACACCCGCTGATGGCGGCAGAGATACGCCAGGTGCTGGATGCGGCGCATCGGATCAAGAAATTCAGCGGTGAAATCAGCCAGCTGAAGAAAACCTATATCGAGCAGCTGATTGCGCGCAACGCCGAGGATTCGAAGATCGTGCTGAGGGCGCTGGACCATGGGTTGAGCCGTGATCAGATGCAGCTGTCCAGCGTGGCCCAGGCCCGCGTGGACGAGGCCAAGCGCCAGCTCGACGCCAAGTGCGCCGAGTGGAACGGCTATCTGCAAAACCATCGGGCCCCGGCATGCGCCCTTTGACGTCGCGCGGGGCTACATGGCCCAGATCCGCGGCGCGACCGCCGGCAGTTCCCAGAAATGCGCGCGCCACAGCCGCCAGACCTGCTGCCACAGCTGCATCACCGGCTCGACCATCGGCGCGATCGCGCGCAGCACCAGCACCTGGTCCTGCGGACTCGTTACGCCGCAGCGCGGGCCCAGTGGGTGGGTATCGAGCAGCGCGCGCGTCAGCTCCAACGCCGCGTCGCGGCGTTCGCGCGCCATCGGGCTGCCGGCCACGAAGAACAGCGAGGCCAGGCAGCGCTGTCCGTCCAGCCCGAGCGGCCCGTCCATGAGCCAGGCATCGTCGGCCGCGATCCGGCCCTGCTCGAGCCATACGCCCGGCAACGCGAGCTGCTGGCTGTAGCTGCCCGAGACAAAGGGCAGGCCGGCATGGGGCAGGCCCAGCGCGGTGATGTCCCAGCCCATCATTTCAGCGCCTGGTGCAAGCTGCAGCTGCAGCCGGTTGTGCGCCTCGCAGCCGCTGTAGGCGATGGTTTCCAGCGGCAGCCATTCCATGCGCGCGCCCGCGGCCAGCGACAGCTGCGTCTGCTGCACCGCCGCGGCGCCATCGGCGCGATAAAAGCGCGTGGCGCCGGGCGTGGTCACCAGCGCATGGGCGCCGGGCGCCACCTGCGCGCGGATATCGAGCGTATCTCCACCCACGAGGCCGCCCGGCGGGTGTACCAGCACGTTGTGGCAGACCGCATCGCCCTCGGGATAGAGGCTGCGCAGCACGCGCAGCGGCCCGTCGTGGCGGTGGTGCACCACGCTGCGGCCATGCGAGACGGCATAGTCCATTTCAAGTTTTGCAAGCCAGGCCATGCGGCGGATCCCGATCGATTCAAAAGTGCGCCTGTGCACCGGCTTGGCTTGGAGCGCCTGACACAACCCAGCAAATCGAAGATTTGCGGTTGAGGCTAGGCGCGATGCCGCAGACAGTGCACAAGCACGGCAAGGCATCGCAACGACGCCTCAAGGGTTGTGTCAGGCGCTCTTAATGGCCCCAGTAGCCGGCGTGGGGCTCGAGCGCCTCCTCGGCCAGCAGCGGGCCGACGCAGGCAATAGTCTGGGGCGCGAGCGCCAGCAGCTCTACGGCCGCCATGCTGCTGCGGAAGCTGTCGATGCGCTGGCCGCAGAGCTGGCGCAGGCGGTCGTTGGAGACGCCGAAGACCACGCGCCGGATGCCGCTGCACAGGATCGCACCCGCGCACATCATGCAGGGCTCGGCCGATGCATAGAGGGTGGCCTGGGGCAGGCACTCGAGCTGCGCCGGCGTGCGCAGCTGGCGCAGCGCGTTGATCTCGGCATGGCCCGTGCAGTCGCCGCTTTCGCTGATGTTGCAGTAGGCCTCGGCCAGCAGCAGCCCGTCCGCGGAGACAAGCACCGCGCCAAACGGCCGGTTGCCGCGCGCGCGCGCCGTGGCCGCCCACTGGATGGCCAGCCGCAGCCAGTCCATGTCCCGGTCCTGCAGGGCCGCCAGCGGCTGCGCGGCGAGCGCCGCGCCGGGCGCGGGAGGGGGGCTGGGCTGCATCACGTCATGTCTCCCGAAGCATCGATCAATGGTTCTGCGCGCCGCGGTGCGCCCAGCCGGTGGTGCGCTTTTCAACCCAGCTGAACAGCTCGTACATGACCATGGCCATCGCGCCCACGACCAGCAGGCCGGCAAACGCCAGGCCCATCTGCATCGAGGAGCCGGCCGAGATCAGCAGGTAGCCGATACCTTCGTTGGCGGCCGTCATTTCCGACACCGTGGTGCCGACGAACGCCAGCGTGATCGCGACCTTGAGCGAGCCATAGAAGTAGGGCAGCGAGCGCGGCAGGCCGACCTTGGTCAGCACGTCCCAGCGCTTGGCGCCGAGCACGCGCAGCACGTCCTCGAGCTCGGGCTCGAGCGTGGCCAGGCCGGTGGCGATGTTGACCATGATCGGAAAGAAGCTGATCAGGAAGGCCGTCAGGATGGCCGGGCCCGCGCCAATGCCGAACCACACGACCAGAATCGGCACGAACGCCGCCTTGGGCAGCGCGTTGAAGGCCGTCATCAGCGGGTACAGCGCGGCGTATGCCAGGCGCGAGCTGCCGATCAGGAAACCCAGCAGCACGCCCACCACGATGGCCAGGCCAAAGCCGGCCATCGTCACCCAGTAGGTGCGCCAGGCATGCAGGGCGATCACGCCGCTGAATTCAACGAACTGCGTGAAGATCAGCCAGGGGCTGGGAAAGATGAATTCCGACACCTGGAAGGCCATGCAGATGACCTGCCACAGGATGACGATGGCCAGCATCAGCAGCCACGGGGACCAGCGCTGGAAACGGGGGGTGATTTTCATGGATCGACTTTCTTGCGATGGCCTGCTCAGACGCTGGCGGCGGTGCTGGGGGCGCTGTGGCGGAGAGCGCCGATATGCCCGCGCAGCTCATGCACGATGTCGCTGAATTCCTTGGTATAGGTCAGCTCCAGGTCGCGCGGGCGCGGCAGCTCGATCTCGCGCTTGACGACGAAGCGCCCCGGGCTCTTGCTCATCACATAGACCGTGTCGGCCAGGAACACCGACTCGCGCAGGTCGTGCGTCACCAGGATCACATTGAATTTCTGCTCGGTCCAGAGGTCGCGCAGGATGCACCACAGCTCCTCGCGCGTAAAGGCATCCAGCGCGCCGAAGGGCTCGTCAAGCAGCAGCAGCTTGGGTTCGTGGATCAGCGCGCGGCAGATGCTTGCGCGCTGCTGCATGCCGCCCGACAGCTGCCAGGGAAACTTGTCCTCGTAGCCGGCCAGACCCACCTTCTGCAGCAGCCGGCGCGCCCGGTCCTGGTACTCCGCGCGGCGCGCCTTGAACTGGCTGCGGTGCGGCTCGACGATCTCCAGCGGCAGCAGCACGTTCTCCACCGTCGTGCGCCAGGGCAGCAGCGAGGACGCCTGGAAGGCCATGCCCGAGATCTTCAGCGGGCCGGTGACGGGCTCGCCGTCGATCAGGATACGGCCGATGGACGGCATGCGCAGGCCCGTGGCCAGCTTCATGAAGGTCGATTTGCCGCAGCCCGAGGGCCCGACGATGGCGATGAACTCGCCGCGCGTGAGTTGCAGGTCGATGGCCTCCACGGCGAAATGGTTCTGCGCGCGCAGTTCGTCGTTATAGGCCAGCCAGACGTTGCGGACGTCGACAAAGGGAGGAGCGGTGTCCGTCATGCGGTTCATTTCTTTGGAGGGATGTCTGCCCGCGGGCATCATTTTTTCGGCAGCACATCCAGGGCGGCGGCCGAAGGCAGGAAGGTGCCGTTCCAGACGGCGTTGACCGGCACCGGGTTCTTCGTGCCATAGGCCTTGGAGACCTGTTCGGCCATCAGCTGCAGGCGCGGCACGCGCAGCTGGCCGAACCCCTCCTCGCGCGCGCCGGGGGTGTCGATGGCGGTCTCGATGGTCAGCTGCAGGCGCTTGATTTCCACCTCGGTGTTGACCAGACCGTCCTTGGCCTTGAGCGAGGCAATCGCGGCCGCGGGCTGGGCAATCACTTCCTTGGCGCCCTTGGCAAAGGCCTGCAGGAAGGCCTTGAGCGCTTCGGGGTTCTCGGCAATCAGCTTGGGGCTGGCAATGATGACGTTGCCGTAGAGCTTCACGCCGTGCGTGGCATAGGGCAGCACGACGATGTCTTCGCGCTTGACACCGCGCGCTTCGAGGTTGAGCAGGCTGGTGAAGGTGTAGCCCGTGACGGCATCGAGGTCACCGCGCACCAGCATGGTTTCGCGCAGCGGCGGGTCCATCGTGGTCCACTGCACTTCGCCGACACCGTTGGCCTGCGCAAAGATCGGGAAGGTGCGGCGGCCCGCGTCGAACACCGGCGCGCCGAGCTTCTTTCCCGTCAGATCGGCGGCCGTCTTGATGCCGCTTTTCTTCAGCGCCATCACCGAGGCCGGCGTGGTGTTGTAGATCACCATCACGGCCACGGGCTTGATCGGCGCATCGGGGTTGTTGGCGTGGAATTCCATCAGCGCCGCGAGATCGGCAAAGCCCAGGTCATGGGTGCCCGAGGCCACGCGCTGGATCGCGCCCGCGCCGCTGGCCGCCTCCACCGTCACATCGAGGCCGCGTTCCTTGTAGTAGCCCTTGGCGCCGGGGTGCACAAAGAAGGCGGCCGGGCCTTCGAAGCGCCAGTCGAGCTGGAACTTCAGCGGCGTCACGGCGGGCGTCGCGGCAATGCTCCAGGCGGAGGCGGTCAACGTGGCCACGGCCATGGCGGTCTGCAGGAAAGAGCGTTTGATCACGGGAGGTTCCAGATGAAGGGGGCAGGGCGCGGTGCTTACTTGCGCGGCAGGATGTCGAGGGCCGAGGCGGGCGGCAGGAAGCTGCCGTTCCAGACCACCGCGGGTTGCACGCGCTGCTTGGTGGAGTAGACGTCGGACACCTGCGACGCCATCAGCGACAGGCGCGAGGCATTGAGCTGGCCGAAGCCTTCGGCGCGGGCGTCGGGGCTGTTGATGACGGTGTCGATGGCCAGCTGCAGGCGGCGCGTTTCCAGCGGCACGTTGACGATTCCGTCACGCGCCTTCACGGCGGCAATCGCCTCGGCGGGCTTGGCAATCACTTCCTTGGCGCCCTTGGCGAAGCCACGCAGGAACTTGCGCACCGCTTCGGGGTTCTCCTGGATCAGCTTGCTGCTGGCGATGATCACGTTGCCGTACATCTTCACGCCGTGGTCCGCGTACTGCAGCACCACCACGTCCTGGGGCTTGACGCCGCGCGCCTCCAGGTTGAGCAGCGAGGTGAAGGTGAAGCCGGCAATCGCATCGATGTCACCGCGCACCAGCATGGTCTCGCGCAGCGGCGGGTCCATCGTGGTCCAGGTGACGTTGGTGATCTTGTTGGCGGCAGCGAAGATCGGGAAGGCCTTGCGCCCGGCATCGAACACCGGCGCGCCGAGCTTCTTGCCCGACAGGTCGGCGGCCGTCTTGATGCCGCTTTTCTTCAGCGCCATCACCGACGAGGGGGTGTTGTTGTAGACCACCATCACCGCGATCGGCTTGTTGGGCGCATCGGGGTTGTTGGCGTGGAATTCCATCACCGAAGCCAGATCGGCAAACCCCATGTCGTAGGTGCCCGAGGCCACGCGCTGCACCGCGCCGCCCGAGCCGCTGCCCGCATCCACCTGTACGTCCAGACCTTCGGCCTTGAAGTGGCCCTTGGCCACCGGATGCAGGAAGAATGCCGCCGGACCCTCGAAGCGCCAGTCGAGCTGGAACTTGATCGGCGTGTCGGCCGCATGGGCCGCAACGCACGACAGGGCGAGGGCGGCCGCGCTGGCCTTCAGGAAGAAACGCTTTTGCATGATGGTCCTTGAACAAGATGAGCAGGTATGCACATGACAGCGCAAAAACAATGCCAGCTTGCAATGCCCGCCGCGGGGCGCTGTGCGGCGGTGTCTGCACCGATGCGGTGCGGCGGCCCGGGTGCCATGCGGGCGCCGCACGCGTGCGCGCCGAATTGGTGCGGTTTTGCGTGCCGGCAGCGCCCGGTGGCGGCATGCTTATTGCGAAAATCCAGGCATCCTGCCGCGCTTTGCATCCAGCGCGGCCTCCTGAATTTCCGCACTGCAAGGCCTGCGCCATGACCGAGATCGATTTCACCCAGATAGACAGCTATGCCCGCTACAAGCTGATGGCCAGCCTGATCGTGCCGCGCCCGATCGCGCTGATCACCACGCTGGCCGAAGACGGCACCGTCAATGCCGCGCCCTTCAGCATGTTCAACATGGTGGGCGAGGACCCTCCGATCGTCATGGTCAGCATCAACAAGCTCAGCGACGGCCACCTCAAGGACACCGCCGCGCATATCCTGCGCACGCGCGAGTTCGTGGTGCATATCGCCGATGAAGCCATCGCCGAAGCCATGCACCGCTGTGGGGACCGGCTGCCGGTCACGCAGAGCGAATTGGTGCATGTGGGCCTGGACGCCATTCCTTCGCGACGCGTCCAGCCGCCGCGCATCGCGCAGGCGCCGGTGGCGTTCGAATGCGTGCTGCACGAAGTCATGGAAACCGAAAGCCGCTATGTATTCATCGGCCGCGTGGTCTGGCTCGCGGTGCGCGACGGCCTGGTGGACACCGAGAAGTGGCGCGTGTCGCTGCAGGACTATTTCCCCGTGGGGCGCTTTGGCGCGAGCTTCTATGTGACTTGCCGGGACCGGTTTGCGATCACGGCGGATGCGGCGCAGACGGGGCAGGCGAGTACGGCGATCGATGAGATCTAGGCCCGCTTCGTTTGCGCCTGTTCAGTGGCCAAGAACGTCTCTCGAGGACTGGCCATTCATGGTGCGACAAGCTCACCACGAACGGTTTTTTGGACGCAGCGCTTGTTCACCCGTTCGTCCTGAGCCTGTCGAAGGATGAACGGCCTGCCTGAAGGCATGAGGACGGGCCGCGCATGGGTCAACTGAGGTTCGTGCAAAAAAAAGCACGCCCGAAGGCGTGCTTTCATCAGCGCAGATACCCGCCCAATCAACCAGCGTGCACCGTCTGCGCCTGCGCCGCGGCCAGCGCCGTCATGTTGACCACGCGGCGCACCGTGCTCGAGGGCGTGAGCACATGCGCCGAGGCCGCGCAGCCGAGCAGCATCGGGCCGATGGTCGTGCCGTGGGCCGCCGTGGTCTTGAGCACGTTGAACAGGATGTTCGCGGCATCGAGGTTCGGGCAGATCAGCACATTGGCTTCGCCATCGAGCGCGCTGTCGAGCAGCGCGCGGGCGCGCACTTCGGGCGACAGCGCGGCGTCGCCGTGCATCTCGCCATCGCTCTGGATGTGCGGCACGTTCTTGGCGAACTGCTCGCGCGCGGCGCGCATCTTCAGCGCCGAGGGGCGCGTGGACGAGCCGTAGTTCGAGTGCGACAGGAACGCCACCTTGGGCGGCAGGCCAAAGCGCTGCACTTCCTCGGCCGCCATCTGCGCGATGCTGGCCAGCAGCTCGGCATCGGGGTTGTCGTTGATGTAGGTGTCGGCGATGAACAGCGTGCGGCTTTCGAGCATCAGCGCATTCACGGTGGCGAAACCGGGCGCGCCATCCTTGAGGCCCAGCACCTTCTCGATGTGCTCGAGATGGCTGTCGAAGCGGCCCACCAGCCCGCAGAGCATGGCGTCGGCATCGCCCAGATGCACCATCAGCGCGGCGATCAAGGTGTTGGAGCGGCGCACCGCCACCTTGGCGTTCTCGGGCGTGACGCCGTTGCGGCCCATCAGCTGGTGATAGGTCTCCCAGTACTGGCGGAAACGCGGGTCGTCTTCGGGGTCGCAGATTTCGACATCCTTGCCCGGCTGCAGGCGCAGGCCGGCCTTGGCGATGCGCGTGGCGATCACGGCAGGGCGGCCGATCAGGATCGGCAGCGCCAGGCCGTCATCGACGGCGACCTGAACGGCACGCAGCACGCGCTCGTCTTCACCTTCTGCATACGCCACGCGCTGCAGGTTCTGCTTGGCCGCGGCAAACACCGGGCGCATGAACATGCTGGTGGAGTAGACGAAGCGCGAGAGGCCTTCGCGGTAGGCGTCGTAGTCGGCGATCGGGCGCGTGGCCACGCCCGAGGCTTCGGCGGCGCGCGCCACGGCCGGCGCGATGCGCAGGATCAAGCGCACGTCGAAGGGCGTGGGGATGATGTAGTCGGGGCCGAAGGTCAGCTCCTGGCCCTGGTAGGCCGCGGCCACTTCGTCGCTCATCTCGGCCTTGGCCAGGTTGGCGATTTCGCGCACGCAGGCCAGCTTCATTTCCTCGGTGATCTTGGTCGCACCGCAGTCAAGCGCGCCGCGGAAGATATAGGGGAAGCACAGCACGTTGTTCACCTGGTTCGGATAGTCCGAACGGCCGGTGGCGATGATGCAGTCGGGGCGGATGGCCTTGGCCAGCTCGGGGCGGATTTCCGGCTCGGGGTTGGCCAGCGCCAGGATGATCGGCTTGTCGGCCATGGTCTTGACCATCTCGGCCGTCAGCACGCCCGGCGCCGAGCAGCCGAGGAACACATCGGCGGCGTTCACTGCGTCGGCCAGCGTGCGGCCTTCGGTCTTTTGCGCGTACTGTGCCTTGGAGGGGTCGAGGCCACCGGGGCGGCCTTCGTAGATCAGGCCCTTGGAGTCGCACATGAACACGTTCTCGCGCTTCACGCCCAGGCCGACCATCACGTTGACGCAGGCAATGGCGGCAGCGCCGGCGCCCGACACAGCCACCTTCACCTTGTCGATGTCCTTGCCCACCAGCTCGAGGCCGTTGAGCAGCGCCGCGCTGGAGATGATGGCGGTGCCGTGCTGGTCGTCATGGAACACCGGAATGTTCATGCGCTTGGACAGCTCCTGCTCGATATAGAAGCACTCGGGCGCCTTGATGTCCTCGAGGTTGATGCCGCCCAGCGTGGGCTCGAGCGCGGCGATGATCTCGATCAGCTTGTCGGGGTCGCGCTCGGCCAGCTCGATGTCGAACACATCGACGCCGGCGAATTTCTTGAACAGGCAGCCCTTGCCTTCCATCACCGGCTTGCTTGCCAGCGGGCCGATATCGCCCAGGCCCAGCACGGCCGTGCCGTTGGTGATCACGCCCACGAGGTTGCCGCGCGCCGTGTATTCGGCGGCCAGCGTGGGGTCGGCCTGGATGTCCAGGCAGGGGTAGGCCACGCCCGGGGAGTAGGCCAGCGACAGGTCGCGCTGGTTGGACAGCGGCTTGGTCGGGGTGACCGAGATCTTGCCCTTGTTCGGGCTGCGGTGGTATTCACGCGCAGCTTCGCGCAGGGCTTGTTCGGCAGTGGACAGGTTCTGGGTCATACGAAAACTCTCGACAACAAATGGCTTGGTGCGAGCTTAACTGATGGCGCGCGCGCGGCAGCGCTCGAGTGCCATCGGAGGGCAGTGGGAAAAGCAAATCACCGGGGTGACGCAGCCCTCGATCCCGTGCAAGGACAAAAAAGCCCACCGGGCGAGGCCGGGCGGGCAGGCGCAGGCCCAGGGCCGGCACGCAGACCCGGTTGTGGGCGGTGCCTTATGGCTTCTGGCCGGGGACTTCGGGGTAGCCGTTACCGGGCGCATCGCAGGCGCCGCCCATCGGCACCGACCGGGCTTCGCGCACGGGTTGCTCCGCGCGCAAAAGCACCTGGGCCGCAGGGTTCGGGTTCTGCGAGGGCCCGCCATGGCCGGCGACGGCCCGCTCGGGCAGATCAGGGTCCACTTGCGCGGTGACGGACTGCGGGGTGATCGGTGTATTCATGCGGCGCTCCTGTGAAGGGATGGCGAACCGGGCGGTGGCTCGCTGCAATCCATTTGCAGTTCCCTGGCCTGCGCAAGCGCGCCGTCGCACGGGCCTTGCGCTTGTCAGCCAAACGCCCATGTGCTGGGCTGCAGCAGCGGGAGCGGAAGCCGCCTCGGTGCGGGCCAGGAACCTTTGGGCTTTACTTGTTACCAAATGATACATATTGGTAAACGTTTACTTCCGGAGAACACACCCATGGACGCACCTGAAAATGCCCGGATGCTGGAAAAATTGCGCCAGTACGCCGAGGAGTTGGAAAAGCTGCGCGAAGAAGAGCGCAGCCTGATGGAAAAAAATGGCCTGGATGGGCAAAGCCTTCAGGCCTTGCTTGAAATTCCGCTGTCTGACGAAGACGCGGCGAAAGTGCAGGCCGGTGTGCAAGAGAAGCTGCAGCAGATCGAGCGCGATATCGAATGGCGTATCAAGGGAGGTGCAGATGACCCGCGGCCGAAGAATTCTGTTCGGCGCCATCATTCAAAGATTTGAAATACCAAACTCAGGAGTCATCATGGTTCAATCAATTGGTCCCGGCAATATTGGTGGAATTTCCTATGTCAGTTTGAATCTGGCGGATAAATCGCAGCTTACAAATGCTGAACGTATCCAGATAATAACTCAGTTAAGGACCAGAGATAGTGTGGAAAGTAAAATGGCTGCGTTGCGGCAGCCGGTACATGGGAGCGGCTCGATGCCCTCGCCTTCTCGGCTTGAACGGCTTGAACGGCTT
>JBEVDH010000226.1:0-28940 GCA_040514115.1 Comamonas sp. | reverse complement strand
ATGACAAAGCATCGGGTGGTGGTGGGCCTTTCAGGCGGCGTGGATTCGGCGGTGACCGCCTATTTGCTCAAGCAGCAAGGCCATGACGTGGTCGGCATCTTCATGAAGAACTGGGAAGATGACGACGACAGCGAATTCTGTTCGTCCAATGTCGACTTCGTCGACGCGGCGGCCGTGGCCGACGTGCTCGGCATCGAGATCGAGCATGTGAATTTCGCGGCCGAGTACAAGGACCGGGTGTTCGCCGAGTTCCTGCGCGAATACCAGGCCGGGCGCACGCCCAACCCCGACGTGCTGTGCAACGCCGAAATCAAGTTCAAGGCCTTTCTCGACCACGCGATGCGCCTGGGTGCCCAGAAGATCGCGACCGGCCACTATGCGCGCGTGCGCCAGAACCCGCAGACGCAGCGCTTCGAGCTGCTCAAGGGGCTCGATCCGTCCAAGGACCAGAGCTATTTCCTGCACCGCCTGAACCAGGCCCAACTCTCGAAGACGATGTTCCCGGTGGGCGAGCTGCACAAGTCCGAGGTGCGGCGCATTGCCGAGGAAATCGGCCTGCCCAACGCGAAGAAGAAGGACTCGACCGGCATCTGCTTCATTGGCGAGCGGCCGTTTCGCGACTTCCTCAACCGCTACATCAGCAAGGAGCCGGGCTGGATCCTCGACGACCGCGACCGCCGGCTGGGCCGCCACCAGGGCCTGTCGTTCTATACGCTGGGCCAGCGCCAGGGCCTGGGCATCGGCGGCATCAAGGAAAAGGGCGCGCAGCGCGGCGGCGGCGAGCACCATCCCTGGTTTGTCGCGCGCAAGGAGCTCGATCGCAACGTGCTGCGCGTGGTGCAGGGCCACGACCACCCCTGGCTGCTGTCGCAGCAGCTCGATGCCGACAGCGCCAGCTGGGTCGCGGGCGAGCCCCCGGCCGCGGGAAGCTATGGCTCGAAGACACGCTATCGCCAGCCCGATTCGCCGGCGATCATCAGCCAGGCCGCGGGCGCGACGTTCCGCCTGCATTTTCCCGAGCCGCAATGGGCGGTCACGCCGGGGCAATCGGCCGTGCTGTATGACGGCGAAGTCTGCCTGGGCGGGGGCATGATCTCGGCCGTGGCCGCTTGTCCCTGAAGGCGCGCGTAGCGCCGGTCAGCCGGGTGTCGTGAGGGCGTCCGGCGCCGCCGCCTGATCCCATTGGCCGTGGGCGGAAAACTGCAGTTCATTGCGTATCGCGCATTGCAGCGCCGGCGCCGAGTGCTGCGCCGCCCCGCTGGCCGGCACAGTGATGGTGACCGAAGCGGTGAGCTGGCTGGGCTGCGCGCCCTGCGGGCTGCGCAGCGCCTGCGCATCCGTGCCGTATTGCGCGATGTCCCAGGCCGCGCTGATGGTCAGCTGGACGTCCGCTCCCTCGCGGCGCAACTGGTAGTGGTACTGGGGCGTGCTGCCCGTCAGCCGCAGCTGCAGTCCCGAGGGTTGCGGCTGGCCCAACTGCAGCATGCCCGTGCCTTGCGGGTCCAGTTCGGCCAGCACCGGCGCGGCCAGCGCCTGCGATGCCATCGCGGGGTCGAGATAGCGGCTGACCTCGAGCGTCAGCTGCTGATTGCCGCCGCAGGTGTTGTAGAGCTTGCGCAGTTCGACCCGGTCCGCAAGGCTGATGTTTTCGCCCCACCAGAGGTTGCCGGCGCCGCTGAGCTGGTCCTTGCTGGCATCGGCGTAGCTATAGACCCCTTCGGGGAAATCCAGCGACAGCTGGCCCACGTGCGCGGCATAGGTCTTGGCCAGCTGGTAGCCGGCCCGATCGACGGTCTTGGTCAACGAGACATCGAGCGCGTCGGCCATGGCCTCGGTCGTCTTGTCCGCCAGCGGCAATGGCGCCAGGCTTTGCGCAGCCAGTCGGGACAGCTGGCCGGACACCACATTGTGCGCAACCTGATGCGAAACGCCCATCAGGCCGAACGGGGCCAGCTGTGCGGTGGAAAGCTGGTCGCTCAGGCTCACCAGCGCATCCTTGCGCGCGGTGTCGATCTGCCCCTGCTCCAAAGCCTTGTCCAGGCTGGCCGTGGGCTGCGCGCCGGTCTGCGCTGCGGTCGGCAGCGCGAATTGAACGACGTGGTGCTGTTTGACCAGCGCCTCGGCCCACTGGCAGTCGCTGGTGCGCGCATCCGGCGTGGGCAGCGCCGGCAGGGCATCCTCCTGCGCCGCCTGCTCGATGTCCTTGGCATAGGCTTCGAAACCATTGCGGTAGGCCGGCTGCCCCGCCGCCATGTCGTAGAGGCGCCCGGCCTCGGACAGCGCGCCCTGGTAGAGGCTGGTGGTGGCGGCCTGCACGGTGGGCGTCAGGGCGATCACGGTGCCGATGGCCGCCTTGACCGTGATGCCCGTCAGGGCGGCGGCGGTACCTGCGAGTGCTGGCAGGGCTTTGGTGACCACGCCCTCGGCCACCGTCGCCGTGGCGTTGAAAACCGTCTTGGCCGCCTTGCCCGCGGCCTCGGTGTATTGCTGGTTTGTCAGGCTCTCCTTGACGCCCGCATAGCCGTCGACCAGCACTTCCGCGGTCTTGACCGCGGTTTGCGCCAGCTCGCTTGTGACCTGACCCACGCCCTGCGCCACCGCTTCGACGGCATCGGGAAGGGCCGACGTCGCGGCCTCGGTGAAATATTTGTCCAGGGGCCGGCGGTAGTTGCCGTCGGTGAGAAAGGCATTGGCCTGCGCCGCCAGCAGGCGGAAGACGGGGCGGTCGCTCTGGTCGAGCCCGGCCCGGTCGACCACTGCGCGCTGCACCAGGTTCTTGGCCAGGTCGCCGGCGAAGCCCTTCAGGGGCATGCCCACCAGGCAGGAGTCCAGGTAGGCGCCCAGCGGTTGCCACGAATGCTCGTGGACCATGGTGGCGAGCAGCTTTTCGGTGAACTTGTCTTCCGTGAAGGTATGGGCCAGGGTGTTGGCCAGCGTATGGGTCGCAAGCTTCATGCCGGCCGCCTTGATGCCGGTGGCGCCTTCGGCTCCGCCCAGGACGAGTTCGTGCGTGAGGCTCTTGATGGCCGCGGGCATCTCGTCCGAAGTGTTGTCGAACAGGATCTTGCTGGCCAGTGGCAGGATGGTGGCACTGCGCTCGGCCAGCCGCGTCCAGGACAGCGTCATGCCCAAGCCCATGGGCATGACGTCGCGCAGCACTCGCTGGGCCAGCGTGTCGCGGTTGACGCTGCCGCCGGTGATCCAGTTGACCGCCGAATTGAGCGTATCGGAGCGGTTCAGGGCCGCAAACGCCAGCGCCCTGAGCCCCGTGCCTGTCAGGCTCGGGGGCTGCTTGCGCTCCTCGGCCTGGCCAGGCATGGAGCGCTGCAGCGCCGCAGGATCCGGGGTCATGGGCCCCGCGCCACGGATCTGCATCGCTGCTCCTAGGCGCGCATCATGGGCAGCTCGCGCGAATGCTCCGACACTGTCAATTCGGGATCGCCTTGCGCCGAGCTGCGCACCAGATGCGCCTGCCAGCGCTCGAGCTGGTTGACGAAGGACTCGACGGCCTGCACCGCCTGCGCCGGGTTGAGTTCGGCCAGCGCGATGCTGCGGAAAAATACGATGCGCTTGAGTTCGGCATCGAAGCCGAAGTAGTTGCCGCCAGTGCCCATGCCAAACAGATGCAGCTGCAGCACGCTGGCGAACATGCGCGCGCGCTGCTCGGTCGACCAATTTTCCACGGCGATGACCGGGGCAAAGAGCTGCACCATGGCGGTCTGCTCATCGTGCTCGAAGGTCACCTCCATGGTCTCGCTGAACACGATGCGGCAGCCGCCGGCCCGCGCCGCGGCGCTCGTATCGAGCCGGGCGGCGGCGCCAATTTCCTGCAAGAAGGCTGAGAACTCCATGGAACTTCCGGTGAAGGCAACGGGCTGTTCCAGATGAGTAACACCAAGGCACTGCGGGTTCCATCTAGGGCACCTGGGGCCTACGTATGGCAGGAAATCCCGCGTGAAGGCCGCTGCGCCAGGCTTCAGGCCGCGGCGCTCAAGCGTCGAGCAGCGGCACGAAACCGCCAAAGATCATGCGCTTGCCGTCAAACGGCATCTGCTGCTCCATGCCCGCCAGGCGCGGGTCCTTCATGGCTTCCTCGTTGACCCGGTCGCGCACTTCGCGCGACGGGTATTCGATCCAGGAGAACACCACGCTCTCGCCTTCCTCGGCCTTCACCGCGCCGCGAAAGTCGGTCAGCTTGCCGTCGGGCACATCGTCGCCCCAGCATTCGACGACGCGCGTGGCGCCATGCTCCTTGAAGACCTGGGCCGCGCGGGTGGCCAGCTCCAGATACAGCTGCTTGTGGGCTGCCGGCACGGCAACCACAAAACCATCGACGTATTTCATGGACAGCCTCCTGAAAAAAGAGATCCATGGTCTCAAAGACAACGGCCTGATGCAGTGGAAACCGCATCAGGCCAGGGGTGAATGTCCATGAAGACGCGGCGCCAGCGCCGCGACGCCTCAGTAGCCGCTCAGCGACTGACGCAGGCGCTCGCCGGCATAGGCTTGCGCCTCGCGGGCCTTCTCGAGCACCGCCGCGCCGCCGAAGAATTCGTGGGCCACGCCTTCATACTCGCGGCGCTCGACCGGCACCTGCGCGTTCTGCAGCGCGTCCTCGAGCTTGGCGCCATCGCTGCGCAGCGGGTCGAGCCGCGCGTTGATGATGGTCACTGGCGGCAGGCCGCGCAGGTCGGCGTTGATCAGCGACAGGCGCGGGTCCTTGAGGTCGTCTTCCGTGCGGATCAGGTGGTCGACAAACCACTTGACCATCGCGCGGTTCAACGGCTTGGCAATCGCGTTCTCGATATACGACTCGGTGTTGAGGCTGGTCTGCGCGACCGGGTAGACGCTCAGGATGTGGCGCGGCATGGGCAGGCCGGCATTGCGCGCGGCAAACGCGGTGGCCACGGCCAGATTGCCGCCCGCGCTTTCACCGGCCAGCGCCAGGCGGGTGGGGTCGCCGCCGATGCGTGCCGCATGCTGGGTCAGCCAGCGGTAGCTCTCCAGCGCATCTTCCCAGGCTGCGGGAAACTTGTGCTCGGGCGCCTGGCGATAGTCGACCGACACGACGATCGCATGCGCTTGCTTGGCCAGGCCGCGGGCGCCGGCGTCATAGACTTCCTTGTTGGCAATGACCCAGCCACCGCCATGGAAGTACAGGATCACGGGCAGGCCGGAGGGCAAGGCCGCGGCATCTACCGGTGTGTACACGGTGGCGGGCAGCACGACGCTGCCGGTGTCGATGGACAGGGGCGCCGAGCGCACGCCGGGCACCAGCACGGTAGGATCGGTGGAGCGTCCCTGCAGCGTCAGCAGGTGGTTCACCGCATCGGCTGTCGTGGGCTGGCGGCGGGCTTCCTCGACGGACAGCTTCTCGATCGCCTTGGGATGCAGCGCCTCATGCGCCTTGGCAAGTTCCAGCTGGTCTCCATCCGCGCGGATGGCAGCCACTGCGTTGGACAGCGCATTGATGATGGGATTGGGTTCGCCATGCTTGTCGTTGCTCATGAGGCAGTCTTTCTCGATTGGGTGGATCAATCCACTGTAGGGAAAACCACCCGGTGGATGCGTCGGACGGGGCGCCGGTTGTTTGTGACCGAACCTGTTTGCGCGGCGTGCCGCCTCACTCCTGGATCGTCACCGTCGCGCCGGTTTTCACGCGGTCCAGCGCAATCAGGCTGCGGTAGCTCTTGACCGACGCGTTCTCGGCAAACAGGCGCCGCGTCAGCCGCTCGTAGCTGCGCATGTCAGGCGCGACGATGATCAGCACGAAGCTCGGGCCCCCGGTCACGTAATAGCACTGCTGCACCTCGGAGGTGTCGCGGAACAGCGCCTTGGCGGCGTCGACGCGCGCCGCGCTCTCGTCGTGCAGCACCACTTCGACAATCGACGTGATGGTCGCGGATACCGTTTCAGGGTCCACCAGTGCCACGTTCGCGGCAATGACGCCCGAGGCTTCCATCGCGGCAATCCGGCGTTGCACCGCTGCCGTGGACAGCGCCACCTGCTCGGCAATGAGGCGCTGCGCCATGCGGTTGTCCTGCTGGATCAGGCGCAGGATCGCCTTGTCGTAGCGGTCGAGAACCGCCGGGGCAGACGGCATTTTGCGGGGCATGGCGAGTAAATTTTGCGTTTGGATGCCGATATTCGAGTCCAATTAACCTGTGAGCGAGCATAGCATTCGTCATGTCCTCGATTGCCCCCGCATCCGCCTCCCAGCCCGTCCACCGCACCGCCACCGGCATCGCCTGTGGCGCGGGCGCGGGCGCGCTGTGGGGGCTGGTGTTTCTCGCGCCCGAACTGGTGGGCGGGTTCGGGCCGCTGCAGCTGAGCGCCGGACGCTATCTCTGCTATGGCCTGATTGCGCTGGTGCTGATCGCGCCGCGCTGGCGTGCGCTGCGCGGCCAGATCTCGCGCCGTCAATGGGGCCAGCTGTGCTGGCTGGCGCTGGCGGGCAACACGCTGTATTACGTGCTGCTGTCGGCCGCGGTGCAGATGGGCGGCATCGCGATGACGTCGCTGGTCATCGGCTTTTTGCCCGTGGCCGTCACGCTGATCGGCAGCCGCGACCACGGCGCCTTGCCGCTGCGGCGCATGCTGCCCTCGATGCTGCTGTGCGCGCTGGGCGCGCTTTGTATCGGCTGGCAGGCGCTGGCGGCTGCGGTCGCGGGCACCGCCGGCCAGCAGGTGCCGGGCCTGGTCTGTGCCATGGGCGCGCTGGTGTCGTGGTCGGCATTTGCCGTCGGCAACGCGCGCTGCCTGGCGCGCCTGCAGCAGGTCTCGGCCCATGAGTGGAATTTGCTGACCGGGCTGGTCACCGGGGCGCAGAGCCTGCTGCTGATCCCCTTGGCGCTGCTGCTGGAAAGCACGCACCACGCGGCCTCGGAGTGGGCGCGGTTTGCCGCGGTGGCGCTGGCCGTGGCGGTGCTGGCCTCGCTGGTCGGCAACGCGCTGTGGAACCGCATGAGCCGGCTGCTGCCCTTGACGCTCGTGGGCCAGATGATCCTGTTCGAGACCGTGTTCGCGCTGTTCTATGGCCTGCTGTGGGAGCAGCGCGCGCCGACGCTGGCCGAGATCGCGGCGCTGGTGTGCGTGGTGCTGGGGGTGATGTCGTGCCTGGCCGCGCATCGCCGGCCGATGCCGCGGCGGCCGGTGCCGCGTCCGCAGGACCTCAAAAACGGGCCCTGAGGCATTCCAAAAAGCCATTGAACGCCAGCGAGCGCACCTCCGAGGCAATATGCAAGGCGACGGCCGGAATGCTCAATGCTGGCGCGATGGGCCTGACTTCCATGTCCGATGCAATGGCTTGTGCGGTGAACTGGTCGACGATCGCAAAGCCCGTGCCCTCGCGCGCGAAGGCGGCCGCCACATAGTAGCTGCGCGTCTCCAGCATCGGGCCGCGCACGCTTTCCTGCAGGCCGGGCCAGGCGTCGCGGATGCGCTGCGCCAGCGGGTCGCTGCCGCCGATGCCGATCCACTGCGCGGGGTCGAGCTGCGCGAGGCTGACGCCGGTATCGGCAGCCTCGCCGCCCCGGGGCCGCGCCAGATGGACGATGGGAATATCGCCCAGGAGCAGTTTCTCCAGCGCAGGAGGCGCGGGCATGTCGAAACAGATGGAGATATCGATTTCCCGGCTGACGATGTTTTCCACCAGGTCGTCGCCGTTGCCGGTCACCACTTCCAGCGACACGCCGGGATAGCGGGCGCGGAACGCGCCGACGATGCTCGGCAGCAGCCCCAGGCCCAGGCTGGGCAGGCAGCCGATGCGCAGATGGTCTTCGGGATTTCTCTTGAGCTTGCGCGTCAGGCGCTCGACGCTCTCGACCTGCGTGAACAGCACGGTGGTCTGTGCAAACAGCTGCTCGGCCTCGCGGGTGTGCACCAGCCGGCCGCCCACCCGCTTGAACAGCACTAGGCCAAACGCATGCTCGGCCTGCGCCAGGGCCTTGCTGGCGGCCGATTGGGTCAGGTTCAACAGTTCGGCCGCGCCGCTGACCGAGCCGGTCCGCATGACCGCGTGGAAGATTTCCAGGTGACGTAATCGCATGGCGTGCAGGGCAGTGGCTTTCGGGGCAGGGGTTCAAGGGCAGGGCGCAGCGCATTGTCGCGCAGCGCATCCCATTCATAAATGACTGGCCCACCCGCTTTTTTTCACTGGCGCCGCTGCGGGGCATTGCCCAATACTTGCGGTTTTGCGCAGCACCCTCGCGCCAGTGTGGCGGTGCTGCTGCTCCTCTTCAAAGAAGTCCCCATCATGCGTGAAATTTTCATCAGCGACGAAGCAGTTGCCCAGGCCGTCTCGATGCGCGAGGCCATCGAGGCCATGCGCGCGGCATTCGAGGACCTCGGGCGTGGCGGCTCCAGCATCCAGGACCGGGTGCGCATCCAGGCCGGTGGGAACAGCCTGTCGATGATGGGCGGCATCCACGGCGCCGGCCAGGTGATGGGCGCGAAGGTCTATTCCACCGTTGGCGGACAGTTCGATTTCGTCATCAACCTGTTCTCGGCCGAGACCGGCAAGCTGCTGCGCGTGGTGCAGGGCAACCAGTTGACGCGGCTGCGCACGGCGGCCGTGACGCGCGTGGTGGCCGATGCCTGTGTGCGCCAGCAGAAGGTGGCGCTGGCCATTTTCGGCAGCGGCATCCAGGCCCAGGCGCATGCCCAGGCGTTCTGCCAAGACGGCTTTGCCACCGAAGTGCTGGTCTGCGCGCGTGACGCAGGCGAGGCCTTTGCGGCCAGCATCCGGCAGCTGTATGGCGTGCCGGCGCGCGTGGTCGATGCGGCCACCGCGGCCTCCCAAGCCGATGTCGTCATCACGGCGACACGCTCCGCCACGGCGCTGTTCGATGGCGCCGCATTGCGTCCCGGCGCCTTCGTGGCCGCCATTGGCTCCTCCAAGCCCACGACCCGCGAAATCGACGACACCGTGCTGGCGCGCGCCCGCATCGTGGTCGTGGAGTCGCGGGGGCAGGCGCTGCGCGAGGCCGGCGATCTGGTGCTGGTGGCCGACCAGCAAGCCTTGGGGAAAAAGCTGGTGGAACTCGGCCCGCTGCTGCTGGACCCGGCGCTGGCGCAGGGCGGCGCCGGCGACCTCACCGTGTACAAGTCGGTGGGCGTGGGCATCGAGGATGTGGCGCTGGCGGCGCTGGTGCACCGGAACCTGCCGCGCGTTTGACGTCCAGCGGGGCCTCGATAGCCCCCGGGCAAACCAGGGATGCTTGCCATGTTGCGGTGCATCCACTGACGCGCGGCATTTTTCGGCACCACCCCGGAGCGAAATGGCGCCCGCGCGGCCCTTGATTGCACCGGCAATGGGCAGCCGCCGGGGGTATTCCAAAACGACTACCCCCCGATCATTTTTTCGTTGGCGGCAATGCCCCGCGCTGCAGATACTGGCAGCCATCCCTTTCACTTCGATGGCTCGAGAGCCTGCCTGGAAACACCACCATGAACCTCTGCCTTGCCCGCCGGACCTTCATTGCCGTCGCCGCGACCGCCACCCTGGCGTTTGCCGCCAGCGCCCATGCCGCCTGGCCCGACCGTCCGATCAAGATCGTCGTGCCGTCGGCCGCGGGTGGCTCGCCGGACATCCTCACGCGCATCTTCAGCAACGAGCTGGGCAAGCGCCTGGGGCAGGGCGTGGTGGTGGAGAACCGCCCCGGCGCGGGCGGCAGCATCGGCATGCAGGCCGTGATGACCGCGAACCCCGACGGCTACACGCTGGGCTACGGCAACAACGCCACGCTGGCCACCAACGAGTTCCTGTTCTCCAAGCTGCCCTATGACCCGGCGAAACTCGTGCCCATCATTGCGCTGTCGAGCACCGGCAGCCTGCTGGTCGTGAACAAGGACCTGCCGATCCAGAACGTCCAGGAGCTGATCCGCTACGTCAAGCACAACCCCGAGAAATCCTCCTTTGCTTCCGGCGGCACGGGCACCACCAGCCATCTGGGCGCCGAGATGTTCAAGACCATGACCGGCATCGGCAGCATGCACATTCCCTACAAGGGCGCGCCGCAGGCCATCAACGACCTGATGGGCGGCAGCGTGCAGTTCCTGTTCGACAACATTGCCTCCGTGGCGCCGGCCGTCAATGGCGGCAAGCTGCGCGCCATCGCGGTGACTTCGAAGGAGCGCTCGGCGCAGTTCCCCAATGTACCGACGCTCAACGAATCGGGCGTGCCCGGCTTCGAGATGCGTGCCTGGGGGGCGCTGGTGGCGCCTCCGGGAACGCCCGCGGAGATCGTCAATCGCATCAACCTGGAAATCAACGCGATCCTCAAGGACGAGAAGATCCTCGCCCAGTTCGAGCAGCTGGCCTTCAGCCCGATTGGCGGCACGCCGCAGGACCTGCGCCGCCTGGTTGAATCCGAGCGGGTGAAGTGGGGCGAAGTCGTGCGCAAGAGCGGCGCCAAGGTCGATTGAGCGCCCGGATGTCTGCAGCTTCCCACTCCCGCAGCGCGGCGCCGGCCGAGAGCTACTGGAGCCTCCATTCCCCCCCGCACGGCCTGCGCCACGCGCATGTGACAGTGATCGGCGCCGGCATCGTCGGCCTGGCCACCGCCGCCGCGCTGCGCCGTGACGGGCATGAAGTGACGGTGATCGATGCCGCGGCGCAGGTTGGGCGGGGCACCAGCTTTGGCAACGGCTGCCAGCTGTCCTATGGCTACGTGACACCGCTGGCGCAGCCAAGCCTGCTGCCGGAGCTGCCCAGCCTGCTGCTGGCGAAAAATGCCCCATTGAAGATCGTGCCGCGCCTGGAGCCCGCGCAGTGGCGCTGGATGGCGCAGTTCCTTCTGGCCTGCCGCCACTCCCGGGCGCAGCAAAGCTCGCTCGATCTGTTGGCGCTGGGCAGCCTCAGCCGCCGGGAAACCGATCTGTGGCTGCGCGGCTGCGACCGCGAGCAATTGAGCTTCTCGCAGACTGGCAAGCTGGTGCTGCTGCCCAGCGCGCTGGCGCTGGCCAAGGCCGAGGCCCAGCTGCGCTTTCAGGCCGCCCACGGGCCTTTGCAGCATTCCGTGAGTGAAGAGGATGCGCTGCGCATCGAGCCGGCCCTGGCGCGTTTCAAGGGGCGCATTGCGGGTGCCATCCACACGCCCAGCGAATGCGCGGTGGACAGCCATGCGCTGTGCCTCGACATGGAGCGCCAGTTGCGCGAGCGCGGCGTCGAGTTCAAACTCGGCATGCGGGTCACGGGGTTTGAAAAAGCGGGCCGGCGCGTCACGCACCTCATTGCCGATGGGCAGGCGCTCGCGGTCGACCGCCTGGTGCTGGCCACGGGGCCCAGCACGGCTGCGGTGGGCCGCATGCTGGGCTTTTCGCTGCCGGTTTATCCGCTCAAGGGCTACAGCATCACGGCGCGCATCGTGGACCCGGACGGGGTGCCCAGCGTCAGCGTCACCGATGGCTCCAGGAAGGTGGTCTACGCCCGGATCGGCAACCATCTGCGGGTCGCGGGCGTGGCCGAGATCCGCGGCTACGACAGCTCCATCCAGGCGTCGCGGGTCGCGCAGCTGGTGGCCCATACCCGCGAAGCCTTTGGCGCCGCGGTCGACCTGGAGTCGGTCGCGCAATGGTCCGGGCTGCGCCCCGCCACGCCGACTTCCGTGCCCATCATCGGCGCCGCGCCGCTGGACAATGTGTTCCTCAATGTCGGGCACGGCGCGCTGGGCCTGACGCTGGCATTCGGCTCGGCCGCGATGCTGGCCCGCAACATGCATTCGCGCTGATCACAAGGCAGGCAACCTCCATGCAAAACATCCCCTCTTTCGATCTCCTCATCCGCGGCGGCTCCATCATCGACGGCACCAAGCGGCCCCGCTACCGCGCCGATGTCGCGGTGCGCGGCGAGCGCATTGTCGGTATCGGCGATTTCAGCGGCCACAGCGCTGCCACGGAAATCGATGCCACCGGCCTGGTGGTGGCGCCCGGGTTCATCGACTCGCACACCCACGACGACCAGGCGCTGCTGTCGCAGCCCGACCTGCCGTTCAAGGTTTCGCAGGGCGTGACCACCGTGGTGACGGGCAACTGCGGCATCAGCGTGGCGCCGCTGCGCCCCGGCACGGCGCTGCCCGCGCCGCTGAACCTGCTCGATGCCGGCAACGAGCGCTTCACGACATTTGCCGCCTACCTCGACGCGCTGCGCGCCAGCCCCTCGGCGGTGAATGTGGTGCCGATGGTCGGGCATACCAACTTGCGCACCATCGTCATGGATGACCTGAACCGCGAGGCCACGCCCGAAGAGGTCGAAGCCATGAAGCTGCTGCTGGAAGAAGCGCTGGAAGCCGGCGCGGTCGGCATGTCCACCGGCACCTACTATCCGCCCGCCGCGGCGGCCACCGAGCACGAGGTCACCGAGGTCTCGCGTCCACTGGCCGCGCGTCGGGCCCTGTACGTCACCCATATCCGCAACGAAGCCGACCGCTGCCTCGAATCGATAGAGGAGACCTTCCGCATCGGCCATGAGGTGGGGACACCGGTGCTGCTGTCGCACCACAAGCTGATGCGCGAGGCGAACTTCGGCAAGTCGACGGTCACGCTGCGCCGCATCGAAGAGGAAATGGAGCGCCAATGCGTGAACCTGGACTGCTACCCGTACACCGCCAGTTCCACCATGCTGCACCTCGATGAGGAGCGCCTGCAGGGCCGCGTGACGCTGGCCTCCTGCGGGCCCTATCCGGAGTTTGCCGGCCGCGACCTGCAGGACATCGCCGATGAATGGGGCGTCTCGCGTGTCGAGGCGTCCCAGCGGCTGCAGCCCGCCAGCGCGATCTACTACAGCATGGACGAGGAAGACGTGCAGCGCATCCTGGCCTTCGAGCGCACCATGATCGGCTCCGACGGCGTGCCCGCCGGCGAGCGCCCGCACCCGCGGCTGTGGGGCACCTTCCCGCGCGTGCTGGGGCGCTACAGCCGCGATATCCAGCTGTTCCCGCTGGAGACCGCCGTGTGGAAGATGACCGGCCTCACGGCCGGGGTGTTCGGGCTGGCGCAGCGCGGCGTCCTTGCCGAGGGCTTCCACGCCGACATCACGCTGTTCGATCCGGCCACGGTGCAGGACCTGGCGGATTACGACAGCCCCACAACGCCGGCACGGGGCATCGAGGCGGTCATTGTCAATGGCGCCGTGGCCTATCGCTCGGGCGAGCACCGGCATACGCGCACGGGGAAGGTGCTCAGCCGCACGGCCTGAGTGCGGCGGGCAATGGCGCCGCCTGGACGCTCGGACCACCGCCTGCGCGCCCCAGAGGCGGCAAGCGCGCAGGGGATTGCCGACTCGAGGGCCGCCAGCGGCATTCCGTCGCCCGCCTGGATCGATACCCCCAGCAGGAAGCCGTCAAACGGGGCTGAATACGCGCCAGTTAAGCTCGAAGAAATAAATCCCGCCGATTGGATTGGGATTGGCGGTAGCGATTCGTTAGCTCAGCTAATCCGTGAAAACTGGCCACCATTAAAATAATCCGGGCACTCGATGCTTGAAACACGTACGTATGACGTGGCCGCTGCATCGGCGATGACGGGTAATGGATTTGTTATCGTTGACGAGCTTGCTGCGAAAGCTATTTCTGCTGACACTCCCGTCAGAAGGCTCGACCCGACGATAAATGTAAAGGCTGTCGCTGTTCATATAAATTCTGCCCATGCATCCCTCGGTTTCAAAGGATTTTTGCGCCACCTGAAGAATCAATTTTCCTGAATCTTGCGGCAAGGTGCTGGATTTTCGGTGGTGGCAGTGATTTTCGACAGCACCAGATGCATGAAGCGCAACCTGGGCGTGAATCATCGTGGTGCTTTGGTGATGCAACCAAAGGTGGCATGCACCTAAGTCGTGCGGATTTGAGTGATACTGCGTAATTGCGCACTTTTAGTGCGCAACTGGGCGTGGGTATTCATTTTCGACTACCCTGTTATCTTTTTTTCGCTGGCTTGCCGGTGCGGGCTTGAAGATACTGAGCACTGCTTTCACACCGCAGCGCGCTGCTCTATTCCTATCAGGACTCGCAATGAAACCCGTCTTCACTCGCCGCCTCCTTGTCGCAGTTGCTGCTACCTTCGCTGTTACAGCCGCTCAAGCGGCATACCCGGAGCGAGCAATTCGCTTTATCGTTCCGGCAGCGGCTGGTGGGGGCCCGGATGTGGTTTCGCGCCTTTTTGCCGAGAAGATGGCGAAGCGCCTGGGTCAACCCGTCGTCATCGATAACAAGCCTGGTGCCGCCGGCAACATCGGCATGCAAGCGTTGCAAAACGCCGCCCCGGATGGCTACACCATCGCCTATGGCAACAACGCCACGCTTGCGACTAACGAGTTCTTGTTTTCCAAACTGCCTTACGACCCGCAGAAGCTTGAGCCCATCGTTTTGACCAATCGAGGTTCCAGCCTGCTGGTGGTCAATAACGATGTGCCGGTAAAAAACGTTCAGGAGCTGGTGCAGTACACCAAGGAGCACGCAAATAAGGTGTCCTTTGCATCGGGTGGCACGGGTACTTCCGGACACGTTGGCGCAGAGCTATTCAAAGTCATGACTGGTGCCAAAGGCCTGCATATCCCATATAAGGGTGGCCCGCAGGCAGTAAACGACGTCATTGCGGGCAACGTACAGTTTCTGTTCGATAACATTTCATCTGTTGGTGCGATGGTGAATGGTGGAAAGTTGCGGGCATTGGCTGTCACGACGAAGGAGCGTAGCCCCTTATTTCCAAACATTCCCACCATGGATGAGGCCGGCGTCAAGGGTTTTGAAATGTCGGCTTGGGGCGCACTTGTCGCTCCTCCAGGAACCCCTGTAGAAATTATCAAGCGGTTGAACTTCGAATTCAACGAAGTCGCCAAGGACCCCGAAATCGTCGCCCATGTTCAGAAGATGGGTTCAAGGCTGGTTGGCAGTACCCCTGACGAATTGCGCAGTTTTATTGCGTCTGAGCGCTTGAAGTGGGGCGCTGTTGTCCGAAAAAGCGGTGCCAAGGTCGATTGAAGCCCTGTGTCCGCTATTTCCACGTCTGTCGACGCCGGTACTATGACGGGTAAATATTGGTCGGATTTTCCGCGTGCCGACCGGCTGATTCATAAGCACGTGACAATCGTCGGTGCCGGCATCATTGGCCTGACAACTGCAGCGGCACTCGTTCGGTCGGGACGTTCGGTGACTGTCATTGACAGTGCAACCTCAGTGGGTATGGCTACGAGTTTTGGCAATGGCTGCCAACTGTCTTATGGCTACGTTGCGCCTCTGGCGCAGCCCGGCTTGATTGCAGAACTGCCAAAATTGCTCTTTTCCAAGGGTTCGCCGCTGAGAATTGTTCCGCGAATGGACCCGGAACAATGGGCTTGGATGCTGAAGTTTCTGAGGGCTTGCAGCAAGAGCATTGCCCAACGCAACTCTCTGGAGTTGCTCACATTGGGCCAGCTCAGTCATCAAGAAACGGACATGTGGCTTGAGGGAGCAGACGCTGAGTCCCTGAGCTTTACCCGAAGCGGGAAACTTGTTGTCTTGCCTTCGGCTGAGTCGCTGGCAAAAGCCAAAGCTCAGGTCGAATTGCAGTCAGGGTTGGGACCGCTGCAGCGCGCTGTGACCGAAGAGGAAACACTGGCTATCGAGCCCGCCCTGGCAACATTCCGTGGCCGAATGGCAGGTTCAATCTTCACTGATAGTGAATGTGCAGTCGACAGCTATGCGCTTTGCAAACACCTGGAGCTTCAACTTCGGGCAAGAGGTGTGAGGTTCGAGCTTGGAAAAAAGGTGCAAGGCTTCAAACTCACTGACAACCGCGTTTCCCATCTGGTGACCGACCAAGGGATACATGATGTTGACGGGTTGGTGTTGGCAACTGGCCCAGGTAGTTCAGCCCTCGCCGGAAAGCTCGGCTTCACTGTGCCGGTCTACCCGCTCAAGGGTTACAGCATCACCGCCGCGATTCTGGATCCCACCAGAGTCCCGAAAGTGAGCGTCACTGATTCCTCCAAGAAAGTGGTCTACGCACGCATTGGTAGCCGACTTCGTATCGCTGGCGTCGCAGAAATTCGTGGGTATGACTCAAGCATCGATGCCCGTCGCATCAGTGAACTTGTGGGGCACACGAGAGCCGCATTCGGTGACGCCGTGGACCTGTCATCCGTATCGGCGTGGACAGGGTTGCGTCCTGCTACTCCGACTTCGGTGCCAATTATCGGCGTATCTCCCGTGCGGAATGTTTTTCTGAACGTGGGGCACGGCGCGCTTGGACTCACGCTTGCCTTCGGTTCGGCCAAGCGATTGGTCGACGCCATTGCAGCCCCGCATTGAAGACGTTGCACTGGCAGAGCGCGTACACCGCAACATCCCGTACTAAGAGCGCCTATCAAAACCCTTGAGACGTCGTTGCAGTGACGTGCCGTGCTTGCACTGTCTGCGCCACCGCGCCTAGCCGGCAGCGCCTAGTCTCAACCGCAAATCTTCGATTTGCTGGGTTTTGTTAGGCGCTCTAAGCGGCTGGATTGTCCCTGCGTTGAATAACGAACCAGGTCTGCTGATGCGGAACCACCGATAAATGAAAAGGAAGCATTGAAATGCGTGTATTTAGCGCCGGTATCGGCACCGAGACCAACACATTCGCACCCTTGCCAACGGGTTTGGACGACTTTTACGCAGCGGGATATTTCAAGGCAGACAAACATCCCGCAAAGATGTCGCGCTATGCCGCCCCGCTGTTCAAGGCCCGTGCGCGGGCGCAGGCGGAGGGCTGGACGGTGCTGCAAGGGTTGTTCGCAAACGCTCAGCCGTCAGGCATGGTCACCCGCCAGACCTACGAGACACTGCGTGATGAGCTTCTGCAAGACCTGCGTGACGTGATGCCCATCGACATCGTGCTCTTGGGTCTACATGGCGCCATGGTGGCTGACGGCTATGACGATTGCGAAGGTGACCTGCTTGAGAAGGTGCGCGAAATCGTCGGACCGAACGCGGTGGTCGGAGCCGAGCTTGACCCTCACGCTCACCTGAGCGAGAAGATGGTCATCAACTCTTCCGTTCTTGTGGCCTACAAAGAGTATCCCCATACTGACATCGTGGAGCGTGCGGAGGAGCTCGTGGATCTTTGCGCACGCATCGCCAAGGGCGAGGTGAGGCCGACAGCAGCTGTCGTTGACACCAGGATGGTCATACCCATCCATACTTCGAAGGACCCGGGGCGGAGTTTTGTGGACGCTTTGATAGCGCTCGAGGGAAAGAACGGGGTACTGTCGATCTCGCCAATCCAGGGGTTTGCTACAGGGGATGTTCCGAGCATGGGAACGAAGGTTCTTGTCTACACCGACGACAACCAGCCCCAGGCCCAAGCTTTGGCCACTCGTCTTGCCGAAGAACTCAACTCCCGGCGCGATGAGTTTCGGGTGAAGTACCTGGCCATCGACGAAGCACTCGACAACGCACTTGCAGGGCCTCGTCCAGCTGTTTTGGCCGACCGCGCGGACAATCCGGGCAGCGGTGCTGCTGGCGATTCAACTTTTATCTTGCAGCGCCTGCTTGAGCGCAAACTGACCCACGTGGCGTTGGGTCCGATATGGGACCCCATGGCAGTTCAGGTGGCGTTCGCTGCTGGCGAAGGTGCGCGGCTGTCCATGCGTATCGGAGGAAAGGTGAGCCCCATGTCCGGTGCACCAGTCGACGCATTGGTTCAGGTGAAGGCAGTGCGTCGCGGGCATGTCCAAACCGGCCAGACCGGGGAGCTCATTTCGGTGGGAGACGCTGCCCTGGTACAGGTGGAGGGTATCGAGTGCCTGCTCATTTCGAGTCGCCAGCAGGCATTCGACATTGACCTTTTTACCGGTATTGGTTGCGATTTGGCAACCAAAGACATTATTGTCGTGAAGTCTGCGCAGCACTTCTACGCGTCCTACTCGAAACTCACAAAACATATTTATTACGTTGGAGCTCAAGGCTCTGCAACGCCCAGATACGACCAGCTGCCTTACCTGAAGGCTCAGCTGCCCAAGTGGCCGATAACTCCCGATGCTTGACGCGTTTCCTTCCATGTCGAGTTTGCTCGGTCGTGTTGGCCGCTCTTAGGATCGCAAGCGGCCATGCGCGGGCGTGGTCAGTGCACGATGGCAATCTTCCCAAAATGCTTTCCGCCCGCACCCAACTCGGCATAGGCTGCAGTGGTCTCGTCGATACCGAATGTCTGGTCGATGACCGGCTCGATGCGGTGCGCCGCAATCGCCCGGGCCGCGTCTGCCAGGTCGTCCGCCGAACCGGTACTGTTGCCCACCATTCGAAGGGACTTGAGAATGATCGGCAGCAGGTCGATGGACGCGTCCGTGCCCCCGAGGAACCCAATCATGAAGACCGTGCCGCCGACTGCGGCCGCATGGATTGAACGGGCAATGGTCGCCGCCCCCACGGTCTCCACCACCAGGTCGGCGCCGCGTCCTTCGGTGAGCTTCAACACCTCCGCATCCCAGGCGGGGGTCGTGCGGTAGTTGATCAGGTGGTCCGCGCCGAGCTGGCGTGCACGCTCCAGTTTGTCATCGGATGACGACGCGATGATCACTGTGGCGCCTGATGCCTTGGCAAACTGCAATGCAAAGATGCTGACGCCACCAGTGCCGAGCAGAACCACCGTCGATCCGGGGCGCAGCGTCGCAGAGCGTACAGCGTTCCATGCCGTGGTCGCCGCGATGGGCAGTGCCGCGCCCTGGGCGAAATCAAGGTGGGCCGGCAATCCGACCAGGCTGGTGGCTGGAACCACCACGTACTCGGCCAGCGAGCCTGGCAGCGTGATGCCCCGCATGGCCGCCACATTGCGGGCCGAGACGGCCCCGCCTCGCCAGTTGGACATGAAGTGCGGTATCACGCGGTCGCCGAGGGCGAGGCCTAGCGACATTTCCTCGACGCCAGCGCCCAACGCGGCCACTTCGCCCGCACCGTCGGCCACCGGAATCATCGGGAAGCCCGCGCCAGGGAACTGTCCGGTGGCGATGGCCACGTCCACGAAGTTCAGCGTGGCGGCCCGCAGGCGTACCAGCACCTCGCCGCGGCCGGCATGGGGGACGGGCAACTCGACTGTGCGAAATGCGGTGATGGACGGCGCGGTGAGTTGAATGGCTTTCATGTTCGATCTCAAGAGGTTGGTGGAAATCAATGAGCGAAGAAATGCATGCCGCCATCCACTGGAATGACGGCGCCCGTGATGTAGCGCGCCAGGGGCGATGCCAGGAAAGCCACCAGATGGCCGACGTCTTCCGGCTCGCCGAAGTAGCCGATGGGAATCTGGCGGGCGATGAAGTCACGTCGACTCTCCTCGGTCGGGTGCAGCTTTTCGAGAATCTGCTGGCTGTTGATGCGTCCTGGCGCAACCGTGTTGACGGTGATGCCCTGGGCCGCCACTTCGCACGACAGCCCCTTGGCCCACAGGTGGAGCGCACCCTTGGCGGCACTGGCTGCATTCAACGAACGCGGCTCCATCGAGCCGCTGATGTTGATGATTCGGCCCCATTGGCGCGCCTGCATCGACGGCAGCACAGCCTGCGTGAGCCGGCGCCCAGCGGTGAAATTCAGCGCGAAGGCTTCGTCCCAATCCTGCTGCGACGCATCCAGTCGTGTCGGGCGCGAGGCACCGGCGCTGTTGACGAGGATGTCGATGGGCCCGGCAGCGGCGATGACCTCGTCGACCATTCGCTTGACAGCGCGCGCGTCGGTGACGTCGCCGGTCACGACGATGGGCTTTTCACCACCGGCATCCGCGATTTGCGCTGCCAACTCCTCCAGCGCGTCGGCTCCGCGTGCGGCAATGCCCACACGCACCCCTTCAAGCGCCAATACCCGTGCCACGCCGGCGCCGATGCCGGCACTGGCGCCGGTGACCAACGCCGTGCGTCCCCTGAGACTCAAGTCCATCACAACCCCTTTGGAAAAGAGGAAGTGTGATTGGAAATCAAGGAAGGATAAACTCCGTTTTGTTTGATTCATTTGAAATCAGGAGTTGATAATGGACTTGCTGGACAGCATGCAGGTGTATGTGCTGGCGGTAGAAAAAGGCAGCCTCAGCGCGGCAGCTTCGGCCAGTGGCATCTCGGCCACGATGGCGGGCAACCACTTGCGCACCCTGGAGAAGCGCCTCGGCATGCAACTGCTGCACCGGACCACGCGGCGCCAGCACCTCACGGCCTTGGGCGAGGACTACTACACACGCTGCAAGGAAATCCTGCGGCTGGTGGCCGAGACCGATACCAAGGCGCAGAACCTGCAATTGACACCCACGGGCAAGCTGCGCATCAGCGCGCCCGTGACCTTCGGTACGGAGGCTCTCATGCCCGCCTTGTCGACGTATCTGGCCCGGTTTCCCGAGGTCACCGTCGATGTGTCCCTGACCGACCGTGTCGTCGATCTTGTCGAGGAAGGTTTCGAGGCGGCGATTCGCATTGGCCAACTGCCCGACTCGGCGCTGATCGCCAAGCCACTGGCGCCTTACCACTTGATGATCTGCGCATCGCCCGACTATCTGGCGCGCCGCGGCACGCCCACGAAGCCCGAAGACTTGAGCCGGCACGAATGCCTGTCTTTCAGCCCGGCTGCCTTGGCAAGTTGGCGTCTGGAAGGGAAAGACGGCATGCTGCGCATTCCTGTTTCGGGTCGGCTGCAGGTCAATCACGGTCACGGGTTGCGCGTCGCGGCCCTCCACGGGCTCGGCATCGTGCTGCAACCGGCGATCTTGCTTGAAGCGGATGTGGAAGCTGGGCGCCTGATAAAGCTCTTTCCCAGCTATGCGCTACCCGTTCGGCCAATGAGCGTGGTCTATCTGCAAGAGCGCTACCGGTCTCCCAAGCTCAAAAGCTTCGTGGATTTCGTCGTCGAACAGTTTGCGCATGTCTGATGTTCAACGAACCGCAGGCATGGGTTCTTGACATCCTCACCGCCCTGAAGAGACGCTGATTCCTTCTGCAAGGGCGGCGATGTCCCGCCGCGAGAAGCTGGTGGGTGCGGATGCGACCAACTGAGGGCCGGCGCGCGACCGGCATGGCCCATGAAAAATGCCCGCAGCGGCAAGCACTGCGGGCATTTTTTTCGCCTGGGAAAGGCGTGTCTTAGAACGGGATGTCGTCATCCATATCGTCAAAGCCCGAGGCCGCGCGCTGCGGTGCGGGTGCCATTGGCGCCTGGGCCGGAGGCGCCATGCGCTGGGCGGGTGCCGGGGCGCGGGGAGCGGACGCCGGGGCGGCCGCAGGCGCGGGGCGGCGCGGTGCGGCTTCGTAGCCACCGCCGTTGCCGCCGGCATTGCCCATATTGCCGCCGTTGTCGCCATAGCCACTGTCGTCGCCGAAGCCGCCGCCCTGACCGCCGCCCTGGCCGCCACCCATGCCCTGGCGGCTGCCCAGCATCTGCATGGTGTCGGCGCGGATTTCAGTCGCGTAGCGTTCCTGGCCCGTGGCCTGGTCGGTCCACTTGCGCGTGCGCAGCGAGCCTTCGACGTAGACCTGCGAGCCCTTGCGCAGGTACTGGCCGACGATCTCGGCCAGGCGGCCGTTGAACACCACGCGGTGCCATTCGGTCGCTTCCTTGTTCTCGCCGGTGTTCTTGTCGCGCCAGCGGTCGGTGGTGGCGATGGTCACGTTGGCCACCTGGTCCCCGCTGGGGAAAGCACGCATTTCAGGATCGCGGCCCAGGTTGCCGACGATGGTCACTTTGTTGACGGATGCCATGAAAAAACCTCGATAAATAGATAGCGCGGGCCAAAAGTTGAGGGGGCCCGTGCCAGATGCTTGGATCGTGGCGTCCTCCTCGCGGACGTCACAGGCAGGAGCATATCCGTTTGCCCGAAACTGTGGGGAAATCCGTGATCTCTATAGGGATCGGGACTCAGTGGCCGCCGGTTTTACCCACCGGGCGCAGCGGCCAGGTCACCAGCAGCCAGATGGCAGTCAGTCCCGCGGTGACCGCAAACAGCCCCGGCATGCCGGCCCATTTGGCAATCGCGCCGCCGAGCGCGCCGCCGGCAAACAGGCCCAGCGACTGCAGCGTGTTGTAGGCGCCGAGCGCCGCGCCGCGCAGCGGCGTGGGCGCCATGCGCGAGACCAGGCTGGGCTGGCTGGCTTCGAGGATGTTGAAGCCGCAAAAGAAGACCAGCATCAGCAGGCCCATGAGCCACAGCGAGGGCACGGCGCCGCTCGCGGCCACGGCGCCCAGGCCGACCTGCACGACCAGCACCAGCGCAATCGCGCCCAGCAGCGCCAGGCGCAGCTTGCCCTTGCGTTCGAGGGAGAACATGCCGCCCATCGCAATGAACGACAGCAGCACCGCCGGCAGGTAGATATGCCAGTGCGCGCCTTTGGGCAGCCCGGCCTGGAGCAGCAGCGCGGGCACCGCGACCCACATCGCCATCTGCACCGTGTGCAGGATGAACACGCCCAGGTTCAGGCGCAGCAGGTCGGGTTGGTGCAGCAGCTCGGCCAGGCGGCCGCGCGGCAGGTCCTTGTGCTTGAGCGGCTCGGGCGGCACCACCCAGATCACCACGGCCACGCCGGCCAGCGCCAGCGCGAACGTCAAACCAAACACACCGGGCAGCCCGGCCCAGGCGGCCAGCACCGGGCCGGCAACCAGCGCCAGCGCGAACATCAGGCCGATCGAGCCGCCGATCAGCGCCATGGCCTTGGTGCGCACCGCGTCGCGCGTCTGGTCGGCGAGCAGCGCCGTGACGGCCGCCGAGACCGCGCCCGCGCCCTGCAGGCCGCGCCCGAGCATCAGGCCGGTCAGCGAATCGGCCAGCGCCGCCAGCAGGCTGCCCGCGGCAAACACCAGCAGGCCGATGACGATCACGCGCTTGCGCCCGAAGCGGTCCGAGGCCAGGCCCAGCGGCAGCTGGAACAGCGCCTGCGTGAGCCCGTAGATGCCCATGGCCAGGCCGACCAGCGCCGGGTCGTCGCCACCCGGGTAGCGGCTGGCTTCGAGCGCGAACACCGGCAGCACCAGGAACAGGCCGAGCATGCGCAGCGCAAAGATCAGCGCCAGGCTGCCGCTCGCCCGGCGCTCGAGCGGCGTCATGGTGGTGGAGTCCTGGGCCGAGGCGGCCGGGGTCGCCGAAAGAGGAGAAGTCGTTTGGGGCACGCGCAAAAATGCAAGTGATTGGAAGGGGCAGCGCGGCGCGCGGCCGGCGCAATAACAGGCCCGATTGTCCGTGATCTGCAAGTCCGGCACTCGCCAGGGGCCAGGCTCACTATCATGCTAGGTTTCCCGCATGGAACGCCTGCGCCTGTGAACGACCCCACTCTTTCCTCTTCCGAGCAGGCCGGTGCCGCTGATTCCGGGCGCTATCTGGGCCACGCGCTGGCCCAGTCGCGCATCAGCATCCGCGGAGCGCGCACGCACAACCTGAAGAATATCGACCTCGATATTCCACGCAACCAGCTGGTGGTGATCACCGGCCTGTCGGGCTCGGGCAAGTCCAGCCTGGCCTTCGACACGCTCTATGCCGAGGGCCAGCGGCGCTATGTCGAGAGTCTGTCGGCCTATGCACGCCAGTTTCTGGGCCGGCTCGACAAGCCCGATGTCGATCTGATCGAAGGCCTGTCGCCGGCGATCAGCATCGAGCAAAAGGCCACCAGCCACAACCCGCGCTCCACCGTCGGCACGGTCACGGAAATCAACGACTACCTGCGCCTGCTCTATGCCCGCGCCGGCACGCCGTACTGCCCCGACCACCACCTGCCGCTGCAGTCGCAGACCATCAGCCAGATGGTCGATGCGGCGCTGGCGCTGCCCGAGGACACCAAGCTGATGGTGCTCGGGCCCCTGGCGCGCGAGAAGAAGGGCGAGTTCACCGAGCTGTTCGCGCAGCTGCAGGCGCAGGGCTATGTGCGCTTTCGCATCGACGGCAAGATCTACGAGGTCGAGTCGCTGCCGCAGCTGCAAAAGAACGAGAAGCACTCGATCGATGTCGTCATCGACCGCCTCAAGGTGCGCCCGGACGCCGCGCAGCGCCTGGCAGAGAGCTTCGAGGCCGCGTTGCGCGCCGGCGGCCAGGACGCCGGCGGGCGCCTGATCGCGCTCGAGATGGACACCGGCGCCGAGCACTGGTTCAGCGCCAAGTTCGCCTGCCCGATCTGCAGCTACTCGCTGCCCGAGCTCGAGCCGCGGCTGTTTTCCTTCAACTCGCCCCAGGGTGCGTGCCCGACCTGCGACGGCCTGGGGCAAAGCGAGAGCTTCGACCCGGAGCGCGTGGTCGCCTTCCCGACCCTGAGCCTGGCCAGCGGCGCGATCAACGGCTGGGACCGGCGCAACGCCTACTACTTCACCATGCTCGAGAGCGTGGCCGCGCATTACGGCGCGGACATCGAGCAGCCCTTCGAGGAGCTGCCCGAGCAAGTGCGCAACGCCGTGCTCTGGGGCTCGGGCGAGGAAGCGATCGGCTTTGCCTACTTCACCGACACCGGCAAGAACAAGAGCCAGCCGCTGATCAAGCACCACCCCTTCGAGGGCATCATCCCGAACATCACGCGGCGCTACCGCGAGACCGACTCCAGCGTGGTGCGCGACGATCTGGCGCGCCTGCGCAGCACGCGCTGCTGCCCCGACTGCGAAGGCACGCGGCTGCGGCGCGAGGCGCGCTGGGTGCGCATCGGCGAGGGCGAGCAGCAGCGCGCGATCTACGAAGTCAGCCGCGCGACGCTGTCCGAGGCCCATGCCTGGTTCGCGCAGCTCAAGCTCCAGGGCGCCAAGGCCGACATCGCCGACAAGGTGGTGCGCGAGATCACCTCGCGGCTGATGTTCCTCAACGACGTCGGCCTGAGCTACCTGAGCTTGGACCGCAGCGCCGAGACGCTGTCGGGCGGCGAAGCCCAGCGCATCCGGCTCGCGAGCCAGATCGGCAGCGGCCTCACGGGCGTGATGTATGTGCTCGACGAGCCGAGCATCGGCCTGCACCAGCGCGACAACGACCGGCTGATCGCGACGCTGCAGCACCTGCGCAATATCGGCAACAGCGTCATCGTGGTCGAGCACGACGAGGACATGATGCGCGCCGCCGACCAGATCATCGACATGGGGCCGGGCGCGGGCCTGCACGGCGGGCGCGTCATGGCGCAGGGCACGTTTGACGAGGTGCGCGCCAATCCCGACTCGCCGACCGGGCGCTATCTCGCGGGCACGCAGACCATCGCGGTGCCCAAGCGGCGCACGCCCTGGCTGCCGGTCGTCAAATCGGCCGAACCTGTGGCCGCGCCGGCCAAGTCGCGCTTTCCGGTCTCGGCCGCGGCGCTGCGCCGCGCCGAGCGCCAGGCCGAGCATGTCGCGCGCCAGGGCGCGCTGCAGGCCATCAGCGTGGTCGGCGCGCGTGGGCACAACCTGAAGAACGTCACGGTGGAGTTCCCCGTGGGCCTGTTCACCTGCGTGACCGGTGTCTCGGGCTCGGGCAAGAGCACGCTGGTCAACGACACGCTTTATGCCGAGGTCGCGCGCCAGCTCTACCGCGCCAGCGAGGAGCCCGCGCCGCACGACGAGGTTGTCGGCATGGAGTATTTCGACAAGGTCATCAACGTCGACCAGTCGCCGATCGGGCGCACGCCGCGCAGCAACCCCGCGACCTACACCGGCCTGTTCACGCCGATTCGCGACCTGATGGCCGAAACCGCCACGGCCCGCGAGCGCGGCTATGGCCCGGGGCGCTTCAGTTTCAACGTGGCGGGCGGGCGCTGCGAGGCCTGCCAGGGCGATGGCGTGGTCAAGGTCGAGATGCACTTCCTGCCCGATGTCTACGTGCCCTGCGACATCTGCCACGGCGAGCGCTACAACCGCGAGACGCTCGAAGTGCTGTGGAAGGGCCGCAATGTTGCGCAGATCCTGCAGATGACGGTCGAAGACGCGCATGCGTTCTTCCAGGACGTGCCGACCATCGCGCGCAAGCTGCAGACGCTGCTGGCCGTGGGGCTGTCGTATATCCGCCTGGGCCAGAGCGCGACCACGCTCTCGGGCGGCGAGGCGCAGCGCGTCAAGCTCGCACAGGAGCTGAGCAAGCGCGACACCGGGCGCACGCTCTACATCCTCGACGAGCCGACCACGGGCCTGCACTTCGCCGATATCGACCTGCTGCTCAAGGTGCTGCACCAGCTGCGCGACGCGGGCAACACGATTGTCGTGATCGAGCACAACCTCGACGTGATCAAGACCGCCGACTGGCTGATCGACATGGGCCCCGAAGGCGGCGCCGGCGGCGGCAACGTGGTCGCCACGGGCACGCCCGAGCAGCTCGCGGCGCACCCGGGCAGCCATACGGGGCATTATTTGAAGCGGTATTTGGGGTAGGGGCTGGTTCTATCCACCCTTCGACGGGCTCAGGGCGAGCGGTGCAAGAGACGTTCGCCCCGAGCCTGTCGAAGGGCCAAAGAAAGAGCGAAGCCCGCCTCTGGCTTGCCCTGCGCGCCTGCACCGACAGGCAAGGGGTTGCGCCGCAGGCAACGATAGCGGCACGGCCTGTGTTTTGCAGGAGGTTGCATGTCTCCCGTCGATTACGTGGTGGTGGGCGCCGGCATTGCGGGGGCGTCCGTGGCCTGGCAGCTGTCCGGGCGCGCCTCGGTGCTGGTGCTCGAGCGCGAAACCCAGCCGGGCTACCACTCCACGGGCCGTTCCGCGGCCTTGTTCCTCGAGCATTACGGCCCGCCCCAGGTGCAGGCGCTGACGCGTGCCAGCCGCGCGTTCTACGCGGCGCCGCCCGCGGATTTCATGCCCGAGCCGGTGCTGGCCCCGCGCGGCGCGCTGTACGTGGCGCGCGCCGACCAGCGCGCGCAGCTCGAGGCTGCCTATGGCGAGGCGCGCCGGCATTCGCAGGCCGTGCGCTGGCTGGAGCGCGGTGAATTGCTCGCGCTCGTGCCCTGCCTGCGCGCGGAGGTGGTGGCCGCGGGCTTTCTGGACGAGAACGCGCGCGACATCGAGGTCCACGGCCTGCACCAGGGCTTCCTGCGGGGCCTGCGCCTGCACGCGGCCGGGCCGTGCGGCGGCCATCTGCGCTGTGCGGCCGAGGTGGTCTCGCTGGTGCGCGATGCGGACCACGGCTGCTGGCGCATCGACCTGGCCGACGGCAGCCGCCTCGCGGCGCGCCATGTGGTCAATGCCGCGGGCGCCTGGGCCGATGCGCTGGCGGCGCTGGCTGGCGTTGCGCCGCTGGGGCTGGTGCCCAAGCGCCGCAGCGCGTTCACCTTTGCCGCGCCCGCGGGCGTGGATACGCGGCACTGGCCGGCGGTGATGGGGGTCGACGACAGCTTCTATTTCAAGCCCGATGCGGGCCAGCTGCTGGGCTCGCCGGCCAATGCCGACCCGACCACGCCGCACGATGTGCTGCCCGAGGAAATCGACGTGGCCACGGGAATTTTCCACATCGAGCAATACACCACGCTGCAGATCCGGCGGCCCACGCATACCTGGGCCGGCCTGCGTTCGTTCGTGCCCGACGGCGAGCTGGTGATAGGCTGGGACGCGCCGCCCGAGGCCGGCCGCGCGGGCTTTTTCTGGCTGGCCGCGCAGGGCGGCTACGGTATCCAGACCGCCTATGCGGCCGGGCTGCTGGCGCGCAACCTGCTGCTGAGCGAGGCGCTGGACGCGGGCCTGCAGGCCCAGGGCGTGCAGCCCGAGCGCTTGTCGCCGGCGCGGCTGCGCTGATGCGTTTGGGGTTTGTCCACATTTTTATCCACAGGGCCCGGGACATTGTGTAACGTCGTGCGTTACCTGCGCGCCATCCATCTGTCACGCAGCCCCCCTAGATTCAGGGCCTTTCCCAACCGAATAATGAAATGAAAAAGTCGAAGACAGTCGCTGCCGCTTTGCTGACAATCAGCATGGCCGCATGCGGCGGAGACAACAACAACGTCAGCAATCCGGCCCAGACCGGTCCGGCAACGCCCACCCTGCCCACGCCCGAGATTCCCGTGACGCCCGCGCCCACGCCCGAGACCCCTGATCCCGTGGCCGAGGTCTATATCGACGAGAGCTTCGACGGCCTGTCGGCGCTGCCTGCTGGCTGGACCGCGCTGGCCGCCAACCGCGGCACGGTGTCCGTGCGCGGCGGCAGCCTCTATATCGACGGCCGCGCCCACGACAGCCAGATGACCTCGGTCGCGCTGCCGGCTTCGCTGCAGGCGCTGGACAACTACCGCATCGATGTGCAGTTCACGCTCGAGTCGCCCAACAACGCCGGCCGCTGGGGCAGCGTCATGTACCGTACCGCGAGCGTGGACAGCACCATCCCCTACGACCCCTATTACCAGTTCGCAATACGCGCCAACGCCACGACCGCCAACGGCACCGAATTCGCGCTGCGCAAAAGCGGCGCCTGGGCGGTGGCGGGTACCAGGGCCTTCTCCGAAGCGATCGATCCGGCCAAGACCTATACCGCCACCGTGATCGTCCATGGCCGCCGTGTGCGCCAGTACCTGAACAACACGCTGATGCACGATATGACGCTGGACGCAGCCCTCGCCAAGGGCGGCATCGGCCTGCAGACGGCCGGTGCCCTGATGCGGGTCGACAGCATCAAGGTGACGCGGCAGCTCACGGCGCTGCCCGACGTCAGCAAGGCGATTGCCGTGCAGGACACGGGCACGCGCGCCGCGATGGCGCCGACCCTGGTGCAGCCCATGACGGCGCGGACGCAGCTCGCGGGCAGCGGCGCGAGCAACGCGCTGTTCCATATCGACCGCAGCCTGAACCTGCGCAGTGCCAGCGGCGAGAGCCTGGCCTCGCTGGCGCATTACTTCGCGCAGGCCGACCGCGCCACGGTTCCCGTGCTGCGCATTGCCGACTTCGCCACCGTGACCGCGCTGGCGTTGTTCGCGTTGAACAACGACCTCGGCGACGTGACGCTGCTGTCCGACAACGTGGAGCTGCTGGCGCTGGCGCGCACGGTCATCCCCGCGGTGCGCACGGCGGTGGATTTCTCGGCCCTGGCCCTGGGCAACACGGTGCAGGACATCCTGCAGGTGG
>JBEVDH010000215.1:0-5374 GCA_040514115.1 Comamonas sp. | reverse complement strand
ATGAAGTGATCACGCCGCTGGCCGACAAGCTCGGCGCCGCGATTGGCGCCAGCCGCGCCGCCGTGGACGCGGGCTACGCCGCCAATGACCTGCAGGTCGGCCAGACCGGCAAGATCGTCGCGCCGCAGCTGTACGTTGCCGTCGGCATCTCGGGTGCGATCCAGCATCTGGCCGGCATGAAGGACTCGAAGGTCATCGTGGCGATCAACAAGGACGCTGAAGCTCCGATCTTCTCGGTGGCCGACTACGGCCTCGAAGCCGATCTGTTCACGGCCGTGCCGGAGCTGGCCCAGGCCCTCTGAGCGCCGCGCGCTTCGCGGCGCCTGTGCCGGCAACGGAGACAACGCAGGCGCTTCCCTTCACGGCCAGCAGAAAGATAAATATGTCGCCAACGACTTCCCGCCGTTCCTTCCTCCACACCGCAGCTGCGGGCGCGGCTGCGGCATCCGTGCCCGCCTGGGCTCAACCCAAGGTCGCTGCCGACTGGCCGAACAAACCGGTGCGCCTGATCGTGCCCTACACGGCCGGGGGCTTTACCGACCAGATGGCGCGCCTGTTGCAGGTCGGCTTGCAAAAGGCGCTGGGCCAGCCCATCGTCATCGAGAACAAGCCTGGCGCCAACAGCATCATTGGCGTGGACCAGGTCGCCAAGTCCGCGCCCGACGGGCTGACGTTTGGCGTGGTGATTGCGGCTTTCGCGGGCAACACCACGCTCTACGACAAGCTGCCCTATCACCCGACCCGGGATATCGTCGGCGTGTCGCTGATGGGGGTGTCGCCGCTGGTGGCCGCGGTGTCCAACAACGCGCCCTTCAAGACCGCGCAGGAGCTCGTCGCCTATGCGCGTGCCCATCCCGGCAAGGTGAGCTTTGCATCGTCGGGCAGCGGCTCGAGCGCGCATCTGACGACCGAGCTGCTCAAGCTGCTCACGAAAACCGACATGGTGCATGTGCCCTACAAGGGCGCCTCGCCGGCGCTGGTCGATCTGATGGGCGGCCAGGTGCAGCTGTTCCTGGACCCACCGCCGAACCTGATCCAGCCCGCCAAGGCCGGGCGCATCCGGCTGATCGGTGTGGCGAGCGAAAAGCGCATTGCCTCGCTGCCCGATGTGCCCACTTTCATCGAGCAGGGCATTGACGGGCTGGTGGGCAGCACCTGGGCGGCGATGGTGGCGCCCGCGGGCGTGCCGCGCGAAATCCTGCAGCGCATGTCGGCCGAAGTGCGCAAGATTTTGCTGAGTCCCGAAGGGCAGGCGCGCCTGGCGGCGATGGGCACGGTGGCCGAAGGCTCGACGCCCGAGGAATGCGATCGCTTCATTGCCGCGGAAACGCTCAAATGGGGCCATGTGATCCGCGACGCCAAGGTCACGTTGTGATCGATTGAGCGTGTATTGGCCCGTGGTGCCGCGGGCTGATACTTTATGTAACGCATTGTTCTGCTTTATTGGGGTAAACCATTATTAATTTTTTGCACTACAGCAAAAACCCTCCAGCGATATTCCCCAGTGCAACGGAATATCTATCCATCGGGATTTAAAAAAAGAAAAATTCTATGTGTGCTGGGCGCGGGTCCCACTGCACACGCGGTTTAATACACATCCAGTGCAGCCCGTTTGCGCTTTTGAATTGTTTTCCTTTGCGCCGCGCAAATGCAGCGCATTCTTGTACGTTCCTCTCCGTGGAGAGGGCGTGTGGCTGACGCGCCCTCGGGCAGCAAGTGCAGCGCAACAGTGAAGTGATGGCGTTTCATGCGCTTTCAATGCATATTCCCAGTTGCGGGAATAGGTATTGCGTTTGAAAACCGATTCAATCGCGCATTGAATCAACGCCACCCACTGGCAAAGGAAAACCCCCATGAAATCCTGGAAAAACATATCGGTCAAAGCCAAGCTGGTTGGGAGTTTTGCCCTGCTGATTGCCGTCATCATTGGCATTGCCGCATATGCGATCCAGATGATCAAGGAAGACAGCGCGCAGTTCCGCGATTATGTGCATGGCATCCAGGCGCGCGCCGACGCAGCGCACAGCATGCGCCAGGCCGTAGACCAGCGCGCCATCGCCGCGCGCAACCTCGCGCTCGTGACCCGGCCCGAGGACGTGGCGCATGAAAAGGCCCTCGTCGAGCAGGCCGTGGGCGATGTGCGCAAGTTCCTGGCCCAGCTCCAGACGCTGTCGTCCCGGCCCGGCGTGACCGACGAGGCGCGCGCCAAGGTCGCGGAGATCGCGCGCATCGAAGGCCAGTACGAGCCGGTCGCCATCGCCATCGTCGGCCTGGTACTGGGCGGCCAGCGCGAGGCCGCGGTGCAGCGCATGAATGACGAATGCCGCCTGCTGCTGGCTTCGCTGGTCCAGGCCACCGATGCCTACATCCACTTCACTGCCGCACGTTCGCGCGCCGTGGTGCAGGAGGCCGAGACCGGCAACCAGCGCCGCCAGCGCGTGCTGCTGATCGCCAGCGTGCTGGTCGTGGCGCTCGCCTGCTGGGCCGCGCTGCTGATCGTGCGCTCCATCGTACGGCCGCTGGGCGTGGCCGTGGAACGCATCAACGCGATTGCGCAGGGCGACATCAGCCGTCCGATCCACGCCGATACCCAGGACGAGTTCGGCCGGCTGCTGGGCGCGCTTGCCAGCATGCAGCACAACCTGGTCGCGCTGGTGTCTTCGGTGCGCCAAGGCGCCGAGGGCGTGTCCACGGCCAGCGCCGAGATTGCCCAGGGCAATCTGGACCTGTCCGCGCGCACCGAAAGCCAGGCCAGCGCGCTCGAGCAGACCGCCTCTTCCATGGAACAGCTGGGCACCACCGTGCACCAGAACGCCGACAACGCGGGCCAGGCCAACCAGCTGGCCCAGAGCGCCAGCAGCGTGGCGCAGCAGGGCGGCCAGGTCGTCGAGCAGGTCGTGGTGACGATGCGTGGCATCCGCGACTCGAGCCAGCGCATGGCCGAGATCATCAACGTCATTGACGGCATTGCCTTTCAGACCAATATCCTCGCGCTCAATGCCGCCGTGGAAGCGGCGCGCGCCGGCGAGCAGGGCCGGGGCTTTGCCGTGGTTGCCAGCGAAGTGCGCTCGCTGGCCGGGCGCAGCGCCGCGGCCGCCAAGGAAATCAAGCAGCTGATCGACGAGAGCGTGCAGCGCGTGGCCGCGGGCTCGCAGCTGGCCGACCGCGCGGGCAGCACCATGCAGGAGGTCGTGGGCAGCATCCGCCGCGTCACGGACATCGTCGCCGAGATCAGCGCGGCGAGCACCGAGCAAAGCGCGGGCGTGGGCCAGGTCGGCGAGGCCGTGAACAACATCGACCACGCGACGCAGCAAAACGCGGCGCTGGTCGAGCAGATGTCGGCCGCGGCCGGCAGCCTCAGCGCCCAGGCCCAGGAGCTGGTGCGCGCGGTGAGCATCTTCCAGCTGTCGGCGGACGATACGCAGGCGCTGCGTCCGGCCGCCGCAGCGCCGGTATCGGCCGCGCCACGGGTGACCACTCACCGCGTGTCTGCTCCCCGTGTGGCGACTTCACGCGTGGCCGCGCGCCCGACCCCGCCGGCGCCCCCGTCTGCCAAGGCAATCGCTGCCAAAAAGCCCGATGACGGCGCCTGGGAGTCGTTCTGAAAAGCCGGCCTGAGCCATAGCCAGCCGTTCGTGCTGAGCCCGTCGAAGCATGAACGGCCCCCTCAGCCGCTGCGCAGGGCCGACGCCACAGGGCACCCTGCTGCAAAACCCGTTCGTGCTGAGCCCGCCTGGCCGGCCGCGTCGAAGCATGGACGGCCTGCCTTCACGTTCCAGCCATTGCTCCTGCCACCGGCCACCCATGCCAAAGCCGGGATGAGTTTCCCTCAGAAATACTTCTGCCCCTTCACCCAAAGCCGCGGCGCCTTGTCGGGCGCGCTGCGCGCCGGCCCCCACATTGACATTGGCACCCTGGCCGAACAGCACGCCATTGGGGTTGACCAGAAACACTTTGCCATTGGCGCTGAGCGAACCGTGGATGGCCGATGCGTCTGCACCGACTACGCGATTGAGCGCCCCGGAGGCCGCATTCGGCTGCTGGAACTGGACCTGCTGGCCCTTGCCGATATTGAAGCTTTGCCAGTCGACAATCGCCTTGGCGCTGCCTTGCTGGACCAGCATCTGGTTGCCACTGGTCGTGATCTGCGCATTGCCGGACAACACCTTGGCGCCCTGGGGCAGCACCGCCTGCGACCAGGCCGGCATGGCCCAGGCCAGGGCCACGGATAGCGCCAGCGCCGGCAGGCGAAGGCCCGATCGCCTGCCCGTGCCCGCATGGCGCCGGGTGGTGGCCCGGCTGCGGCTGCGGCCGATTTCGCTGGTGACGCCGAAACGGCCCAGGGCCTGGTTCCAGAGGACGCTGTAGATGTGGTTCATGGGATGGATGCAGTGACCGTGGGGCAACGGCGCGCTTCTTAGTGGCAGTCAATCTGAGTAACCACGCGGCCACTTTGGTTGCATCCATTTACATTTATCGATGTGGCCCGTGCTGTTTCAGATGCCCCCAGGCTTGGAGCCGCAGCGCTGCGGGGGTGGATAGGTGGTTCTACGCCAGGCGGCCCGTGCCCTGGACCGACATCACGCGCCGTGCGGAATCTGCCCGTCTTTGCCGCGACTCTCGATATAGCCGTGCCGCGCATTTGCCGCCGCGCCGGGCACGCGCAGCGCCGGCACCGGCCGCCCCATGCGGATGCGCTCGGAAAAGTCCGGCGCCTGGTCGGCTGCCTGCGCCGCTGCATTGATCTGCGCGCGCGCGCGCAGCGCGTCGAAGGGCAGGGCGGTGTCGATCAGCCCGGCGCGGTACAGATAGCGGTCGCTCCAGCCGTTGAGCACATGCCGGATATCGAGCCGGCCTTCGCGGCCGATGCGGTTGGCGTAGCGCAGGATGTTGATGGTGCAGTTGTTGCTCAGCAGGTGGTAGAACTCGGCACGCCGGGCCAGCTCGTCGATGCGCTCGGCATAGACCAGGAACAAGCGCCGCGCCGCGTCCTGGCCGAGATTGGTGCGGTACAGGTAGACGTCTTCGTGCCGGTAGTTGCTGCGCACGCGCACGATGTCGCGCTCGTCGCCCACCACATAGATCAGCTCGAAATGCCGGAACAGCGAAGCCAACGGGTCGAAGCCTTCGCCCACTTCGGGGCGGGTTTCAATCGAGATGCTGACGGGCGGGGAATCGTCGAAGTTGAAGCTCACAAAGGTATGCCCTACCGGCCCGGGCATCCAGTAGGAAAGGAAGAAGTCCAGCGAGCGCAACTGCGACAGGCGCAGTTCGCGCGTCTCGTAGCGTGGCGTGAAATCCTCGGCGCTGCGGTAGTCGAAGTTGCGGTATCCGGTGATGCGGATACGGTCGCCATCGACGTCGATGCGCGGCA
>JBEVDH010000184.1:0-4943 GCA_040514115.1 Comamonas sp. | reverse complement strand
TGACGGGCGCAATAGCTTGCTACCTCGTAGAACCGGGTGATCACTTCGAGGCCGCGCTCCGTGGTGCGCAAATTTTCAGACATGCAGTCTCCTGGGGATATGACGCGCGGAAAGTGACGCAGCCAATGGCGGTTCGCGGGCCACGGAGCGAATTATCCATGGATGGAAAACCCCGGGAGGTCGGGCCCTGCAGTGGTCCGTGCGAAAGGGACATGTGCCCCTGCACCGGACCCCCCTAGAATCCATGGCATGCAAATCTACTGGGCGCTCTGGGCAGGTGTGTTGGCCGTGGCCATGGCGGCCGCCACCTGGATCGAATACAACGGGATCGTGCGACGCATCGACGGGGCCAACGGGTTCATTTTGCTGATGGTCGGCATCACCTGCGCCATGAGCTTGCCGCTGGGCGGCGCCGTTGCCTGGTATTTCGCGGATTTCGCGACCGCCGCGAAGGTCGTCCTGATCACCGGCGCGGGGCTGGGCGCGGCGTTCTGGCTGTCGCTGCACTGGCTCGGGGCGCGGGCCAGGCAGCGCTGAAGCCCTGAACGCACGGGTTCAGCCGGCCGCGCCTGGCCGGCCGCGCCTGGCCGGCCGCACCTGGCCGGCCGCACCTGGCCGGCCGCACCTAGCCGGCCGCACCCTCCCGGCGCAGCAGATAGATATCCATGATCCAGCCATGCTGCTCGCGCGCCTGCGCGCGCCGGGCGCTGATCTCGGCGGCCATATCCGGCAGCCGGCCCTGCAGCAGCAACTGCTGCGGCATGCCCAGATAGGCGCCCCAATAGATCTCGGCGCCGGGCGCATTCACCTGTTCATAGCTGCGCTGGCCATCGAGCATCACCACCAGCGTGTCGACGCCTGCGGGCCAGCCATGCTCGCGCAGCTGGCGCCCCGTCGTGACGAGAAACGGCGCGCCGATCGCGTTGAGCGCGATGCCATGCGCGCTGCACAGCACCTGCATCGACGTAATGCCCGGCACGACGCGCACCTGCGCGGGCGCCAGGCCCAGGCGCGAGGCAATGCGCAAGGTGCTGTCGTAGAGCGCCGGATCGCCCCAGACCAGCAGCGCCACGCGCCCCGTGCCCGCGGGCAGATGGGCGTCCAGGCTGTCCTGCCAGCGCCGGGCAATCGCGTCGTGCCACTCGTCGACCTGCTGGCCATAGTCGTCGCCCTGCTGGCGGCGCTGGGGCATGTCGAAATGCGCAATGCGCTCGTCGCCCACGCCCAGCTCCCGCAGCAGGCCCAGGCGCACCTGCGCCAGCTCGGCCTTGTTGGCCTCCTTGTGCGGCAGCAGCACCAGATCGGCATGGCGGATCGCGTTTTCGGCTTCGCGCGTGATGTGCTCGGGATTGCCGGTGCCGATGCCGACCAGGAACAACGCGAGCATCAGGCGCCCTCGCCGTCCGCCGGGAAGCGCGGCGTGTCGCCGTCCACTGGGAAGCGCGGCGTGTCGCCGCGCGGGCGATAGCGCCGGTCATAGTCATTGGCGTAGAGCCGGCTCAGGCCAAAGCCTTCCTGGCTCAGCGTCGGGCCGACCAGGATCAGCGCGCTGCGCTGCAGCGCGTTGGCCTGCGCGGCCTCGGCAATGCCGGCCACGCGCGTGCGCACGATGGTTTCGTCAGGCCACGAGGCGCGCCAGACAATGGCCGCGGGACAATCGGCGCCATAGTACGCCAGCAGCTCGCGCTGCACCTGCTCGGCCACATGCACCGACAGGTGGATGGCGAGCACGGCGCCGGTGGCGGCAAATGCCGCCAGGGTCTCGCCGCTGGGCATGCTCGACGCGCGCCCCGAGGTGCGCGTGAGCACCACCGACTGGCACGAGCCGGGCAGCGTCAGCTCGGCGCCCAGCGCCGCGGCGGCGGCGCTGAAAGACGGCACGCCGGGCGTCACCGTGTAGGCAATGCCTTCGTCCCGCAGGCAGCGCAGCTGCTCGCCCATCGCCGACCAGATGCTCAGGTCGCCCGAATGCAGGCGCGCCACGTCCTGGCCCCGGGCATGGGCCTGGCGCATCTCGGCCACGATGTCCTCGAGCGACAGCGGCGCCGTGTCGACCAGGTGCGCACCCGGCGGGCAGTGCGCGAGCAGCTCGACAGGCACCAGCGAGCCCGCGTACAGGCAGACCGGGCTGGCGGCCAGCAGATCGCGCCCGCGCACGGTGATGAGATCGGCAGCGCCCGGGCCGGCGCCAATGAAGTGAACTGTCACGAATGAACTCCTGTTTCCAAAGAAGGGGCCGCCACGGCCAGCGTGGCCTGCCGGTCGGCGGACACGATGCGGCGCAGCACCAGCGCCGGCGCCGGCCCGTGCAGTCGCGCGGCCTGCAGGGCCAGCGCCTCGCAGACGCTGCCGGTGGCAAAGCGCGCCACCAGCCGGCTTGACTGCGAGGGCGTCGCGATCTGCGCAATGGCGCTTTCGGGCCAGGCGTGGCAAAGGGCCTCGGGCGCTGCGGCGCGGCGCCAGGCCTCGAATCCGTTCCAGGCCGGGGTGCCACGCCGGGACTCCAGCAGCGCAAAAGTCCAGCCATCCGCTGCCAGCTGCGCGCAAGCCTGCGCCCAGCAGCTGGCAAAGGACTGCGGCTGCGCCGCGGCCCTGAAACCCCAGCCGGCAAACAGCAGCCTCATGCCTGCCACACCCACTGCACGATGGGGCGCGCCGCGCGCCACGACTGCATGCTGCCCAGCGGCACGGCTTCGCTCCACTGCAGTTGCAGCAGCTGCCCGCCATGCACGCGGTGCAGCTCCATCAGCAGCGCCTGGGTTTCCAGCGCGACGGCATTCACCACGAGGCGCCAGGGCGCGCTCAAGTGCGCGCGCAGCGCCTCGAACAGCGCACGCTCGAAGCCGCCGCCGACAAACACCGCCTGCGGTGCGGGGCCGAGCTGCGCCAGCAGCGCCAGCAGCGCCAGCGAGTCGCCCTGCAGCACCTGCAGCGGCGCCGCAAAGCGCGCAGCGTTTTCCGCGATGTTGGCAACGCGCGCCGGGTGCTGCTCCACGCACACGGCAGTGCCGCCCGCCAGGCACCATTCAATCGAGACCGAACCCGACCCCGCGCCCAGATCCCACAGGCGCTCGCCGCGGCGCGGCGCGAGCGCCGCCAGCGTCATCGCGCGCACAGGGCTCTTGCTGATCTGGCCGTCATGCGCGAAGCCCTCGACGGCGCGGCCCGGCACCTGCACGAAGCCATTGCCGCCGCGCGCTTCGAAGGCCGCGGCCACGGGCGCCGCCACCGGCGCGCCCATCAATTCCTGTGCCAGCGCCTGCGCCGTGCCTTCGCGCATCGACCGCGCATCGCTGCCAGCCTGCGACACCAGCCACAGGGCGCTTTCGCCCCAGCCCTGCGCCTGCAGCCACGCCGCGAGCTCCTGCGCCGCCGCGCCATCGCGCAGCAGGCAGATAAAGCGCTGGCCCTCGGCCAGCAGCGGCGTCAGGTGCGCGAAACTGCGCGCATGCAGGCCCAGGCAATGGGTCTGCTCCTGCGACCAGCCCAGCTGCCCCGCAATCCACGAGAATGTCGACGGCTGCGGATGGTTGCGCCACTCGCCGGGCACCAGATGCCGGGCCAGCGACGCGCCCGCGCCAAAATGAAAGGGATCGCCCGACACCAGCACCGCCACGCGTGCCTGTGCGCGCAGCGCCAGCACCGGCGCGGCGCTGAACGGCACGGGCCATGGCTGGCCACGTTCCCCGATTTCAGCGAGCGCCAGGTGGCGCGGACTGCCGAATACCACGCTGGCCTGATCGAGATCGCGCCGGGCGGCAACGCTCAGGGCCGCGAGGCCGGACGGATGAATACCAATGATTGAAAGCCACGGATCAGCCATGCCACAGGTTCTCCTCTTGGGGGGCACGCTGGATGCCCATGTTCTGTCGACCCGGCTGCAGGCCGCGGGCGTGCCCGCCGTCTACTCGTATGCGGGCGTGACGCAGACGCGCCGTACCCCGGCGCTGCCCACGCGCGTGGGCGGCTTTGGCGGCGTCGCGGGGCTGGTGCAGTATCTGCAGGAGCACCGCGTCACCCACGTGATCGACGCCACCCACCCGTTTGCAGCGCAGATGAGCCGCCATGCCATCGAGGCCTGCGCGGCGCTGGGCATTCCGCTGCTGGCCATGGAGCGCCCGGCCTGGCGGGCCCTGCCGGGCGACCAATGGCAGCAGGTGCCCGACATGGACGCCGCCGCCCGGGCCCTGGCGCCGCACATGCAGCGCGTGTTTCTCGCGATCGGCCGCAAGCAGCTCGCGGCCTTTGCGCCGCAGGCCGCGGCACGGCGCTTCGTGCTGCGCGTGATCGATCAGACCGACGCGCCCCTGCCGCTGCCCGCAGCGAGCTATGAACTGCTGATCGCGCGCGGGCCGTTCGCGCTCGAGGGCGAATGCGCGCTGCTGCAGCGCCACGCCATCGACTGCATCGTCAGCAAGAACGCCGGCGGCGCCGACACCTACGCCAAGCTCGAAGCCGCGCGCGAGATGGGCATTGCAGTCATCATGGTCGAGCGTCCGCAGCTGCCCGCGCGCCTGCGCTGCGAGACACCGCAGCAGGCCATGGAGTGGCTGAGCAGCACGCATTGAGGGGCCGCGCTCAGGCATCGGGGTAGCTGCGCGGCGTGTAGACATGGCGCCCGACCCGGCGCGTGAGCCGGTTGCCGACGATGACGACGGTGCGCATATCGGCCATGTCCGCGCTCACCGCTTCGAGCGCCAGCACCTGGAGCGTCTCGTCGGGGCGGCTCACATTGCGCGCAAAGCAGACCAGGCGCGCGGGCTCGCACTCCTGCCTGAGCACCCGCAACGCGCGCACAAAGCCGTCGGGGCGCGACTTCGAGCAGGGGTTGTAGAACGCCATCGCGAAATCGGCCTGCGCGGCCAGCCGGATGCGCCGCTCGATCAGCGCGGCGCTCTTGAGGTTGTCGGACAGGTTGATGGTGCAGAAATCATGGCCCAGCG
>JBEVDH010000159.1:0-4020 GCA_040514115.1 Comamonas sp. | reverse complement strand
TGGGCGCGGCTGCGGTGCTGGTCGACCGCAAGGCGCGGGTGCGCCTGCTGCCTTCGGGAGCCGCTGCCTGGGGCTCGCCGCTGGGCGCCATCTACGCGAGCGTTGCGCTGCTGCTGGTGGGCACCACCACGGACATCTACCTTCCCTATTTCCTGCAGACCCTGCATGGCTACACGCCGCTGGCCGCGGGCTACCTGACGGCTGCGATGGCCGCGGGCTGGAGCTGCGGCTCGCTGCTGTCGTCAGGGCGCACCGGCGCGGCCGCCGCGCGCCTGTTGCGTGCCGGGCCGGTGCTGGGCACGGCGAGCCTGCTGGCGCTGGCGTTGCTCGTTCCTTCGACGCTGCCTGTGCCCGGGCTGCACATGCTGCTGTGCGGCCTGGCACTGGCTGGCGTCGGTGCGGGCGTGGGCATCGGCTGGCCGCATCTGCTGGTGCGCGTGCTGACGCTGGCGCCAGCGGGCGAAGGCGGCATGGCGTCCGCTGCCATCACCACGGTGCAGCTGTATGGCATGGCCATCGGTGCGGCCGTGGCCGGGCTGGTGGCCAACGCGGCGGGGCTCATTGCTCCGGGCGGTGTGGACGGCGCGCAGTCGGCTGCAGCTTGGCTGCTGGCGAGCTTTGCGCTGGCGCCGCTGGGCGCCGCGCTGCTGGTGCGCGCAATCACAAGTCCCACCAGGATGTGAAGGGCTGGCGCGGCCCCCTGTCACCGGCCGCCCCACCACGGGACTGCCGCATTTTTGGGCATCCGCCGCAAAGCCAGCGCCGGCGCGGCTTGCGCGGGTTGTTCCGCCAGTTATGCACAAGCTTGGGCACGGTCTGCAGGGACAACCTGCCCAGGCCGGCTGCTACCCGCCGAAGTCCTGCGTATCCCTCTCCTGCCCGTCCTCGAACATCAATGTGCGTTCGGGCCAGCGCAGCGCCGCCAGGTTGAAGCGCTCGTCGCGTGTCTCGCCCGCGCGCCGCGCGACCCAACGCCCGCCGACCGAATAATCGACACAGAACACGTTGCCGCGCGGGCCGTGCCAGGCCAGCGGCGCCGTCTGGCCAAACAGGTTTTCCTCCTGCTTGCCATGCACCGGCACGCGCGGCGGGTGCAGCCGGCGCCAGTAATGGCCGATCACCACTGCGGGCGCATCGGTGTATTCGTTCCACCAGGCCATGCGCTCGACAAAGCGCCATTTGCCGCCGGCGAAAAACGGCTCGGTGCAGCGCTGCTCCAGGCCCGTGGTCAACACCTTGAGCGGATTGAACACGGCCTTGTTGAGCTCGCTTTCCGAATGCGCGGGCAGGAAGGGCGGGCGCTCGCGCGCATCCTCGAGGCTGTGCGGCCAGGTCAGCGCCTCGGCGGCGCGGCGCGCGCGCAACGCGCTGGCGCCGGCCTGCGATTCGGCCACGCTCTCCCAATGGTCGTATTGCTGGCGCAGGCTGCCCAGCGGCATGGCGCGCACGGCGGTGATCTGCGGCTCGACCCAGGCGGCATGCACGATGCGCAGATCGCTGCGCTCGAGGGCCACGGGCAGGCCCGCGGCAAACGCGGCAATGGCACGGCGCTCGGCGGCGCTTCGCGGCTGCGCAAAGGGCGCGTACTTGGGTTCGTCCGAGGCCGTGCGCGTGTCGAAGAACCAGCCCGAGCCATCCTTGGCATCCTCGCGCAGCAGGTTGATCTCATGGTTGCCGGCCACGGCCAGCGCGCGCCCGCTGTCCACCAGCCGGCGCGCCAGCGCCAGCACCGCGGGGCTGTCGGGGCCGCGGTCGCAGAAGTCGCCGACGAAGACCAGGTGGCGCTGCGCGGGGTGACGGCCCGCGTGGTCGTAGCCCAGCCGGGCCAGCAGCGACAGCAGGGCGTCGTATTCCCCATGGACATCGCCGACGATGTCGAGTGGGCCGGAAGGCAGCGGTTGGATCAGGCTCATGCAGTGGCTTTGAATGCGGGGCGGCTTGCGGCCCCAGGGGCATTATTTCGAAGAACGCAGCGGTTGGCGCGTGCGACGACCGGCGCGGGCCGAACACGTGTCGCCGCAGCGACAGCCCGCCCGGTGCTCAGCGCGCGGCGGCACAGCGCACATAGCGCACGAACGCATAGGGCAGGCCGGTGCGGCTCACCGCCTGGCTGCGCGAGGCCTCGACCCATTCGCTGCCCAGCGGCGGCGCATGGGCATCGCCCGCGAAATCCTGACCGATCTCGGTGACTTCGACGGCGTCGGCCAGCGCCAGCGCCTGCGCGTAGATCTGCGCGCCGCCTATCACCCAGACATCGGCGCTGTGCTGCGCGGCCAGCGCCAGTGCCTGCTCCAGGCTGCCGGCGCGCAGCGCGCCCGCGGCCTGCCAGTCGGCCTGGCGCGTCACGACGATATTGCTGCGCCCGGGCAGCGGGCGAAAACGCTCGGGCAGCGAATCCCAGGTCTTGCGGCCCATGACGACGGCGCTGCCCCCGGTGAGCTGCTTGAAGTGTGCGAGGTCTTCGGGCAGGTGCCAGGGCATGGCGTTGTTGTGGCCAATGACGCCGTTGGCGGCGCGGGCATAGATCAATTGAACGGACATGGGCGCAGTCGCAGGCAGCAAAACAGCCAGGCATTGTCCGTCATTGCCGCAATGCCGTCAGTGCGTGGGGATGGCGGGCGCGGCTGGAACGTTTGGTGAGGCTGCGTCACACACGTGTAAGTGCATGTAATCAATTGCTGTCACACGGGTTTTTGTTAACTTTTACAATTGGATTTATTGCATCGATAGGTTTGGTAAATGACGAAAATATTAAAAACCTTGCTTCCGGCAACGGCAGCGTTGGTTTTCAGCACCTTGGCACATGGCCAAGACGCCGCTCCCGGCACAGAGTCCGCTCCAGAACAGGGCTTGAAACTCTCGCATAGCCAGGTGATCCGTTACTCGGCAGGGGATTCGATCCCGCTGGGGTACGCCGTCGAGGCCAAGACGATGCCTGTCCAGACCAAGGTGGTTCGGTACTCGGCCGGCGACTCCATCGTGCTGGGATCGGCGCAGCCGGTCCAGGTGGGCAGCGCTGGCGCGGCGACATCCGCAGCACAAGCAAAGACCAGCGGTTTTTCAAAAGCCGCACATCTGCCGCTGGCTGGGGCGCTGGCGGACAGCGTGACCACGTATGTCGGCCTCAACCAGGCGGGCATTGCCGAAAAGAACGGCCTCATCAACACTTCGCCGGCGGGCTTGCTGGGCCTGTTCGTGATCAAGGCCGGCCTCGTTTATTACTTCGAGCAGCAGACCCCTGAAATCCGCAAGTCGGGCCTGAAGACAACTGCCGGTGTATGGAATGGCGTGGCGATGAACAACATCCTGCTGGTCGCAGGCGCATCCAATCCCGTCAGTCTGCTGGGAGGCGCATTGTTTGGCGCCTATATGTACCATCAGGAAGCATTGATCCTGGAGAAGGAAAAGCCGCACAGAACCGCGCAGCGATTGGCTGTGCAGGCCCGATAAGAAGCACCGAAAGGTGCTTTTTTTTGGCGCCTGCAGGCGCTGGACTTCGCGCCCTGGATGGAACTTGGCGCGCGCGAATGTCACTCAAACGAGCACTGAATTCCATCGGAAAGCTTTTCCATGAACCATAGCTACCGCCTTGTGTGGAACGACGCCACGCAACGCTACGTTCCCGCCGCGGAAAACGCCCGCGGCCGCGGCAAGAGCCGGGCCGCCAAGGCGCTGGCGCCGGCGGCGGCTCTGCTGCTGGGCGCGCTGCTGGCGGCGCCCGGGGGGGCCCAGGTGTTGCCTACAGGCGGGCAGGTGGTCTCCGGCAAGGCCAGCATTGGCCAAAGCGGCGCGCAGATGACCATCGATCAGGCCAGTTCCAAGGCCATCCTGCACTGGCAGGGCTTCGACATCGGCAGCGGGGCGAAAGTGCAGTTCAAGCAGCCCGATGCCAGTGCCGTTGCGCTCAACCGCGTGGTGGCGGGCAACGCCAGCCGCATCGAGGGCCAACTCAGCGCCAATGGCCAGGTCTGGCTGGTGAATCCGAACGGCGTGGTGTTTGGCCAAGGTAGCCAGGTGAAT
>JBEVDH010000142.1:0-6244 GCA_040514115.1 Comamonas sp. | reverse complement strand
CGCGGTCGCCGGCCTGGCCATCGGCGCGCTGATCGAATGGATGCTGCTGCGCCGGCGCAACCTGGCGGCGATGGACGAGGTCATGCTAATCATGATCGGCGTGATGATCGTGCTGCAAAACGCCGAGCTGCTGCTCTGGGGCGGCGTGGCCAAGGCCGTGCCTTCGCCCTTCGCGCAGGAGCCGGTGGTCTTCGGCGCGGTGTCGGTGTCGCCGATCCGCCTGTTCGTGCTGGGCACGGCGCTGGTGCTGCTGGTGGGCTTCTACCTGCTGATCGAACGCTCGCGCCTGGGGCTGGCGATGCGCGCCACCTTCCAGGACAAGGATGCCGCCAAGATCGTCGGCGTCAATGTCTCGCGCATCTACACGCTGACCTTTGCGCTCGGCTCGTGCCTGGCGGCCGTGGCCGGGGCGCTGCTGGCGCCGGTGTTCGTCGTCAACCCGACGATGGGCGATCTGGCCAGCCTCAAGGCTTTCGCCATCGTGATCCTCGGAGGCCTTGGCAATCTGCTGGGCGCGACACTCGGCGGCTTCGCGCTGGCGCTGATCGAGGAGTTCGGCGCCGGCTATATCTCCACGGCCTACCGCGACGCCATTGGCTTCCTCGTGATCCTGATCGTCATGATCGTGCGTCCGCAGGGCTTGTTCACCTCCAAGGAACGGGTGGGATGACACCATGAATGCTTCACGCTCTTCCACGCTCACCTTCGTGGGCGCATCACTGGTGCTCGCGGCGCTGCCGCTGTGGTGGCCCGACCCCTATGTGCTGTCCGTCGTGGCCTCCGCGGGCATCTTCATCATTGCCGCGATCAGCCTGAACCTGCTGCTGGGCTACACCGGGCAGCTGAGCCTGGGCCATGTCGCCTTCTTTGGCGTCGGCGCCTATACGACGGCCCTGCTGTCCCTGGGATTCGACGTTTCGCTGCCCGGTTTTGATGCACCCTGGGTGATCGCGCCGCAGCCGGTGTGGCTGGCCTTTGCCAGCGCCATCGTGGTCGCCGGGCTCTTTGGCTGGCTGATCGGGCAGCTCGCCTTTCGCGTGCGCGGCGCCTACTTCGTGATCGTGACCATCAGCTTCGCGCAGGTCATGCGCATGGTGGCCGTCAACTGGGTCGATCTGACCGAGGGCCCGATGGCGCTCAACAACATCCCACCGCTCACTTTCTGGGTGCCGGGCACCGGCGTGATCGATCTCATCAGCAAGGCCAGCACCTACTGGCTGGTGCTGGCGGTGGCGCTGCTGTCGTACCTGCTGGTGGCGGCGCTGGTGCACAGCCGCGTCGGGCGCGCGATGATCGCGCTGCGCGAGAACGAGACGCTGGCGCGCTCGATGGGCATCCCGGTCACGCATTACCTGCGCATCGCCGCGGTGGGCGCGGCCGCGATCGCGGGTGCGGCCGGAGCCCTCTATGCCCACACCGTGCGCATCATCGACCCGGACGTCTTCATGTTCATGTTCACGATCACCATGGTCATCATGGTCATCGTCGGCGGCAAGGGCACCCTGTCGGGCCCGGTCATCGGCGGCCTGCTGTTCGGGCTGCTGCCCGAGCTGCTGCGCGGCTGGCTGGCGCCCGAGGTGCAGTGGATGCTGTACGGCGCGCTGATGGTCGTGATCCTGGTCTTCATGCCGCGCGGCATCGTGCCGTCACTGGTGCGCAAGCGAGCGCGCCCGGCGCGCGCTGCCCCGCAACCCACACCGGCCGTGGCCAAGGAGGCTGCATGAACACCGCCCCACAGACCAACGAAGTGCTGCGGCTCGAGGACGTGACGATGCAGATCTCCGGCCTCACCGCCGTGGACCATCTGAGCTTTGGCGTCACCGCCGGGCAGATCGTCAGCCTCATCGGCCCCAACGGCGCCGGCAAGACCACGACCTTCAACGTGATCTCGGGCTACATGCGCGCCACCACGGGCCGCGTGCGCCTGTTTGGCGAGGACGTGACGGGAATGTCGCCGGACCGCATCGCGCAGCGCGGGCTGGTGCGCAGCTTCCAGCGCACCAGCGTGTTTGCCGGCTGCACGGTGTTCGACAACATCCTCACCGGGCTGCATCTGCGCGGGCGCGGCGGCGTGCTGCAGGCGCTGCTGCGCGGCACGGCCTTTCGCCACGAGGAGGAGCAGCTGCGCGCCGAAGCCGAGGACATCCTCGACTTCGTCGGCCTGCGCGCGCGCGCCGATGAATTCGCCAACGCACTTTCCTACGGCGAGCAGCGCCTGCTGGGCGTCGGGCTGGCACTGGCGGCGCAGCCGCGCGTGCTGCTGCTCGACGAGCCGGCCGCGGGCCTGAACCCGTCGGAGACCGAAGACTTCAAGCACATGGTGCGCCGCATCCGCGATCGCGGCGTGACCATCTTGCTGGTCGAGCACGACATGCACATGGTGATGTCGATCTCCGACCACATCATCGTGCTGAACCACGGCAAGCTGATCGCCACGGGCGCGCCCCAGGCGATCCAGCAGAACCCCGACGTCATTCGCGCATACCTTGGAACGGGGATCGAACGTGCTAAAGCTTGACAACATCAGCGTGCGCTACGGCGCAACCCTGGGCGTGGACCGCATCTCCATCGACGTGCGCGAGGGCGAGCTCGTGACCCTGATCGGCGCCAACGGGGCCGGCAAGTCCACCACCCTGCGCGCGATCAGCGGGCTCGAGCCGCTGGCCACCGGCAGCATCCACTTCGACGGCCACGACATCGGCGGCGCGATGCCGGCCGAGATCATCGAGCGCGGCATTGCCCACTGCCCCGAAGGCCGGCGCGTCTTCCCGCAGCTCACGGTGCGCGAGAACCTGGAGATGGGGGCCTACCGGCGCCTGGACCGCCAGCGCGTGCGCAGCGACATGGAGCGCATGTTCGACCGCTTTCCGCGCCTGCGCGAGCGCAGCGGCCAGGCGGCCGGCACCCTGTCGGGCGGCGAGCAGCAGATGCTGGCCATCGCGCGCGCGCTGATGGCGCGCCCGCGCCTGGCGATGTTCGACGAGCCGTCGCTGGGCCTGGCGCCCAACTTCGTGCAGATGATCTTCGAGCTGATCCTCGAAGTGCGGCGCGAGGGCACGACGGTGCTACTGGTCGAGCAGAACGCCTATGCGGCGCTGGGCATGTGCGACCGCGCCTACCTGCTGGAAAACGGCCGCATCGTCACCAGCGGAAATGCCGCCGACATGCTGGCCAACGAAAGCATCCGCAAGTCCTATCTCGGCGGATGAGCACGCTCTTCGCCGCCCCTTCTTCCCCCTCCCACGAGCCCACCGCACAAGGAAGCACGATGAACTGTCCCGCCCAATCCCGCATCCTCGACGAGCCCACCATCGAGCCCGCACTGCTCAACGACTGGCATGTCGTGGGCACCTCCGAAGAATTCGCGCCCGCAAAGCTCGTGCCGATCACGCTGCTCGAGCGCGATCTGGTCGGCTGGCGCGACGACGACGGGGTGGCGCATGTCTGGGAGGACCTGTGCATCCACCGCGGCGCACGCCTGTCCAAGGGTTTCATCCAGAACAACCGCGTGGTCTGCCCCTACCATGGCTGGAACTACGACGCCACGGCACAGTGCGTGCTGATGCCCGCCGCGCCCACCGAAAAACCCATGGCCAAGGCCAAGGCGCTGCAGCACCACACCAAGGAGGCCTATGGCCTGGTCTGGGCCTGCCTGGGCGAGCCGGCGCATGACATTCCGGCCTTTCCCGAGTGGGACGACCCGAGCTACAAGAAGGTGGTCTGCGGCCCGTACCACTTCCGCTCGGGCTACCGCGCGCTGGAAAACTTCATCGACCCCACGCACTTTCCCTTCGTGCATGCCGGGGTCAACGGGATCATGGACCTGCCCGACCCGATTCCCCCCTACCAGGTCAAGCTCGAAGACGGCATCCTCAGCACCTCGGAAATCAAGGTCACGCAGCCCTATGGCGATCCACGCAACATCCCGGTGGTGGCCTACTACGCCTACAAGTGCCTGCGCCCGCTGGTCGCCTACTTCAAGAAGCGGGTGGTGATCTCGGACCCGCAGCACGCGCACCTGGGCAGCGACAACGATCGCTTTTGCACTTTCTTCACCGCGCAGCAGGTGGACGCAACGCACAGCATCATCCGCATCTGCTGCGCCATGAACTTCGACCCGCAGCCCACCGATGCCGAAGTGCGCCGCCGCCAGGACCTGGTCTATGCGCAGGACAGCGCCATCGTCGACACCCAGCGCCCCGAGCGCATTCCAGTCGACCTGCGCATGGAACTGCATCACCGCACCGACCTGCTGGGCCAGAAATACCGCAAGTGGCTGCACGACATGGGCGTGATGTATGGCACTGTCTGAACCCGGCCTGCAAAGATGTGCGGCGCGGCTGCAGGCCATCCACCATGGCGGCGAGGGCATCTGCCGTTACCTGCTGGTGCCCATGCAGGGGCAGGAATTCGCGCCGGTGACACCGGGCGCGCATGTGGACCTGCACCTGCCCAACGGCCTGGTGCGGCAGTATTCGCTGCTGCCCTCCTCCGGGCCACAGGGCTACTGGATTGCCGTGCAGCACGACGCCGCGGGCCGCGGGGGCTCGCAGTGGCTGCACGAGCAGGCGCGCGTCGGCATGGCGCTGGAGATCTCGGCGCCGCGCAACCATTTCGAGCTGCGCGAAGACAACGGCCGCCAGGCACCGGTGCTGCTGCTGGCCGCCGGCATCGGCATCACGCCGGTGTACGCGATGCTGCACGCGCTCGAAGAACAGGGCCGGCCCTTTGTGCTGCACTACTGGGGCCGGTCGCTCGACCGGATGCTGTTTGCCGATCTGCTCCATGGCGATCCCCGCGTGCACCTGCATGTGTCGGCGCAGGGCGCAGGCCCGCGTGCGGCGCAGGTGGTGGCGGCCGCGCATGCCGACGCCGATATCTACGCCTGCGGCCCGCAGTCGATGCTGGATGAATTGGCCGCCCTCGATACCGGCGAGCGCAGCGGCCGGATCTACATGGAGCGCTTTGCGGCGCCGATGCCGGTGCCCGGCGATGCGCCAGCGCCGGCGGCAGGCTTCGAGGTGGTGCTGGCGCGCTCGGGACTGCGCGTGCCCATCGGGCCGCAGGAGAGCATTCTCGAAGTGCTCAAGGCGCGCGGGATGGATGTGATGTATTCCTGCGAGCAGGGGGTCTGCGGCGCCTGCGAGGTCATCTGCCTCGAAGGCGAGCCGCTGCACCTCGACAGCGTGCGCACGCCACAGGAGCATGCGCAGGAACGGACCATCATGATCTGCTGCTCGCGCAGCATGGGCGAACGGCTGGTGCTCGATATCTGAGTCAGCGCGCGCCGCAGCCGCCGTACACCCGGCAGTCGGGCACCGTCCTGCCCTGGGCGTCCTGCCATTGGCGCACGGTGCCCGGGGCGGGAACGGATTCCGGCACCGGCGCTGCAGGCGGGCGCGCATTCGGGTCATGCAGCACCGTGGAGCGGCCCACGCCGACACCCACTGAAGCCGGGCCCACCGGGGCCGATACGCCAACCCCCGCATGGCCCGTGACCTGGCCGCCCGAACCCATGCCAACGCCCACGCCGAACGGCCCCACCCCGGTTCCCACCCCCACGCTCGGCCCGCCGCTGCCCATGCCCACGCCAATCGAAAACGGCCCAACGGGAATGCCTACGCCTACGCCGATGGAATTGCAACCGGCCAGGGAGAGCAGCAGGGCGGTGGTAGCTGCGAGGCGGAGGGTGCGGGTGGAGTTTTGCATGGGAAGATTTTGCAGCAGATGGATTTTTTGGCGTTAGGTCTAGGGCGATATGCGGTCATGCCTTTCTACTCTCGGGCCGGCCGTCCATCCTTCGACAGGCTCAGGACGAACGGTCTTTTAGCGCCGCGCCCTCTCTCCTGACCCCTGACCCCTGACCCCTGACCCCTGACCCCTGACCCCTGACCCCATCCGTTCGCCCTGAGCTTGTCGAAGGGTGAAGGGCCCACCTCCAAAACCGCCCCCAGACGCAAAAAATCCCCCGGCCCAAAGGCACCGGGGGATTTCAGGCAATCACACCCGTCAGTTAAACCAGCAGCGCATTCACCCGCTTCACATAGGCCGCCGGATCTTCCGGCAGCCCACCTTCGGCCAGCAGCGCCTGATCAAACAGGATGTGCGCGAGGTCATGGAAATGCACCGAGCCGTCGAGCTTCTTCACCAGCGGGTGCTCGGCGTTGACTTCGAGCACCGGCTTGACTGCAGGCGCGGCCTGGCCGGCTTGCTTGAGCAGGCGGGCGAGCTGGTTGCTCATCGC
>JBEVDH010000101.1:0-15165 GCA_040514115.1 Comamonas sp. | reverse complement strand
CCACTATCCGGGCACGCAGCACGGGTTCCACAACGACACGACACCGCGCTATGACGCGGCGGCGGCGAAGCTGGCGTGGGAGCGGACGGTGGCGTTCTTCAAGGCAAAGCTGGGGTAGAGGACAGGGCTTGGGCTCACTTTGGGCAGGGCGCCCATCCTTCGATCCCTCGACAGGCTCCGGTTCAGGATCAGGACGAACGCAGCGAAAGCGTCCGCCCTGCGCTGCACATCCAGTGACCAAATCCTCACTGCCGTTCGTCCTGAGCCTGTCGAAGGACGTTTGCAGGGCACGGTGATCAACGCATCCCGCTTGCCCTGCCAGACCCCGGCTCCTGCGCGCCAAACAGGCTTTCTTCATCCAGCAGCTCGAACGCAATCTCCGGCCGCAACTCCAGGCTGCGCTTGATGGCCGCGGGAATCGCCTGGCGCGTCTTGCGGCACAGCCCCGGGCGCTCGACCACGAGAATGGTGATGCCGCGCAGGGTGCGCACCTCGCGCCCGCTGGTATGGATCTGCACCTCCAGCCCGAGCTGCTCCTGGATGCGCTGCTGCATGTGGCGCAGGTCGGCCAGGCTGCTGATGTTTTCCAGCCGCTGCAGCAGGCGTTTTTCCTCATCGCGCGTGAGACGCATGATGCGCAGGTCGGCCTGCGGCTGCTGCAGCAGCGCGTCGCGCCCGCAGTTGCAGGCGCCGGGCGGGCATTCGGGGCGCAACGGGAAAGGGGCCGGAGTGTTCATCGGGGGGCGCGGTCTGGGCGGCAACTCGAATCATCATAGCCAGACATCCGGCGTCTCGCGGGCCACGCGGGTTTTGCCCTTTGCAGGCTATTCGGTGCGCGTGACCGGCTCTCTCTGGCCCTGCAGCCAGGCCTGCAGCGAATGCTGGGCACTGGCATAGAACGCCTGCGCCGCCGGCCCCAGGCCCTGGTGGCGGTGGCGCACCCAGTAGATCGTGCGCGAGGGTGCCACCCCCAGGAGCTGGCGGATGGCGATGCCCGGGTCCTGGAAGTAGGCCAGCGACAGCGCGGGCACCAGGCTCACGCCCAGGCCGGCACGCACCATGCCCATCACGGTGGCGAGTTGCTCCACTTCCATACAGGTCTGCAGCACCGGCTGGCCGAAGACCTGCGTTTGCCACAGCTCGACGCTGGCCCGCACGCTGGTGTGCGCCGCCAGCTGCACGAAAGGCAGGCGGCGCAGCGCCTGCGCGTCGACCGGCGCCTGCGTCTTCGCCAGCGGATGCGCGCGCGGGCAGACCAGGTAGAAGCTTTCCTCGGCCACCGCCGCCGCATGCAGGTCGGGGTGGCGCGCCAGCGCGGTGCACAGTGCCCAGTCGGCCTGGCCCTGCTGCACGCTTTCCAGGCAGGGGGTGTTGAGCGCATCGCGCACCTGCACCTGGATCTGCGGGTGGGTCTGCGCGAAATCGGCCAGCACGGCAGGCAGCCAATGGGCCGCCAGCGATGGCAGCAGCGCCACCGTCACGCGGCTGGCGCGCAGTTGCGCCGCGCCCTGCAGCGATTGCACGGCCTGCTCGATGCCCGCGAGAAGGCGCTGCGCGTGGGGCAGGAAGTCCTGGCCGGCGCGCGTGAGCGTCACATGGCGCGTGCTGCGCTCGAACAGCTGCGCGCCCAGGCCTTGCTCCAGGCCCTGGATCAGCGCGCTGAACGCGGGCTGCGACAGGCAGCATTGCTGCGCGGCGCGCGTGAAGCTCAGGTGCTGGTGCAGCGCGGCAAAGGCCTGCAGCTGGCGGGTCGTCAGATTCATCGGGTTTTTCGATAAAACGATTCAAACCATCGAATTTACAGCATAAAGAGCTTTGCTTATATTGGTGCCATGACGACTTCCCATTCCGATGCCCCGTCCCCGCGCTGGCCCGTGGGCCCTGCGCCGTCCACGCCGCGCGGCGCGCTGCTCGTGGGCTGCGGCGCGGGGTTTTCCGGCGACCGCACCGATGCCGCGCGGCCCGTGGTCGATGCGCTGATGGCGGCGCCCGAACCCGCGGTGCTGATCTTTGAAACCCTGGCCGAGCGCACGCTGGCGCTGGCGCAGCTGGCCCGCGAGCGCGATCCGGCCGCTGGCTACGAGCCGCTGCTGGCCGACCTGCTGCGCCCGGTGCTGGCCGATTGCCTGGCGCATGGCATCCGCATCGTCAGCAACTTCGGCGCGGCCAACCCCGCGGGCGCGGCGGCCTGCATTGCCGCCCTGGCCGAGGAACTGGGCCTGCGCGTGCCGCGCATGGCGCTGGTGCATGGCGATGATCTGATGGGCCCGGAGCATGCGCAGACCCTGCAGGACGCCTGCGGCGCGGACTGGCCCGCGGCGCGCGTGGTCAGCGCCAATGCCTATATCGGCGCGCAGCCGATTGCCCAGGCGCTGCTCGAAGGCGCCGAGATCGTGATCGCGGGACGCGTGGCCGATCCGGCGCTGGTGCTGGGCCCGGCCGCGGCCTGGCATGGCTGGGCCTGGGACGACTGGGATCTGCTGGCGCGCGGCACCATGGCCGGCCATCTGCTTGAATGCGGCTCGCAGGTGTCGGGCGGTTATTTCGCCGACCCGGGCTACAAGGATGTGCCCGATCTGGCGCATGTCGGTTTTCCCATCGCGCGCATCGAGTCCGATGGCCGGTGCACGATCGGCAAGCCCGCCAACACCGGCGGCTTGATCAACGCGCAGACCGTGAAGGAGCAACTGCTCTACGAGGTGCACGATCCCTCGGCCTATCTGACGCCCGATGTGGTGGCCGACATCAGCCAGGCCACGGTGACCGAGGTCGGCCCGAACCAGGTGCGGCTCGAAGGCGTGCGCGGCCATGCGCGGCCCACCGAGCTGAAAGTGAATGTCTGCAGCGAGCGCGGCTGGCTGGCCGAGGCCGAGATTTCCTATGCCGGTGCGCATGCGCTGGCGCGCGCCCAGCTCGCGCGCCAGGTGATAGTCACGCGGCTGGCCGGGCAGGGCAAGCTGCGCTGCGATTTCATCGGCGTGACCAGCGTGCTGGGCGACGACCGCAGCCAGTGGCTCGATCAACTGCCAGCCGCAGCCCACGCCACGCGCGATGTGCGCGTGCGCTGGGCCTGGGAGCAGCCGACGGCGCGCGCCGCCGAGGTGCTGCTGCGCGAAGTCAACGCGCTCTATACCTGCGGGCCGGGCGGCGGCGGGGGCGTGCGCACCCAGCTGCGCTCGCGCCTGTCCACGGTCTCGTGCCTGATTGCACAGGACCTCGTTGAATGTGGCTGGCGCTGGTGGCGCGCGGCCGGGGAGCGCGCATGAATTCGACCGCATCCGTGCAGGTGCCCTTGTATCGCCTGGCCCATGGCCGCACCGGCGACAAAGGCAACCGCAGCAATATCAGCGTCATTGCCTACCATCCCGCGCTCTGGCCGGTGATCGAGGCCCAGGTCACCGCCGAGCGCGTGGCCGCGCACTTCGCGGCGCGCGCGCCCAGCCAGGTGGCGCGGTATGTGCTGGCGCAGCTGCAGGCGCTGAACTTCGTGCTGGACGAGGTGCTCGAGGGCGGTGTCAACAGCGCGCTCAATCTCGACAGCCACGGCAAGGCGCTGGCTTTCGATCTGCTGCAGATGGACATTGCCTTGCCCACCGATCTGCTGAGGCACTGCCGGGGGCCGCAAGAGCCCTAGCCATTGCATTCGTTTTTTCATTACAACAACCCAGGAGACAAGACCATGAATACAACAACCGAAAAATCCTTGCGCCGACGCACGCTGGGCGCAGGCATTGCCGCCGCGCTGGTGCTGGCCGCGCCCGCGGCCTTTGCGCAGGGCGCAGCCAAGTACCCGGCCAAGGCGCTGACCTTTGTCGTGCCCTTTGCCGCCGGCAGCGCCACCGACCAGATCGCGCGGGCCCTGGGCCAGTACGTGACCCAGGAAACCGGCCAGGCGGTGGTGGTGGAAAACAAGGGCGGCGCCAGCGGCATGCTGGCCGCGCAGGGCGTGGCGCGCGCCGCGCCTGATGGCTACACGGTGCTGATCACGACCAACACCACCCATGCCGCCAACGAGCATCTCTACAAGAAGCTCCCCTATGACCCGGTCAAGGATTTCGCCCCCGTCACGGGCCTGGGCAAGGGCGGGCAGGTGCTGGTGGTGAATGCCGCCTCGCCGCACAAGACCGTGAAGGACCTGCTGGCCTACGCCAAGGCCAATCCGGGCAAGCTGACGTTTGGCAGCGGCAGCTCCTCAAGCCGCATGGCCGGCGAGATGCTCAAGCAGCTCGCGGGCGTTGACATCCTGCATGTGCCCTACAAGAGCAACCCGCTGGCCATCACCGATTTGCTGGGCGGCCAGATCGATCTGATGATCACCGATGTCTCGACCGGGCTGCCGCAGGTACAGGCCGGCAAGCTCAAGGCGCTGGGCTTTTCCACGCAGGAGCGCAGCACGATGCTGCCCGATGTGCCGACCATCGACCAGGCCGGTGTCAAGGGCTACAACATGGGCTACTGGTTTGCCGCTTACTTGCCCGCGAATACGCCGCCCCAGATCGTGAACCAGCTCAGCGCGTTGCTGGGCAAGGCGGTGGACAGCAAGCAGGCCGCGAGCTTCTACACGCTGTCGGGCACGAGCCGCTGGCATGGTTCGCCCGAGGATCTCGCACGCTTCCAGGCCGAGGAAACCGCCAAGTGGGGCAAGGTCATCAAAGCCGCGGGAATCGAGCCCGAATAGTCGAGGCTTTCTCCGACAGCGCCGGGGGCTTGGAGTTCAGGGGTTTACTGCACAATGCATTGGCAGAACTGCCCGCGTGGCGATGCCGCAGCGCGGTGCAGTCAGCTCGCATTTTTGGTGCGAAGTCATTCACTTGAACCGATAAAAGGGCTTTGCAATGGATACGATGAACCCCCCCACCTTTTCCGCCCTGTTTGCGCAACTGGGCTTGCCCGACGACAACGAAGGCATTGCCGCCTTCATCCGCGAGCATGCACCGCTGGATTCGGCCATCCTGCTGCCCGAGGCACCGTTCTGGACCCCCGCGCAGGCACGCATGCTGCGCGAAGGCCTGGGAGCCGACGCCGAGTGGGCGCCGGTGATCGATCAGCTCAACGCCTCGCTGCGCTGCGAGGAAGAAGCCGAATAATACGCAACGGGGCAAGGCGCCCCGGGCCCGTCACCCGCCGTGCGGGCCGAACCCTCCAGTTCCCCGGGTGGATCGACCTGCACCGTGACATGCGCAATCGCATGCTTTTCGCGCAACTGCCGCGCCACCCGGGCCGGCAGCACCATGGGATCGACGCCAGGCGCAGGCGTCACATGCACCGTGGCCACCACACGGTCATCGGTCAGCGTCCAGGCATGGAAGTGACCCACTTCGGCAATTTCGGGCAGGCCGGCAAGGTCGGCCTGCACGCTTTCCACATCGAGCCCTTTTGGCACCGCCTGCAGCAGGATCAATAGCGCATCCGACACCAGGCTCCACGCCGAGCGCACCACCAGCACCGAGACCAGCACCGAAAGAATCGGATCGAGCACGGTCCAGCCGGTGTACAGAATGCCAACGGCCGCGGCAATCGCGCCAATCGAGCCCAGCAGGTCGCCCACCACATGCAGCAGCGCCCCGCGCAGATTGCCGTCACTTTGATGGCCGCGCATCAACACCCACGCACCGACCAGATTCACGATCAGCCCGATCACGGCCACAGCCAGCATCGGCCCGGCCAGCACTTCCGTTGGGTTGCGAAAGCGCGCCACCGCTTCCCAGGCAATCCAGCCCACCAGCAGCAGCAGCGTTGCGCCATTGCCCAGCGCCGCCAGCACCCGTACGCGGTGAAAGCCATAGGTGCGCTGCTTGTCGGGCGCGCGCGCGGCAATGCGATAGGCCACCAGCGCCAGCAGCAGCGCCGCCGCATCGGACAGCATGTGACCCGCATCGGCAATCAGCGCCAGCGACCCCGACAGCCAGCCGCCCACGACCTGCACGCCGGCATAGCCCAGCGTCATGATGAACACCCACTGGATACGGCGCGCGTTGGAGGCGGTCACGGAGGGCGCATGGCTGTGGGCATGGCCGTTGGCGTGGTCATGGCCATGGTCATGGTCGTGTTCGTGATGGGAGTGATCGCTGGAGGGCATCGGTTCGGCGGGGTAGGCTGTGGGTGGCGACCAGCTTAAGTCCTCATGGGGCAGGCGGTCAGAAGTGTGGACATGTCCTTGCACGCTTCACGTGCATGAAAAATCGACTGAGCTCTCATTTTCCGTTCGCCCTGAGCCTGCCTGGGCGGCCCCGTCGAAGGGTGGACGTCCTGGGCTCCGAATTCGCTCGCGTTGCTTTGATCGTCCCTGTCCAAGGATAAAAGTTGCTGTGCATGCCATGCAGACATAGCGCCCAGAAACGCCCTTCGACGGGGCCGCCGAGGCAGGCCCAGGGTGAACGGTACTGGGAGTTTTGAGTTCGGCAAGGCAGGTGCCCAGTGCTCCCACCATGAAAAAAGGCCATGGGTTCTGCACCCATGGCCTTCGATCTAAGCCGTCCCGGATCAGACCTGATCAGCGCTCAAACCCGCCGTCTGGCTGAACCCACCATCCACATAGGTGATCTCGGCCGTGACGCCCGCGGCCAGGTCGGAGAACATGAAGGCCGCGACATTGCCCACGTCTTCCGGGGTCACGTTGCGGCGCAGCGGCGAGGCGTCGGCGACGCGGCTGAGCAGCTTGCCGAAGTCCTTGATGCCGCTCGCGGCAAGCGTCTTGATCGGGCCGGCGGAAATGCCGTTGGCGCGGATGCTGCGGCCGTCTGCAGTGCGGCCCACGGCTTCGGCGAGATAGCGCACCGAGGCTTCGAGCGAGGCCTTGGCCAGGCCCATGGTGTTGTAGTTGGGGATCGAGCGCAGCGCGCCCAGGTACGACAGCGTCAGCAGCGAGGACTTGTCGTTGAGGTAGGGCAGGGCGGCCTTGGCCATCGCCGGGAAGCTGTAGGCGCTGATGTCGTGCGCGATGCGGAAGTTCTCGCGGGTCAGGCCGTCGAGGAAGTTGCCGGCAATCGCCTCGCGCGGCGCGAAGCCGATCGAGTGCAGGAAGCCGTCGAACGTGCCCCAGGCCTGGCCCAGGTCGGTAAACAGCTGCTCGATCTGCGCATCGTCGCCCACGTCGCAGTCGAAGATCAGCTTCGAGTCGAAGTCGGCGGCAAACTCGGTGATGCGGTCCTTGAAGCGCTCACCCACGTAGCTGAAGGCCAGCTCGGCGCCCTGCGCATGGCAGGCCTTGGCCACGCCATAGGCAATCGAGCGGTTGGACAGCACGCCAGTGATCAGCAGTTTTTTGCCGGTGAGGAAACCCATTGTTTTTCTCCAGGAGATAGTGAGGGTGCGCGATGCGCGAAATTCGGTGCTGCGCGGCCCAGCGGTGGCCGCAGCAGTGGTTCGTAGGGCAGAATTGTCGCATGCGCTACTGGATGTTTTCTCTGCTGTTGATCGGTGTATCCCCTGCCTGGGCCGCGCATGCCTACGCGCTGTGGGGCCAGCCGCGCTACGCCGAGGGGTTTGCGCACTTCGATTACGTCAATTCCGAGGCGCCCAAGGGCGGCGAGCTGCGGCTGGTGAGCAATCTGCGTGTCTCGACCTTTGACAAGTACAACCCGTTCACGATCAAGGGCAACGCGCCCGCCTATCTGTCGAATCTGATGTTCGACACCTTGCTGACCGGCGCGCTCGACGAGACCGCGACAGGCTATGGGTTGCTGGCCGAGGATGTGACCGTGGCGCCCGATGGTCTTTCGGCAACGTTCAGATTGCGGCCGCAGGCACGCTTTCACAACGGTCAGCCGGTGCTGGCCAAGGATGTCAAATACAGCTACGAGACGCTGATCGGCCCGCACACCGCGCCCGGCTACAAGACGCTGCTGATCGACGTCGCGGGCGCCGATGTGCTGGACGAGCGCACGGTGCGCTTTCGCTTTCGCGTGCCCAACCGCGAACTGCCGCTCACGGTGGGCGCCCTGCCGGTCTTCAGCCCGGATTGGGGCCGGGGCGCGGACGGCAAGGCCAAGCCCTTTGACCAGGTGGTCATGGACATTCCCATCGGCAGCGGCCCGTACCGCGTGGGGCCGGTGCGTTTTGGCAAGGACATCACCTATGTGCTCGACCCGCAGTATTGGGGGCGCGGCCTGGCCGTGCGCAAGGGCACGGCCAACTTCGCGCGCGTGAGCGTCAGGATCTACAAGGACAACACCGCCAAGCTCGAGGCGCTCAAGGCCGGTGAGTTCGACCTGATGCGCGTGTACAGCGCCGGTGACTGGGCGCGGCGCATCGACGGCAAGCGCTTTGTCACGGGCGAGCTGGTCAAGGGCGAGTTCCAGCACAAGCTGCCTTCGGGCTTTCAGAGCTATGTGCTCAACACGCGCCGGCCGCTGCTGCAGGATGCGCGCGTGCGCGAGGCGCTCGATCTGGCCATGGATTACGAGTGGATGAACCGCCAGATGTTCTACGGCTCCTACTACCGCGTGCGCGGCATGTTCGGCAACACGGCCTGCGAGACGCGTGGCCTGCCGAGCGCGGCCGAGCTGGCGCTGATGGAGCCCTGGCGCGCGCAGATTCCGGCGGCGGCGTTTGGCGCGATGTACAGTCCGCCGCGCACCGACCCGCCCAACTCGCTGCGCGCCAACCTGCGCCGCGCCCAGCAGCTGCTGCGCGATGCGGGCTGGACGGTGCAGGGCGGTGTGCTGCGCAATGCGGCCGGCTCACCACTGGAGCTCGAATACATGGACAGCGGCGAGGGCAGCCTGCGCACTGTCGCGCCCTGGCAGCGCAACCTGGAAAAGCTCGGCATCCAGCTGCGCTACCGCGCCGTCGACTTCGCGCTGTTCCAGCAGCGGCTGCAGAAATTCGATTTCGATATCGCGACCATCGTCTACCAGGGCACGCACAACCCGGGCCAGGAATTTGCCGACCTGCTGGGCAGCCAGGCCGCCGATACGCCGGACTCGGGCAATTACGCGGGCATCAAGAGCCCGGCCGTCGATGCGCTGGTTCAGGCCATGACCACCGCCAAGACCGAGGCCGAGCTGCTGCCGGCCTGCCATGCGCTCGAGCGCGTCATCACGCACAGCCACTATTTGATCCCGCAGTGGAGCGCGGGCACGCACCGCATGGTCTTCAACAACTGGCGTCTCGCGCGCCCGGGCGTCGCGCCGCCCTACAGCAACGGCGAGGCCTGGGCGATCGATACCTGGTGGGCCATGGCGCCTCCCTCCCAGCCCCACAGGGAGCACTGATGTTTGTCTATATCCTCAAACGGCTTTTGCTGATGGTGCCCACGCTGCTGGGCGTGCTGCTGCTGACCTTTGTCGTGATCCAGTTCGTACCGGGCGGCCCGGTCGAGCAGTACCTGGCCGAGGCGCGCGCCGGCGCCGGTGGCGCGACGGGCGGGGGCGGGGGCATGAACTACCGCGGCGCGCAGGGCGTGGACCCGCAGCGCATCGAGCAGATCAAGGCGCTGTATGGCTTCGACAAGCCCGCGCACGAGCGCTTCTTCCAGATGCTCGGCCAGTTCGCGCGCTTCGATCTGGGGCGCAGCTTCTTTCACAACAAGGCCGTGTGGGACCTCGTGCTGGAGAAGCTGCCGGTGTCGATCAGCCTGGGCCTGTGGACCTTCCTCATCAGCTACCTGGTCGCGGTGCCGCTGGGCGTGGCCAAGGCGGTGCGCGCGGGCACGCGCTTCGATTTCGTGACCACGCTGGTCATTCTCGTGGGCTATGCGATTCCGGGCTTCGTTCTGGGGGTGGCGCTGCTGGTGATCTTCGGCGGGCAGCTGCAGTGGTTTCCGCTGCGCGGGCTGACCTCGGCCAATTGGGACGAGCTCAGCTGGGGCGCGCGCATCGTCGACTATCTCTGGCATATCGCGCTGCCGGTGACGGCGATGGTCGCGGGCAGCTTCGCCGTCACGGCCATGCTGACCAAGAACGCGTTTCTCGAAGAGATCCGAAAGCAATATGTGCTCACGGCACGCGCCAAGGGCCTGAGCGAGCGCCAGGTGCTGTGGAAGCATGTGTTTCGCAACGCGCTGATTCCGATCATCACCGGTTTCCCCGCGGCCTTCATCGGCGCGTTCTTCGCCGGCTCGCTGCTGATCGAGACGCTGTTTTCGCTCGACGGCCTGGGGCTGCTGAGCTATGAGAGCGTGATCCGGCGCGACTACCCGGTGGTGCTGGGCACGCTGTACCTGTTCACGCTGATCGGCCTGGTCACCAAGCTGGTCAGCGATCTCTGCTATGTCTGGGTGGACCCACGTGTCAAGTTCGACTGAACCCGTTCCCACAGCCGGCGCGCACGCGCTGCCGCCGCCGGCCCCGGCCATCCAACCCTCGCTGTCGCCCGCCCGCCGTGCCTGGCAGCGCTTCAAGCGCAATCGTCTGGGCTACTGGAGCCTGATGGTTTTCTGCGCGATGGTGCTGCTGAGCCTGGGCGCCGAACTCCTGAGCAACGACCGGCCGATCGCCGTGCACTACCAGGGCCAGACCTACTGGCCGCTGTGGAACGACTATCCCGAAACCACCTTTGGCGGCGACTTCGAGACCCGCACCGACTATCTCGACCCGTTCATCGCCCAGCGCCTGGCCGAAAAAGGCAACTGGGCGATCTACACCCCCAACCGTTACGGCGCGCAGTCGATCAACTATTTCGCCGCGCTGCCCAACCCCTCGGCGCCGAGCGCGGCCAACTGGCTGGGCACCGACGACCGCGGGCGCGACCTGCTGGCGCAGCTGATCTACGGCTTTCGCGTGAGCGTGCTGTTCGCGCTGGCGCTCACGGCCACGGGCGTGCTGCTGGGGGTCGTCACCGGCGCGATCCAGGGCTTCTTTGGCGGGCGCACCGACCTGGCCTTCCAGCGCTTCATCGAGATCTGGGGCTCCATGCCCGAGCTCTACCTGCTGATCATCTTCAGCGCGCTGTTTGCGCCCAGCATCGCGCTGCTGCTGCTGCTGCTGAGCCTGTTTGGCTGGATGGGTTTGTCCGACTACGTGCGCGCCGAGTTCCTGCGCAACCGCCAGCTCGACTACGTGAAGGCCGCGCGCGCTTTGGGCGTGGGCAATGCGCAGATCATCTGGCGCCACATCCTGCCCAACAGCCTGACCCCTGTCGTCACCTTCCTGCCGTTTCGAATGAGCGCGGCGATTCTCGCGCTGACCTCGCTCGACTTCCTCGGCCTGGGCGTGCCGCCCGGCACGCCGAGCCTGGGCGAGCTGCTGAGCCAGGGCAAGAACAGCATCGACGCCTGGTGGATTTCGCTGGGCACCTTTGCGGTGCTGGTCAGCACGCTGCTGCTGCTGACCTTCATGGGCGACGCGCTGCGCGATGCGCTCGACCCGCGCAAGGCCCAGGTATCTGACAAGGCATGACGCACATGAAATCTTCCCCTTCGCCTTTGCTCGAGGTGCGCGGTCTGCAGGTATGGTTTGGCGACAAGCAGGTGGTGCATGGCGTGGACTTCCACCTGCATGCGGGCGAGAAGCTCGCGCTGGTTGGCGAATCGGGCTCGGGCAAGACTGTCACGGCGCTGGCGCTGCTGCGCCTGGCGGGCGACGCCCGCCTGAGCGGCCAGGTGCTGTTCGAGGGCCGCGACCTGCTGGCGCTGCCCGAGCGCGAGATGCGCGGCGTGCGTGGCGGCGAAGTGGCAATGATCTTCCAGGAGCCGATGACGGCGCTGAACCCGCTGATGGCGGTGGGCGACCAGGTGGCCGAGGTGTTGCAGCTCAAGCAGCAGCTGTCGCTGGCCCAGGCGCGGCGCCAGGCCGTCGAGCTGCTGGCCACCACCGGCATTCCCGAGCCCGAGCGGCGCGCGCGCGCGTTTGCGCACCAGCTCAGCGGCGGCCAGCGCCAGCGCGCGATGATCGCCATGGCGCTGGCGTCTTCCCCGAAGCTGCTGCTCGCCGATGAACCCACGACGGCGCTCGATGTCACGCTGCGCGTGCAGATCCTCGAGCTGCTGGGCGACCTGCAGCGCCAGACCGGCATGGCGCTGCTGCTGATCACCCACGACCTGAACCTGGTGCGCCGCTTTGCCGATCGCGCCGCCGTCATGGAGCATGGCCACCTGGTGGAGCAGGGCGCGGTGCAGGAGATGTTTTCCAATCCCCAGCATGCCTACACGCGCCGCTTGATCGGCAGCTTACCGCAACGCGACGTGGTCGAGGCGCCGGCGCGCGCCGCGCAGGCGCTGGTCGAGACCCAGCAGCTGCAGGTGCGCTATGCCACGCCGCTGCCCGGGCTGCGCGGGTGGTTTCGCAAGGGTGAATTCATCGCCGTCAAGGGCGTGGACCTCAAACTGCTGCCACACCACACGCTGGGCGTCGTTGGCGAATCGGGTTCGGGCAAATCGACGCTGGCGCAGGCCATCCTGGGTCTGCTGCCTTCCGAGGGCCAGCTGCGCATCGAGGGCCAGGCCTGGCAGCTGCCGGCCACGCGCAACAGCCCCGCCAACCAGGCGCTGCGCCGGCGCGTGCAGGTCGTGTTCCAGGATCCGTTTTCCTCGCTGTCGCCACGGCTCACGGTGGAGGAAATCGTCGGTGAAGGCTTGCGCATGCAGGCGCCCGCGAGCACCACGGCCGAGCGGCGCCTGCGCGTCGAGCAGGTGCTGGCGGATGTCGGCCTCACGCAGCTGCAGTACCCGGGGCTGCTGCAGCGCTATCCGCATGAATTCTCGGGCGGCCAGCGCCAGCGCCTGGCCATTGCGCGCGCGCTGATCGTGCAGCCGCAGCTGCTGGTGCTCGACGAGCCCACCAGCGCGCTCGATGTCACGGTGCAGCAACAGGTGCTGACGCTGCTGCAGCGGCTGCAAAAGGAGCGGGGTCTCAGCTATCTGTTGATCACCCATGACATCGAGGTGATCCGCGCGATGGCCCACGATGTGCTGGTGATGAAAGATGGCGAGGTGCTCGAGGCCGGTCCGGTGGCGCAGGTGCTCGATGCGCCGCGCCACCCCTACACCCAGCGGCTGGTGGCGGCGGCCACTGTGGATTGAGCCGGCCGGTCAGGGCCGCTTTTCAAACCAGTCGCGCAGGAATTCCGACAGCGCGCGGATCTTGGCCGAGAGCTCGCTCTTGCTCGCATGCACCAGGTAAATGTCGGCCGGCGGCAGCTTCCAGCCAGGCAGTACTTCGCGCAGTTTCCCTGATTCGAGCAGCGCCGCGATATCCCAGAGCGAGCGCTGCAATATGCCCTGGTGGTCCAACGCCCAGACCAGCGCCGCGCCGCCGTCGTTGGTGCTCATCACGCCATTGACCTTGACGGTTTCCTGCACCGCGCCCTGGCGCAGATGCCAGGTGCCATAGGTCTCGTCGCTTTCGCGGATCACGCTGCAGCGGTGGGCCAGCAGGTCCGAGGGCAGGCGCGGCTCGCCCGCCTCTGCGAGATAGCCCGGCGAGGCGCAAAGCACGCGGCAGTTGTGCAGCAGGCGGCGCGCCGTGAGGCGGGAGTCGGGCTGCTCGCCAAAACGCACCGCGGCATCGAAGCCCTGTTCCACCAGATTTACCGGGCGATCGCTCAAATGCAGCTGTACCTGTACCTCCGGATAGGCGCGCGCAAACGCCGACAGCGCCGGCGCGAGCCGCGTGCGGCCGAAGCCCAGCGTGCAGGCGACCTTGGGCGCACCGCGCGGCAGCGAGCGCGCCCGGCCACGGTGCGTTCGAGCGCCTCGAGCTCGGCCAGGATGCGCGCGCCTTCGAGCAGATAGGTTTCGCCTTCGGGTGTCAGATGGATGCGGCGCGTCGTGCGATGCAGCAGGCGCACGCCCAGTCGCTGCTTCAGCAAGGCCAGGCGCCGGCTGATGGCGGGCGGGGTTAGGCCCGTCTGCTGGGCGGTCGCGGCCAGGCTGCCTTCGCGCAGCAGCAGGGAAAAAAGCGCAGATCGGAAAAGCCGTCCATGGAGATTGATGCAAAAAACTGAAGAATGGAATAAGAAGAACGCTATTTATTCAATTTTTCTAATGCATATCATAGGCTGCATGTTTGGCCCTGGAGACTGAAATGCGGACCCCCCATAACGATCCTGCGGTACCTTGCGCCGCGCAATTGATGGCGGGCCTGCACCCGCGCCGCATCGTGGTCGACGACGGCGTGGAACTGCACGCCTGGGTCGGCGGGCAGGGCCCGGCGCTGCTGCTGGTGCATGGGCATCCGCAGACCGGCGTGATCTGGCACCGCGTCGTGCCGGAGCTGGCGCGGCACTTCACGCTGGTGGTGCCCGATCTGCGTGGCTATGGCGACTCGTCCAAGCCGCGTGGCGAGCCCGACCATGCGAACTACAGCAAGCGCCGCATGGCCCGCGATCTGCTGCAACTGATGCAACAGCTCGGTCATGCGCGCTTTCGCGTGCTGGCACACGACCGCGGCGCGCGCGTCGCGCACCGCCTGGCCATGGACCATGCCCACGCCGTCGAGCGCCTGGTGCTGCTCGACATCGCGCCCACGCTGGCAATGTACGAGCAGACCAGCGAGGACTTCGCGCGCGCCTACTGGCACTGGTTCTTCCTGATCCAGCCTGCACCCATGCCCGAGCGCCTGATCGAGGCCGATGCCGGCGCCTATGTGCGCGAGGTGATGGGCGGGCGCAGCGCGGGTCTGGCGCCCTTCGATGCGCGCGCGCTCGGTGAATACATGCGCTGCCTGGCGCTGCCGGGCGCGGCGCACGGCGTGTGCGAGGACTACCGCGCCGCTGCTGGCATCGACCTGGTGCACGAGCGCGAGGACCGGGCACTGGGCCGGCGCCTTCCCATGCCGCTGCTCGTGCTGTGGGGCGCGCAGGGTGTGGTGCAACGGTGCTTTCAGCCCCTGCAGGAATGGCAAAGGCTCGCCGATGACGTGCGCGGCGGGTCGTTGCCTTGCGGGCACTACATCGCGGAGGAGGCGCCGCAGGCCCTGCTGGACGCCGCCCTGCCGTTTCTGCAAGGAAAAGACGCATGACTTCCATTTCCTCGACCCTGTACCGCAAGCTGGTCGACTCCCATACCGTGGCCGTGCTCGATGCACAGAACGTGCTGCTGTTTTGCGACCTGCATCTGATGAATGAATACACCAGCCCCCAGGCTTTTGCCGGGCTGCATGCGGCCGGGCGCGGCGTAACGATGCCGGGGCACAACGTGGCCGTGGTGAGCCATATCATTCCCACCCATCCGGTGCGCCACCGCGTCATCCAGGACACGGCGTCGGCGCTGCAGGCCAGCAACCT
>JBEVDH010000044.1:0-65762 GCA_040514115.1 Comamonas sp. | reverse complement strand
CCTGCATGAGCTCACCGGCGGCAAGCGCCACCGCATCGACCTGCATGAGCTCACCGGCGGCAAGCGCGTGATGGTCTATGGCCAGACCGAAGTCACGCGCGACCTGATGGAAGCGCGCGAGGCGGCCGGGCTGACCACGGTGTACGAGGCCGACGACGTGCGCATCGAAGGCATCGACGGCGAGAGCCCGACGGTGCACTTCACCCAACGGGGCGCGGCCCAGGCGCTGCGCTGCGACTTCGTGGCCGGTTGCGACGGCTTTCACGGCGTGTGCCGCGCCAGCATTCCCGCGGGCAGCATCCGCAACTACGAGAAGGTCTACCCGTTTGGCTGGCTGGGCATCCTGGCCGACGTGCCGCCGGTCTCGCACGAGCTGATCTACGCCCATACAGAGCGCGGCTTTGCGCTGTGCAGCCAGCGCAGCGCCACGCGCAGCCGCTACTACCTGCAGGTGCCGCTTACTGACAAGGTCGAGAACTGGAGCGACGAGGCATTCTGGGATGAACTGCGCCTGCGCCTGGACCCCGAGGCGCGCGCGCATCTGGTCACCGGCGCTTCGCTGGAAAAAAGCATTGCGCCGCTGCGCAGCTTTGTCTCCGAGCCCATGCGTTTCGGCCGCATGTTTCTTGCGGGCGACGCGGCCCACATCGTGCCGCCCACGGGCGCCAAGGGGCTCAACCTCGCGGCCTCCGACGTGGGCTATCTGTCAAACGCGTTTGCCGAGTACTACCAGCAGCGCAGCAGCGAAGGCATTGACCGCTATTCGGAAGTGAGCCTGCGCCGCGTCTGGAAGGCCGAGCGCTTCTCGTGGTGGATGACTTCGTTGATGCACCGCTTTCCCGAGTCGGGCGAGTTCGACCGCAAGGTGCAGGAAGCCGAACTCGACTATCTGGTGCATTCGCGCGCCGGCGCGACTTCGCTGGCGGAGAACTATGTGGGACTGCCGCTGAACTGAGCGCGGCTCATGGTGCTGTGGGCTGCATTGCCTCACAGGCGTCGCGTGTCAGCCACCACAGAAGCAGCGCCACCAGGCTGACCCCCGCACCCAGCAGGCACACCGCCTGCCAGCCCGCATGGGCATAGGCCGCCGTGCTGGCCACCGCGCCCAGCCCGCTGCCCACGGCATAGAACAGCATGTAGAGCCCGATCAGCCGGCTGTGCGCCTCGGGCCGGTTCTGCAGAATCAGGCTCTGGTTGGTGACATGCAGCGCCTGTCCGCCCAGGTCCAGCAGCACGATGCCGATCACCAGTGCCCACAGCGACTGCTCCATCAGCGACAGCGGCCACCAGGCCAGCAGCAGCAGTAACAGCGCCGCCGCGCTGGTGCGCTGGCCGTAGCCGCGATCGGTCCACTGGCCGGCGCGTGCGCCCGCCAATGCGCCCACCACGCCAACCAGCCCGAACGCGCCGATGGCGGTGTGCGAAAAGCCCGCGGCGCGCAGCGGCAGCACCAGCGCGCTCCAGAAAATATTGAAGGCGGCAAACATCAGCAGCGCCAGCAGGCCGCGCACCTGCAGCTGCCGTTCCTGCCGCAGCAGCGTGAGCATCGAGGCGACCAGGCGCCAGTAACCGATGGCATGGCCCGCGGCGGGCAGCGTCGGCAGCTGGTGCCACAGCGGCAGCGCCAGGGCCAGCATCAACAGCGCGGCGCAGGCATAGACGGCGCGCCAGCCCGCAAGATCACTGATGGCGCCGGAAAACACCCGCGCCAGCAGCAGACCGACGAATACGCCGGCCTGCGCGGCGCCGACGATGCGCCCGCGCGCCTGGGGCGCGGCGGCGCTGGCGGCATAGGCAATCAGCCCCTGCGTCATTGCCGTGCCCATCAGGCCGACCAGCAGCATGCCGGCCAGCAGCACCGGCACCTGGCGCGCCAGCGCGACGGTGAGCAGCGCGGCCACCAGTGCCAGCAACTGCCCCGCCATCAGACGGCGGCGATCGAGGCGGTCGCCCAGCGGCACGAGCAGCAGCAAGGCCAGCGCGCAACCCGCCTGCGTGGCCGTCACCAGGCCCCCGACCGCGGCCTCGCCGATGCCGAAGTCATGGGCCAGGCTGTCCAGCAACGGGTGGGCGTAGTACACGTTGGCCACACTCAGGCCACTGGCCGCGGCAAACAGCAGCACGGCACTGCGCGGCAGGTCCGCGGGCGGGTGGGGGACAGCCGCGGCACAGGAAGGAATCATCAGGCAGGCCTCGCACAATCTGGTTTCAAAACAAAACTAGATTGATGCTAGGCGAAGCAGTCTTAAAATGCAACCACTGTCCTCTTCGGAGAAAACCGTGTCACGTTCTCCTGCCTTCGACTCCGAACCCTGTCCCGTCGCGCGCTGCGTCGCCGTCGTGGGCGACCGCTGGTCGCTGCTGATCGTGCGCGATGCCTTCGATGGCGTGCGCCGCTTTGGCGATTTCCAGCGCAGCCTCGGCATGGCGCGCAACATCCTCTCGGACCGGCTGCGCAAGCTGGTCGATGCCGGCGTGCTGGCCACGCAGGATGCCTCCGACGGCACTGCGTATCAGGAATATGTGCTGACGCCGCAGGGCGAAAGCCTGTTTCCCGTGCTCGTGGCGCTGCGGCAGTGGGGCGAGCAGCACCTGTTCGAGGCCGGTGAGCGCCACTCGGTGCTGGTGGATCGGCGCACGCATAGGCCGTTGCCCTTGATGGCGCCGATCGCGCAAGATGGCTGCGTGCTGGCGCCGGGCGCGACCGAGGTGCTGAAGATCCCCTGACACGTCCCGGGCAAAAAAAAGGCGCTGCCTGCGCAGCGCCTGAATTCCCCAGAGGGAAGAGACATTCTTTCAGCCGTTCAGTACGCAGCTCCATGCGCTGCCAGCACCGGGTCGCCCTGAATGGCCGTGGAGGGCTGCCCATCGGCGCCCACCGGCACCTCGCCGACCAGCGTGCTGCGGTACAGCTGGCGGTCGTATTCGAGCGCGAAGATATCCTGCGGCGCGACATGGGCGGTGGAGCGGTTGTCCCAGAACGCGATCGAGCCCGCTTCCCATTTGAAGCGCACGGTGAATTCGCTGGAGACCGCGTGCTCCCAAAGCAGTTCGAGCAGCACGCGCGACTCGCGTGTGCGCAGGCCGCTGATGGTCTTCAGGAACCCCGGGCTGATGTAGAGCACCTGCTCGCCGGTTTCGGGGTGCACAGTCACCAGCGGATGCTCGCTGACCAGCGTGTTGTTCTTGATCAGTTCGAGGTATTCGGGCGTGGCATTGGCGCCCGCGGGCGGGCTGAAGCGGTGCTCGCCGCGCAGGGTCTGCACGAAGGCCTTGAGCGGCGCGGACAGCGCGTCATAGGCGGCGGCCAGATTGGTCCACTGGGTGTCGCCGCCGTAGGGCGGAATCGTCACGCCGCGCAGGATCGAGGCTGCGGGCGGGTTGTGCGCCGCCGTGACATCCGCATGCCAGCCGGTCCACGGCCGGCGCTCGGGTTCGCTGCCGTGGCTGTTGGCGCGGCGGTGCTTGGCAATCGAATACAGCTCGGGGTGGCCCTCGACATGGCCGAAAACCGGGTGGCCGATGGTCAGCTCGCCAAACTGGCGCGCAAAGGCCACATGCTGCGCGTGGCTCAGGTGCTGGTCGCGAAAGAACACCACCTTCCAGCGCAGCAGCGCCGAACGGATGCTGTGCACTTCAGCGGGCGCCAGCGGTTGGCTCAGGTCCACCCCGCCAATCAGCGCGCCGATGTGGGCCGACTGCGGCACGGCGCTGATGTGGGGCGTGGCCTGCAGCGCGGTGTTCAGGCGCTCGGTCAACAGGTCCTGGGGTCTGGCATCGAGGCGCATATTCATTTTTGGTCTCCTGCGGTAAGGGGCTTTCAGCGGGCCGTGGCGATCTTCTGCGCCGCGCCCGACTGGGCAGCGGCGGGCAGCAGGCCCAGTTCATTGAGCAGTGCCTGGTTGTTCTTGAGCTGGGCCTGGAGCAGTTGCTGCGTGGCCCGTGGGCCCTGGAACCAGGGTTCCCACTGGTTCAGCGCAACGAAGTCCTTCCACTCCTTGGTCTCGGACACCTTGCGCAGCGCATGCAGCCAGTAGGCCTTTTGCGCCTCGCTCGCGCCGGGCACGGTCATCACGCCCTGGAACGAGTCGCTGACATAGTCGATGCCTTGCTCCTTCCAGGTCGGCGCCTGCGCGAACGCGCCGCCCAGGCGCTGTTCCGAAGCAATCGCCAGCACGCGCACGCGGCCGCTTTGCAGATAGGGCAGCAGGTTGGGCGTGGTCGCCGAAACCACATCGAGGTGGCCGCCGACCAACGCCGTCATGGACTCGACCGAGGACTTGTAGGGCACGATGCGCAGGCCCTTGATGTCGACGCCGGCCTGCCTGAGCGGCTGCGCGACCCCCAGATGGATGTGGTTGCCCAGCGTCGTGGCAATGCCTATCGCGTACTTGCCCGGGTCCTGCTTGAGCTGCGCGATCAGGTCCTGCGTGGTGCGCAGCGGCGAGTCCGCGCGCACCACCACCGTCACGAACTCGCGAAACAGCGTGACCAGGGGCGTGCCCTTTTGCAGGTGCTCGGGCAGCGCGTTCTGCGCCTGGCTGTTGCCGTAGCTGGTGCTGAGCGTCATCAGCGTATGGGCGTCGCCCGGGTGGCGATGCAGGCCTTCGAGCGCGATGATGCCGTGGGCGCTCGACTTGTTGCTGACGACAAAGCCCGGCGCGAGCTTTTCGCGCGCCATCAGCTCGGTGAGCTTGCGCGCGGCGACATCGAGCGCCGCGCCCGCGCCACTGGGTACGAGAAATTCGGTGGACTTGCGCGGCTTCCAGTCGCCCTCGGCCGCGGTCTGCGCCTGTGCCGGCAGCCAGGCGCTGCAGGCCAGGGCCAGGCCGCCAGCGAGCGTGGCGCGCCGGGAGAGGGCCAGGCGCAGGGACAGGGAAGGGTGGGTGGTGGGCATCGCGCGGTTCCTTCGCAGACGGGTGCTGCGTGAACCTGCACTTTAGGAAGAGCCGCTGATGCTGGAAACGAAAGTTTTCGCATGAGCTTGTTCGAAAAACGAGCAAGGGGCGCGAGGGCCCTTACAGCGCGATGTATTCCGGGTGCCGCTGACGGATATCGGCCACGCGGCTCAGGGTGCCCGACAGATGCGCGCGCAGCGCCGCCTGCGCCGCCTCGGGGTCGCGCCTGGCGAGCGCCTCGACAATGCGGCGGTGGTCGCGCACCACGCGCTCGGGGTTGCCGGGCGAGGGCAGGTCCAGCCGGCGCAGCCGGTCCAGATGGCCGCTGCGCCGGCGCACCAGCTCGTAGAGGTCGGGCACCCCGGCGGCGTCGTACATCGCGCGGTGGAAGGCCTGGTCGGCCGCAATGAACTCCTCGGCGCTGTGGCTGGCCAATGCCGCCTGCAGATCGACCATCGCCGCCAGGCGCGCATGCAGTGCTTCGTCGCCGGCCAGCGCCAGCGTGCGCAACACCTCGAGCTCGATGGCGCAGCGCAGGAACTGCGCCTGCTCGGCCGAAGGCAGGTCGATGCGGCTGACCCGGGTGGCGTGCTGCGCGAAGATGTCGACCAGCCCTTCCTGGCGCAGTTGCATCAGCGCGTCGCGCACCGGGGTCTGGCTCAACTGGAAGCGATCGGCAAGTTCGACGCGCGACAGCGGCGTGCCCGGAGCCAGTTCCAGGGAGATGATGGCTTCACGCAGCCAGCCAAGAACCTGGGGGGCGGCCTGCCGGGTGCGATCGAGCTTGGGAATGGTGTTCATAGGAATGTTGGAATTCTAGGTGTTACCGCATTGACGCACTAATACATTAGTGCTTCAATGGCTTCGCATTTCAATAATTACGGAGACAATTTCATGCATCGACGCCTTGCCCTGGTTGCTGCCGCCTGCAGCGCCGCCTGCCTTTTCGCCACCACTGCCCATGCCAATGATTGGCCCGCCGCCAAACCAATCACCTGGGTCGTGCCTTTTGCGGCCGGCGGCTCCACCGATGTGGTGGCCCGCATGGTCGGCCACGAGCTGTCCGCGGCGCTCAAGCAGTCGGTGGTGATCGACAACCGTCCCGGCGCGGGCGGCGGCATCGGCGTGCAGGCCGTGGCGCGCGCGCCGGCCGACGGCTATACGCTCATTGGCGGCACCATCAGCACCCATGCGATCAACAGCGCGCTGTACAAGAAGCTGCCCTATGACCCGGTCAAGGATTTCGAGCCGGTCACGCTGATTGCCTACGTGCCCAATGTGCTGATGGTCAACAGCGCGCTGGGCGTGAACACGGTGCAGGAGCTGGTGGCCTGGATCCGCAAGAACCCGGAAAAAGCCTCCTATGCCTCGTCCGGCGCGGGCACCTCGACGCACCTGACGGGCGCGCAGATGGCCGAGCTGATCAAGGTGCCGATGCAGCATGTGGCCTACAAGGGCAGCCCGCAGGCGCTGCAGGACGTGGCGGCGGGCAATGTGCCTTTCCTGTTCGACCAGCTCACCGCCGGTTTGCCGCTGGTGAAAGCCGGCAAGCTCAAATTCCTGGCCGTGACGACGAAGACACGCTCGCCGCTCGCGCCCGATGTGCCAACCACCGCCGAGGCCGGTTTCCCGGGCCTGGACCTGGTGTCTTGGCAAGCGGTTTATGCGCCCAAGGGCACGCCCAAGCAAGTCGTGACCCGGCTCAACACCGAAATCGTCAAGGCGCTCAAGACCCCCGAACTCAAGTCCAAGCTGGAAACCCAGTTCGGCATGCAGGTGGTGGGCAGCACCCCGGCCGAGCTCGCCAGCGTCACCGCCGCGGACATCACCCGCCTGGGCGAGCTGGTGCGCCGCACCGGCGCCAGCACCGAGTAATCAACGCACACAGCACGAGCACCCGCACCGAGAAACCGAAGAGAACCATGGCACGCGACATCACCATCACCCACGTCCGGATCACGCCGATCGCCTTTCGCGACGGCCCGCTGCTCAACGCGGCCGGCATCCACGAACCCTGGGCACTGCGTGCCATCGTCGAGCTCGAGACCAGCGACGGCCGCGTCGGCATCTCCGAAACCTATGGCGACGAGCCCATGCTGCGCGTGCTCGAGCAGGCGCGCCCGCTGCTGATCGGCCTGTCGCCGTTTGCGCTCAACACCATGGAAGAGCGCGTGCGCGCCACCATCAAGGCCGTGCCCGGCGCGGTGGAGTTCGAGCTGGCGCCCGGCTCGCATGCGGCCAAGAACGCGCCCAAGGTGATCAGCACCTTCGAGGTCGGCATGCTCGACCTGCAGGGCCAGATCGTCGGCGCGCCGGTGGTCGATCTGCTCGGCGGGGCGGTGCGCCCCTCGGTGCCGTACAGCGCCTATCTGTTCTTCAAATATGCGGAGCACATCGGCCAGCCCTATGCGCCCGACGCCTGGGGCGAGGGCATCAGCCCGGAGCAGATCGTCGCGCAGGCGCGGCGCATGATCGCGCTCTACGGCTTCCAGAGCATCAAGCTCAAGGGCGGTGTGTTCGAGCCCGCGCACGAGGTGGCCTGCATGCAGGCGCTGGCCAAGGCCTTCCCCGGCCTGCCGCTGCGCCTGGACCCGAACGCCAACTGGTCGCTGGCCGCGAGCATTGCCGCCGCGCCCGCGCTCGATGAAATCCTCGAGTACTACGAAGACCCCACTCCCGGTCTCGAAGGCATGGCCGAGCTGGCCAAGCACACGCGCTTGCCACTGGCCACCAACATGGTCATCACCACCATGGACGACTTCCGCAAGGGCTGCGAGATGGGCTCCGTGAAAGTGCTGCTGTCGGACCACCACTACTGGGGCGGCCTGCGCGCCACGCAGACGCTGGCGCGCATGTGCCGCCTCTGGGGCCTGGGCATGTCGATGCATTCCAATTCGCATCTGGGCATCAGCCTGATGGCCATGACCCATGTGGCGGCCAGCGTTCCCAACCTGACCTATGCCTGCGATACCCACTATCCGTGGCAGGAGGAGGAAGTCATCAAGGGCGGGCGCGTGCGCTTCGAGCAGGGCTCGGTCGTGGTGCCCACCACGCCGGGCCTGGGGGTGGAGCTTGACCGCGCGGCCCTGGCCACGCTGCATGCGCAGTACCTCGAATGCGGCGTGCGCAATCGCGACGACCTGCAGCAGATGCGCCGCTACGACCCGGGCTTCACCGGAAAAACGCCGCGTTTCTGACGCCGGCGCCTGGTGCACGCAAAAAAGTGCGCCAGGCGCGCGGGCGCTGCGAGGTGGCGGCGTTAAGCTCGGGGATCTATGACGCACGTCACTTTTTCACCCCCCTATATCCACCCCGACCAGATGGCGCAGCAGCTGCGCAGCCAGGGGTATGCCGTTTTGTCCCCCGCCGCCGTGGCGGCCTGGATCGGCGTGGCCCCGCAGCAGTTGCAGGCGCTGTCCAGCGACTGGGCCGATCTGCCGCCCGACGAGCACCTCAAGGACGGTGGACGCTATCGGCGCCGGCGCCACTCCTGCTTCATCGCCGAGGACGGTCGGCTCCAGCAGGTCGCGCACCGCGCGCACTGGCAACCCGTCGAGTACAACGCGCTGCATGGCGGCATGCTGCGCATGTTCGCGCCCATGCATGCGCAGATCGTGGCCCAGCCCGCGTGGCGCCAGCTGCTGGTGCACATGGGACATCTGTGCGACCAGGTGTTTGGCGCGGGCGCTCCCGCCGCGCCGTGGTTCATCGAGTCGCACCAGTTTCGCATCGACACCACGCAGGGCATCGGCCGCCCGACCCCCGAGGGTGCGCACCGCGATGGCGTGGACCTGGTGGCGGTGTTCCTCGTCGGCCGCGAGAATGTGAAGGGCGGCGAGACGCGCGTATTCGAAGCCACGGGCCCGCAGGGCCAGCGCTTCACGCTGACCGAGCCCTGGTCGGTGATGCTGCTGGACGACGCGCGCATGATCCACGAAACCACGCCGATCCAGCCCGTGGCCGAGGGCGGCTACCGTGATACGCTGGTGGTCACCTGCCGGCGTCAGGGCTTTCAGGGCGCCGAATTCGACACGCCGGCATGACTTGCGTCATGGCCTTTGGCCGGGCGCCATGCCACACTGCAGGCACAGGTATCAACTAGAGGAGAGACATCATGTTCAAGCACATCCTGGTTCCGGTCGATGGTTCGTCCACGTCCTTGATGGCGGTTTCCAAGGCCGCTGAAATGGCCAAGATCTTCGGCAGCAGCGTGACCGCGGTCTATGTGGTCGATCCCTATCCCTTCACCGGCGTCGGCGCCGATTTCGCCTATGGCCAGGCCCAGTACCTGAGCGCCGCCACGGCCGAGGCCAACACGGCGCTCGAAGCCGTGCGCAAGATCATGCAGGAGGCCGGCCACCCCGTCACCACCGTCGTGGGCGAAGGCCATGCGGTGCATGAAGGCATCGTGCGCGTGGTGGAAAACACCGGCGCCGACCTGATCGTCATGGGCTCGCAAGGCCGCCGCGGCCTCGAGAAGCTGATGCTGGGCAGCGTCACGCAGCGCGTGCTGCGCTCGGTGCATATCCCGGTGATGGTCGTGCGTACCTGAAGGCGGCATTTCAAGGCTGAAAAAAAGCCGCTGGTGACAGCGGCTTTTTTTGTGCCTGTGGTCCTCAGTGGACCGGGGCGCCACTGGCTGTGCGCGCCCTGGCCGCGCCCCCGCCGCGGCGCTTGAACAGGGCAATCAGCACATGGGCGCCAATTGCCAAGCCCAGCAGCGTCAACGCGCCCAGCCCCCAGATCGCCCAGGCCAGCACCGTGACGCCGCCGGCCAGCGCCGGCACGGCTTCCAGCGCCCATTGAACCCAGGGTCCGAACGACGCCAGCAGGCCCTGGAACTCGGCGGCCAGCCCCGGAGGGATCCACACGCCCAGCCCCTGCGGCAGCGCCACCGAGCCCATGGCCGCGGTGCTGCCGGCCAGCGCGCCGGCACTCCCCACCGCCCAGACTGCCGCCGCGTGCAGGCCCCAGCAGGCCAGCGACCACAGGCCCAGAAGCGCGAAAGACAGAGACCAGCTGAGTGCGTAGAACATGGGTATAGACCTTGAAAATGACAAACGCCGAGTATGGACATCCCGGCGCTTTGGAAACACCAGCTGCAACCGAACCTAAGATGCGGTTTTTCCTGGGGTATTTGCATGCTCAATTTCCGCCATCTCTATTATTTCTGGATGGTTGCCAAGGAAGGCGGCTTCGCGCGCGCCGCCGAGCGCCTGGAGATGGCGGTGCAGACGATCAGCGCGCAGGTGCGCGATCTGGAGCAGTCGCTGGGCCACCAGCTGCTCAAGCCCGCGGGGCGGGGCGTGGCGCTGACCGAGGCCGGGCGGGCGGCGTTTGCCCATGCCGAGGAGATCTTCGAGCGCGGGCAACGCATTGCCGACGAGGTGCGCGAGGCCGGCAATGCGCAGGGGGCCCGGCTCACGGTGGGCCTGTCCGACGGCATCTCCAAGCTGGCGGCGCATGCGCTGCTGGCGCCGGTGCTGGCCACGCCCGGGCTGCGCCTGGTGTGCCACGAGGGCGAGTTCGACGAGTTGCTGTCGGAGCTGGCGCTGCACCAGCTCGATGTCGTGCTGGCCGGGCAGGCCGCGCCGCATCTGCCGGCCCAGCGCCTGTTCAGTGAACGCATCGCGCGCTCGGCGCTGCATTGGTACGGGCCGGCGTCCCTGGTGAGAAAGTCGCAGCGCGACCGGTTTCCGCAATCGCTGCAGGATCTGCCGGTGCTGCTGCCCACGCCGCACGCGCCGCTGCGCTCCACGCTGGACGCCTGGTTCCGCGATATCGGCGTGCGCCCGCGCGTGGTCGGCGAATTCGAGGACAGCGCGCTGCTGGCGGTTTTCGCGGCGCGCGGGTTGGGGGTGTTTCCGGTCAGCGAACTCGGCGCCGAGGATGTGGGGCTGGTGCGCGGCTTGCGCCTGCTGGGCGAATGCCCCGGGCTGCATGAGGAGGTGCATGCACTGTGGTCACGCCGCGGGCAGCATCACCCACTCGTGCGGCAGATCGTGGCAGCTGCACAGCTAGGATCGTCTAGACGCAAAATAGATTAACACTATTGATATTTAAAAGTGATAGTGATAAATTCGATGCTGCGCTGTCGGAGAGCCACTGGGATCCGCCCCAGCGCGTTGTGCGTCGACCGATTCGATAGAGGAAGACGCTTGGTCCAACTACCACACCCCCCATCAAGATGCTTTTCCAAATTGATCTCCCGCCCGACGCTCCTCTGTTTGTCTTGAGCGAGGCCGAGCTTGCTGTTGACTTGACCTACCAGCCCGGGCAATTTGTCGAAATTTTTTTCGACGAGGATGCTGAGGGGGTGAATCTGGTCCTGCTTGAAGCGCAAGCGCAAGCGGATGCCTGGGCGCCAGCCTGGGCACCGGCGCTGGTGCTGCCAGCGGGGGCCGCGGCACCAGCTGCCGCGCAGCAGATGCAGGCGCACGATCCAGCGCCGGCTCCCGACTTCGATCAACCCGGCTTGCCCGGTGTCGAGGCGGCAGATGCGCTGATCGCGTTTGTGCACAACCAGGTCGAAGGCCATCCGGTGTTGAACGCGTACCCGCTGGACTTGCAGCCGGGCGGGTTCCTGCAGGCCTCGTGGTATGCGCCCACGTGAATTGCGCCGCGGCCAGGGCGCCGCCTAGAGCGCCAGGAAGTGCTGCACCTGCGGCCTGCCCGGCCCCTGATGCAACTGCAGCAGCGCGCCCTGCAGATCGGCGTCGGCCTGCGACACGCGCTCGTGCTGGCGCAGGTGTTCGGCCCAGGATGCCACCAGGAACCATTCGATGATCTGCTCGGCATCGGCGCTGTGCTCCATCACGCCCCAGGAGTAGGCGCCGTCGCGCAGACGCTCGTGCGACAGCCGGCGCACCGCGTCGACAAAGGCGGGCCGGTCTTGCGCCAGCACGCGGTAGGCGATCTGCACCATGACCGGGCCTCGGTCATGCGCTGCCGTATCACTCATTGCCGGTTCGGGCCAGTGGTGGGAAGGCTGCAGATCGGCCTCGCCCGTGGGCAGCCGCAGGCGGTGCAGCGCCAGCGCGACGATCGCCAAACCGGCGGCGCTCACGGCAAGCGCCGCGGGCAGCCCGACAGCGCGCGCCAGCAGGCCCCAGCCCAGGCTGCCCGCGGCCATCGCGCCGTTGAACACCATCAGGTAGACCGCCAGGCCGCGCCCGCGCACCCAGTTTGGCAAGATGGCCTGGGCGACGCTGTTGAAGGTCGTGAGCGCCGTGATCCAGCCCATGCCCAGCAGCCCCAGCAGGACCACCGCCAGCCACTGGGGCGGCGCCAGGGCCAGCGCGCCCATCACACCAGCGCTGAGCAGGGCGGCCGCCAGCACCAGGCCATCGGTATCGAGCCAGCGGCGCAGATGCGGCATGACCAGCGCACCGCCAATGGCGCCCGCGCCCACGGCGCCCAGCAGCACGCCATAGAAACCGGCGCTGCCGCCGAGCATCTGGCGTGCCACCAGCGGCAGCAGCGCCCAGACCGCACTGGCAAACAGAAAGAACAGCGCGGCGCGCAGCAGCACCCGGTGCAGCTCGCGGCTGGCGCGGGTATAGCGCAGCCCGGCGCGGAAGGCGCCCCCGAAGCTTTCGGTCAGCGTGCTCTCGGCGGCCTGGGGCCGCTGCCACCACAGCAGCGCGCCAATCACGAACACATAGCTCAGCACGTCGAGCCCATAGACCACGGCCGCGCCAAAGCTCGCCAGGAGCAGGCCCCCTGCGGCCGGGCCGATGGCGCGTGCGATATTGATGCCCAGCGAATTGAGCGCCACGGCCCCCTTGAGCTGCGCGCGCGGCACGAGCTCGGGCACGATCGACTGCCAGGTCGGGCCCATCAGCGCCGCGCCGATGCCGCCGACAAACGTCAGCGCAATGAGATATTCCACCGTGAGCGCGCCAGCCTGCGACAGCGCCAGCAGCGTGCCGCTCACCGCCGCCAGCACCAGCTGCACGCAGATCAGAAAGCGCCGGCGGTCGAGGATGTCCGAGAGCACGCCCGCGGGTATGGCCAGCAGGAAGATGGGCAGCGTCGCCGCGGTCTGGATCAGCGCCACCGCGGTGGGGCTGGGCGAGAGGTCGGTCACGAGCCAGGAGCTGGCGACATCGCGCATGAAGCTGCCGGTGTTGCCCAGCACCGTGGCCGCCCAGAGCACGGCAAATACCGGCTGGCGCAGCGCGGCGAAGCTCCCGCTATCAGTTCCCCCATCGGTCCCGGTGGCGGCGGAGTTCTTGGTATCGGCCATGCTCATACCGCCCAGCAGGCGCAGCCCAGCGCGCCCCAGAAGCCCTTGGCGTCCGAGGTGGGCAGCTGCGCCGTCGAGGCGGCGCCATGCGCATGGCCATGCAGGTTGCAGGCGCTGGCGCAGGCGCACGCCGCCGCCGCCTGGCGCGCCAGGTTCTGCAGCGGGCCGTTGTCCTTGGCGCCCCAGGCACCGTAGCCGCCGAAGCGCCGCACCGGCGACCAGTCGGGCATGGCGGGGGGCAGGGGCGCCTCGTCGAATGGGGCGAAGTCGCCCGCGCCATAGACCACCTTGCCGCCGACCATGGTGAGCAACGCCGAGGTATCGGCAATATCGGATTCGGGGCAGCCAAAGAAGTCGCGGTCGGGAACCACCAGATCGGCAAGTTGCCCGACCTCGATGCGGCCCTTCTTGCCTTCCTCGTTGGAGAACCAGGTGACGTTCTCGGTCCACATGCGCAGCGCCTGTTCGCGGTCCAGGCAGTTGCGCTGGGGCGTGAGCTGCAGACCGCCGACAGTGCGCCCCGTCACCAGCCATGACAGGGACACCCAGGGGTTGTAGCTGGCAACGCGCGTCGCATCGGTGCCGGCGGACGTCTTCACGCCCATCTCGAGCATGCGCTTGACCGGCGGCGTGGCCTCGGCCGCGCGCGCGCCGTACTGCTCGACGAAATACTCGCCCTGGTAGGCCATGCGGTGCTGCACGGCCACGCCGCCGCCGAGCGCCGCGACGCGCTCGATCGAGCGGTCGGAAATCGTTTCGGCGTGGTCGAAGAACCAGTTCAGGCCGGCCAGCGGCGTGTCCTGGTTGACTTTCTCGAACACGTCGAGTGCGCGGCTGATGGTTTCGTCATAGGTCGCATGCATGCGCCAGGGCCAGCGATTTTGCGCCAGGATGCGCACCACGCCCTCCAAGTCATCTTCCATGCCGGCTTCGAGCTCGGGACGCGGCTGGCGAAAATCCTCGAAATCCGCGGCCGAAAACACCAGCATCTCGCCCGCGCCGTTGTGGCGAAAGTAATCCGTGCCCTGCTTGTATTGCGAAGTGGCCGTCCAGTTCAGGAAATCCTCTTTCTCCTCCTTGGGCTTTTGCGTGAACAGGTTGTAGGCCAGGCGAATGGTCAACTGGTCGGCTTCGGCCAGTTCCTCGATCACCGCGTAGTCGTCGGGGTAGTTCTGGAAACCGCCGCCCGCGTCGATCGCACCGGTCACGCCCAGGCGGTTCAATTCGCGCATGAAGTGGCGCGTCGAGTTGAGCTGGTATTCGCGCGGCAGCTTCGGGCCGAGCGCGAGCGTCGCGTAGAGGATCGCGGCGTTGGGCTTGGCCAGCAGCAGCCCTGTGGGGTTGCCGGCGCTGTCGCGCAGGATCTCGCCGCCGTGCGGCGCGGGAGTGTCGCGGGTGTAGCCGACGGCGCGCAGCGCGGCGCCATTGAGCAGCGCGCGGTCATAGAGGTGCAGGATGAAGACCGGCGTGTCGGGCGCCGCGGCGTTGAGTTCCGCGAGCGTGGGCAGGCGTTTTTCGACAAATTGGTGCTCGGTGAAGCCGCCCACCACGCGCACCCATTGCGGCGCGGGCGTGATGTCGACCTGCGCGCGCAGCATCGCCATGGCATCGGCCAGGCTTCTCACGCCATCCCAGCGCAGCTCCATGTTGAAGTTCAACCCGCCGCGGATGATGTGCAGGTGGTTGTCGATCAGCCCGGGCAGCGCGCTGCGCCCTTGCAGGTCGATGCGGCGCGTGCCGCTGCCTGCCAGCGCCAGCACCTCCTGGTTGCTGCCCACATGGACGAAGCGTCCGGCAGCAATGGCCACGGCCTGGGCGGTGGGGTTGGCGCGGTCGAGCGTCGTGAAGCGGCCGTTGAAGAGGATCAGGTCTGGCGAGGTCGGCGTTGGCATGTGGTTCCCTGGAGTTGGCAGGGCATGCGGCCCTGGTTGATTTTTGGCGGCCCCCCGAGCCTAAGGCCGGGGCAGGCTCCATCAGCCTTCGTGGGCGTTGAACATGCTTTTCGCGTAGTTGATGCCGATGCCGTAGGCGCCGCCGAATTTCTTCGCAATGCCGGTCGTCATGTCATAGGTTTCGCCGCGTGCCCAGTCGCGCTGCAGCTCGAGCAGGTACTGCAGCGAGGTGATGGGGCGGGCACCGGCCTGCACCATGCGGTCCATGGCGCGCTCATGGGCCTCCAGCGAGACATCACCGCAGGCATCGGCAATCACATAGACCTCGAAGCCCTGGTCCAGTGCCGACAGCGCGGGGCCGACGATGCAGACGCTGGTCCACAGACCGGCGAGCACGATGCGCGGCTTGGCGATCTCGTTGACACGGCGGATCACGGCCTCGTCTTCCCAGGTGTTCATCGAGGTGCGGTCCAGCAGCGCCTGGCCGGGGAAGGGCGCCGTGACTTCCTCGAACATCGGGCCGCTGAAGCTTTTCTCGGCCACGGTGGTGAGAATGGTGGAGACCCCGAAGCCGGCCGCCGCATGGGACACCAGCGCCGCGTTGTTGCGCAGCGTCACGGCATCGATCGAATGCGTGGCAAAGGCCATTTGCGACTGGAAGTCGATCATCACCAGCGTGTGATCGTGGGCATTGAGCAGCGTGGCGCCGGGCTTGGCGAAGGCAACGGGTTGGGCGATGGGGGTGTTGGCGTTGGTCATGGTGCTGGCTCCTGAAATGAACGGGGTGGAAGAAAGCAAGGATGGATTACATCGAGGGCAGCTCGTTGGGGCGCAGGTCGAAGACCAGCACTTCCGCGTTCTCGCCCAGGCCGAAGCGCAGCGCTCCTGCGTCGCGGATGCGCGCGCCGTCGCCTGCGGCCAGGCGCTCACCGTTGACCTCGAGGCTGCCGCGGGCCACATGCACATAGACATGGCGGTTGGCGGCAACCTCGAGCGTCGCGGCTTCGTCGCCGTCAAACAGTCCGGCATAGACCCGTGCGTCCTGGCGCACGGCCAGCGCGCCATTCTCGCCTTGAGGAGCGATGATCAAGCGCAGCTGGCCGCGTTTTTTCGCTTCCTCGAAGTGCACCTGCTGGTAGCGGGGCTCGGCGCCTTTTTCGTTGGGCACGATCCAGATCTGCAGGAAATGCACGCCTTGCTCGGCCGAGTGGTTGAATTCGCTGTGCTGCACGCCGCTGCCGGCGCTCATCATCTGCACGTCGCCGGGGCGGATCACCGAGCCCGTGCCCATCGAGTCCTTGTGGGCCAGTTCGCCTTCGAGGACGTAGGAGAAGATTTCCATGTCGCGGTGGCCGTGCGTGCCAAAGCCCTGGGCCGGGGCCACGCGATCGTCGTTGATCACCAGCAGATCCGAGAAACCTTGCTGGCGCAGGTCGCGGTAGCTGCCGAACGAGAAGGTGTGGCGCGATTGCAGCCAGCCGTGGTTGGCGCGGCCCCGGTCGTCGGATTTGCGGATGTCGATCATGATGAGTCCCTTTCGTTCGATGAAATTCATGCAAGGTCTTCAGTGTTTCGCTGTGTTCCTTGCTGCGATGAATGTAGTTTCTCGCTTTTGAACTGCTGTCAGGTTGAAGCTTTTGGCGATTCATCATCGATAATTTCGAACATGCTCAAACTGTCCCTCGAAGCCATTGAAATCATCGATGCCATTGCGCGCCACGGCTCGTTTGCTGCGGCGGCGCAGCAGCTTTACAAGGTGCCCTCGACCATTTCCTATGCGGTGGCCAAGCTCGAAGAGCAGCTCGGGATGGCGCTGTTCCTGCGCAACGGCCCGCGCGTGACGCTCACGGCAGCGGGTCAGGAAATGCTCAAGGAAGGGCGCTGGCTGCTTGTGGCGGCGCAGGAGCTGGAGGCGCGCATGCGGCAGATCTCGACCGGTTTCGAATCGGAGCTGCGGCTGGTGCATGACTCGCTGATTCCGACGAGCGCCTTCAACCCCGACATCTGCGCCTTCGAGGACATGAATTGCGGCACGCGCCTGCGCATTGGCTGCGAGGTGATGACCGGTACCTGGGAAATGCTGCGCGAGGGCCGCGCCGACCTGATCGTTGCCGCGGGCGAAGGGCCGCCCGGCGGCGGCTACAAGGCGGTGGCGGTGGGAAGCCTGGATTTCGCGTTCTGCGTCACGGCCACGCACCCGCTGGCCAAGCTGCAGCGCCGGCTGGTGCGCAGCGACCTGCTCGAGCACACGGCGATTGTCGTGGGCGACGGCGCGCGCTCCTCGGCCAACCGCACGGTGGGGCTGCTGATGGGCCAGCGGCGCATCACGGTGCCCGGCATGCAGGCCAAGATCGCGGCCCAGGCCGCCGGATTGGGCCATGGGTTCGTGCCGCGTGCCTGTGTGCGTGCCGAGCTGGCGCAGGGCGTGCTGGTCGAGTTGGAGGTCGAGGAGCCGCGCCCGCCCGAGGGCTTCTGGCTCGCGTGGAAGCCCGAGCACATGGGCGAGGCGCTCAAATGGTGGGTTCAGCGGCTGGACCGGCAGCTGCTCCCAGGCATCCTGCCGTTCTGAGCCGCCTGGGTGTCACTCCGGCTGGATGCCCGCGTCCTTGGCAACCCGGCCCCATTTCACTGACTCCGCAGCGATGAAGTCGGTGAACTGCTGGGGCGACCCCGCTCCAGGCTCGATCCCCGCATCGACCAGCGTCTTGCGGACATCCGCCAGCTGCAGGATCCGGTTGACTTCGGCATTGAGCTTGCCGACCACCGCCTTGGGCGTGCCGGCCGGCGCCAGCAGCCCACCCCAGGTGCTTGTCTCGTAGCCGGCAATGCCCGCCTCCTGCATCGTGGGCACGTTGGGAAACAGCGCCGAGCGTTTGGTGGATGTCACCGCCAGGGCGCGCAGCCGATCGGCGTTCACCTGCACTTTGACGGCCGCCACGGTGTCGAACATCATCGTGGTGCGACCACTGATCAGGTCGGGATGGGCCAGCGTGCTGCCCTTGTAGGGCACGTGCGTGATATCGATGCCGGCCAGCGTCTTGAACAGCTCGCCCGACATGTGCGGCGCGCCGCCCTTGCCGCTGGAGGCAAACGTCATCTCGCCCGGATGGGCCTTGCCATGGGCCACCACCTCCTTGACGCTCTTGAAGGGCGCGGCGGGCGACACCACCAGCACCAGCGGCACGACGTGGGTCAAGGCGACCGGCTCGAAGCTCTTGACGGTATCGAACGGCAGCTTCTTGAACAGGCTCGGATTGATCGCGTGGCTGCTGGCGACCAGCGCCAGGGTGTGGCCATCGGGCGCGGCCTTGGCGATCGCTTCCGTGCCGATGATCCCGGAGGCTCCCGCGCGGTTCTCGATCACCACCGATTGCCCCCAGGCCTCGCCCATCTTCTGGCCGATCAGGCGCGCCGCCAGGTCGATGGCGCCGCCCGGCGAGGAGGGCACCACGATAGTGATGGGCTTGGTCGGGAAATTCTGTGCCACGGCGGGCACGGCGAAATTGCAGCCGAGCAATGCGGCGGCGACGGTTGCACGAATCATGGATGTCTCCTTTTTGGGGTTCTGGGAACGGGCTGGAAAAAGCGCGATCGGGGCGATCAGCGGGAGTGCGCGGCGCGCCACCGGGCAAAGTCCTCGAGCGTTTCGGGATGGGTTGCCGGATACAGCCCGATGATCGAGCGCCCACCCTGCACGCGCTCGGCCACGAAGTCCTCGAAGGCGGTCATGCCGGTCGCCTCCAGCGCGATCTCCTCGGCCAGGTGGGCGGGAATGACAACTACGCCGTCAGCGTCGCCCACCACGATGTCGCCCGGAAACACGGGCGCGTCTCCGCAGCCGATCGGCACATTGATATCGATGGCTTGGTGCAGCGTCAGGTTGGTGGGCGCGGAAGGCCGGGTATGGAAGGCGGGGATGTCCAGCGCCGCAATCTCGGCAGCGTCGCGAAAGCCGCCGTCGGTGACCACGCCGGCCACGCCGCGCACCTGGAGCCGGCGAATGAGGATGGCGCCCGCGGACGCGGCGCGCGCATCCTTGCGGCTGTCGAAGACCAGCACCGCGCCGGGCGGGCAGTCTTCCACCGCCTTGCGCTGGGGGTGGGCCGGATCGGTGAAGGCGGCCAGGGGGTTGAGGTCTTCGCGCGCCGGCATGTACCGCAGCGTGAAGGCCGGGCCGACCATCGTCGGCTTGGAGACGCTGCCGACGGGCACGGCGCCCTGGATGACCTGGTTGCGCAGGCCGCGCTTGTAGAGGCAGGTGCACAGCGTGGCAATGCTGACCTTTTGCAGCAGCGCCGTCGTGGCCGGGGAAACGGGGGAAGAATTCATGAGGCAGACCCAACAAAATGATTTCTGCATTCTAGTGTTCTAGAATGCATTGACGTTGCCGGGGAAAACCCTTGTCTTAGAATCGAAGTTTCATTCCTGCAAACCCATGGCCCGCCCCAGTTTTGTCTCCGCCGCCACCTTGGACAGCATTGCGTCCCTGGAGCCTTATGACGCGGCCGAAGGCCGTGGCAAGGCCGCCGACTACGTCTACGCCGCGTTGCGCCGCGCCATCGTCGAGTGCCTGCTGCCGCCCGGCGCCGCCTTGAACGAGCCGGTGGTGGCCGAGCAATTCGGGGTGAGCCGCAGCCCGGTGCGCGAAGCCTTCAGGTCCCTGGCCGCCGACGGCCTGATCGACATCTTTCCCCAGCGCGGGACCTGTGTGTCGCGCCTGGAGCGCGCGTCATTGAACGATGCGCTGTTCGTGCGTGAAGCCATCGAGTGCGCCGCCGTGCGGCTGGCGGCCGGCGCGCCGCTGGCCGACAGGAAAATGCTCTCCAGGATCGTGCAGCGCCACCGGGAAGCACTGCGCTTCGAGGACCGCGACGCCAGCCTGGCGGCGGATGAGGACTTCCACAGAAGCATCGTGCTGCTGGCGGGTCATGCCTCTGCCTGGAGCGTGGTGCTCTCGGCGCGCACGCGCCTGGAGCGCTTGCGGCGGCTGGCCAACAAGACCATCCGCGGCAGCGAGGAGTCCGTGGAGTTCCACGATCAGGTGGCCAATGCCGTGATCGCGGGAGATGCCGACCTGGCGGAGAAGCTGCTGCGCGAGCATATCCGGCGGGTCAGCGGATTCATCGACAGGCTCGCCGAGATCTATCCGGCCTACGTTGCCTAGCGTGCGCGGCGTGAGCGCTCAATGGCGCTTCATGCGCAGCACGAACGCCGCGAGCGCCGTGGCCGTGGCCAGCGCCGTCACCGCCTGCCAGCCGTAGCGGGCAAACAGCAGGGCGGCCAGTGCCGAGCCCGTCGCCATGCCGATGAACATGCCGGTGAAGAGCACCGCGTTGAGCCGGCTGCGCGCGCCCGCGTCGAGGCCGTAGATGATGGTCTGGTGGGCAATCAGCGCGGCCTGCACGCCCAGATCGAAGCCGATGGCGCAGGCCACCAGCAGCCCCAGCTGCGCGCCCGGTGGCATGAACACCATCAACCCCATCGCCGCAAACGACAGGGCGGCGAGCCCCGTGCCCAGGCGGGTCACCAGCGCCGGTCCATGCCGGTCGGCCAGGCGCCCGGCCAGCGGCGCGGCCAATGCGCCGGCCGCCCCGGCCAGGCCAAAGGCGCCGGCGGCGGCCGCGCCCAGATGGAAGGGCGCGCCGTGCAGCATGACGGCCAGCGTGGACCAGAAGGCGCTGAAGCCGATCGCCATCAATGCCTGCGCCCAGGTGGCGCGGCGCAGCGCGGGGTGGAGGCGCCACAGTGTCGCCAGCGAACCGAGCAGCGCGATATAGGGCAGCTGCGTGGTGACGGCGAAGCGCGGCAGGCGCCGCCATGCCGCCAGGCCCAGCAGCGCAATGCTCACCGCGGCGGCCGCGAACATCGCGCGCCAACCCCACTGCTCGGCCACAAAGCCGCTCACGACGCGCGACAGCAAAATCCCCAGCAGCAGGCCGGTCATCACGGTGCCCACCACCTTGCCGCGCTGCGCCGCGGGCGCCAGCGTTGCGGCCGCGGGCACGATGTCCTGCGCCAGCGTCGCGGCCAGGCCGATAACCAGGCTCGCAGCCAGCAGCATGCCCAGCGAGGGCGCGGCGGCCGCGAGCAGCAGCGCGGCGCACAGCACGGCGGCCTTGCCCAGGATGATGCGGCGCCGATCATGCCGGTCACCGAGCGGCGCCAGAAACGCGATGCCCAGCGCGTAGCCCAGCTGCGTCAGCGTGGGCAGCAGCCCCACCGCCTGCGTCGACGCACCCAGCTCCCCGCCGAGCACGCCCAACATGGGCTGGCTGTAATACAGCGCGGCCACCGCCAACCCCGCGCCGCTGGCCAGCAGCAGGGTCAGTGAAAGCGGCAATCCGGCGGAAGAAGGCGTCCCGGTGGCGGCGCTGGAAACGGGTGGGCTGGACATGGTGTGATCCTGAAAGCAATGGCGGCATGGATGCCAGAAGCGAAGTGTGAGGCTTGCCTTGGCGACCTGCAGAGATTAATCTTTGCGTCCGATTAAATGAATATGTGAGTTGCGCAACGCGGCGTTGCGAATCACGCAAAAATGAAGCATGGACAAGCTGCAGGCGCTGCGCGCTTTCATGGACGTGGCACAAACCGGCGGTTTTTCCAAAGCCGCCCAGCGCCAGGGTGTCGCGACCTCCTCGGTGACGCGGCTGATCGACGGTCTCGAGGCGTCGCTCGGTGTGGCACTGCTGACCCGCTCGACGCGCCGGGTGGCGCTGACCGATGCGGGCGCGGCCTATCTCGAGCAGGTCACGCGGCTGCTGTCCGATCTGGAGGAAGCCGACGCAAGCATCTCGGATGGCGGCGCCGAGGCCGTGGGCCCGCTGCGCGTGTCGGTGCCGGTGACTTTCGGGCGGCTGTGCCTGGGGCCGCACATTGCCGGGTTCCTGCGCGCGCACCCGCGGCTGTCACTGGAGCTGGTGCTGTCCGATACCTATGTCGATCTGGCCGCCGAGCGTATCGATGTGGCCGTGCGCATCGGCACGCCGGAGAACCAGCCGCAGCTGATCGTGCGCCCGCTGGCCGCGCACTGGCGCCATGTGGTGGCCAGCCCCGCGTACCTCGCCTGCCATGGAACCCCGGCAAAGCCCGAGGACCTGGGTCTGCATGAATGCCTGCGCTTTGCCTACCAGGCCGGGCCCCAGCGCTGGTCATTCCTGCGCGCCGGGCAGGTACAGGAGGTGCAGATCAACGGGCGGATGGCGGCCAACAATGCCGATATCCTGCGCGAAGCGGTCCTTGGCGGCTGCGGCATTGCACTGCTGGCGCACTGGCTGGTCGAGGACGACCTGCGCGCCGGAAGGCTGCAGCGGCTTTTTGCGGATTACGCGATCAACCCGCAGGACCAGCAGGTGAGCATCCATGCGGCCTATCTGCCCAACCGCCGGCATTCGCGCAAGGTGCATGCCTTCGTGGAGTTCCTGCAGCGGCAGCTGGCGCCTGCGGACGTGCTTTAGAGCGCCTAACAGAACCCTTGAGACGTCGTTGCGTTGGCTTGCCGTGCTATTTGCACTGTCTGCGGCACCGCGCCTGGCCGGCCGCGCCTCGTCTCAACCGCAAATCTTCGATTTGTTGGTTTCTGTTAGGCGCTCTTAGCAATAAAAAAAGCGCCCGGCCCGCGTGGGGCAGGGCGCTGGCGCGCGCAGACGGCTGGCGCCTTACTGGATCTTCGCGCCCGAGTCTTCGACGATCTGCTTGGACGCCTTGAAGTCGGCCTTGAACATCCGGTCGAAGTTGGCCACGCTCATCGCCTGGGGCTCGGCGCCCTGGGCCAGGATGGCATCGCGGATGTCGGGCATGGCCAGCAGACGGTTCACTTCGGCATTGGCCTTGGCAACGATGGCCGCGGGCGTGCCGGCGGGCATGAACAGCCCGTACCAGGTGCTGACATCAAAGCCCTTGATGCCGGTTTCGGCCAGCGTGGGCACATCGGGCAGCGAGGTCGAACGCTTGGCCGAAGTCACCGCCAGCGCGCGCAGCTTGCCGGCCTTGATCTGGGCAATGGCCGAGGGCACGGAGGACACCAGCAGGTCGACGTTGCCGGCCAGCGCATCCATCAGCGCCGGGTTCGAGCCCTTGTAGGGCACATGGGTCAGCTGCACCGAGGCGGCCTTTTCCAGCAGCACGCCGGCAATGTGGATGCTGGTGCCGTTGCCGGGCGAGCCGTAGGTGACCTTGCCGGGGTTGGCCTTGGCCGCGGCAATGACATCGGCCACGGTCTTGTAGGGCGAGTTCACGCTGGTGGCGATGACCACCGGCGTATAGGCCACATGGGCGACCGGCGTCAGGTCGCGCAGCGGGTCCCACGGCAGGTTCTTGTACAGATACGGGCCGAGCACCAGATTGTCCTTCTGGCCCATGACCATGTCATAGCCCGTGGGCGCGGCCTTGACCATATCGCTGATGCCGATCGTGCCGCCGGCACCTGCCTTGTTCTCGGGCACGACGGTCCACTTGCTGATTTCGGTGAGCTTGTTGGCAACGACGCGCGCGAGGATGTCGGTGCCGCCGCCCGGGGGAAACGGAATGACCATGCGCACGGGCTTGTTCGGATAGTCGGCAGGGCCCTGGGCAATGGCGCTGAAGCTGGCAGTGAAGGTGCAGGCCATCACAGTGGCGGTGATCAAGGGACGAAACATGAAACAACAAACTCCGTGGACGGATCGAAAGGAACAGCGGGCCACACACGCGCAACTGCGGATGGCAGTCGAGCGCTGAAGCCGCTTGGCTGAAGCAAATGGGCTGATTCGATGATCGGGGAGGGTGTTTCCGCCATCAATGGGTGTTTGTCTCTAGGTCGTAGAGCGACGCCAGGGCGCAAAGGCCCGTCGTCTCACAGCCCGTGCCATGCACAGCGGGGTTGCCGGCTGTGCGATCACCGGCAGCGCCGCCGATCTGGTGCGCTGCCCTGTGTGGCCCACGGGACGCGGGCTGAGGGGAAGGAGCTTACTGCATTTCGTTACCCTGGGGGCGCAGGCACGGGGTAGCAGGCCACGTCAACGGGCTTTTGCACCTGCTTGTCTTGATCGAACAGTGATCACTGACAACCGTTCGTCCTGATCCTGATCCTGTCGAAGGATCGAAGGATCGAAGGATGGACGGCTCAAGCCGCACGCACATCCGCCACCACCTGCTCGCCGAAATCCGCCCGCCGCAACCAGGCCAGCACCTGCGCCGCCGCCTCGTCCGGTGAGGACAACTGGTCCTGTGCCTTGAGATCGGCAAAGCGCTGCAGATCGGGAAAAGCCGCGGGATCGGCGTTGCGCAGCTGGATCTGCATGTCGGTGTCGATGACGCCCGGCGCCAGCGAGCACAGCTTTGCACCGCGCGGCTTGAGCGCTTCCTCGAGCGCCACGCAGCGCGTGAAATGGTCCATGCCGGCCTTGGCCGCGCAGTACGCCGCCTGCGACGCCATGGCTCGCCGGCCCAGGCCCGAGGAGATGTTGAGCACCTTGCGGTCCGCGGGCCAACGCTCGGTGGCACCAAGGAAAGCCGCGGTGAGCAGCATCGGCGCCTCGAAGCCCACGCGCAGCGCGGGCGACAGCTCCTCGGACGAAAGGGACGACAGCGGGGCAATGGGCGCCATCACGCCCGCGTTGTTGATCAGCGTGACCTGTGCATACCGGCCCGAAGGCTGCTGCCGAAGCCACTCGCCCAGCTGCGCCGCGGCTTGCGCCGGCGCGCCCAGGTCCACGCTCCACTGCTGCAGCGGCGCGCCGCGCGCGGCAGCGGTCTCGTTCAGCGCTTCATTGCGGTTGCGGGACAGGCAAATCAGCTCGTGGTCGGGATGCAGCAACTGCTGCGCCATGGCCAGGCCCATGCCACGCGAGCCGCCGGTAAGGAAAATGAGATGGGATGTCATGGGGAGATGGTAATGGGGTGCGGCAGGGTGGGGTGTAGGTGTGGATGCATGGGGTGTTGCGGCGTTCGTCATTCGGGTCGTCGAAAGGTTCAGGACGAAGAGGTCTCTAACCGTTCGTGGTGATCCTTAGCTTGTCGAAGGATCGAACCATGGACGGCCGGCTCCAGAAAAATGGCCTGTAGAAGGATGACCGTGGCTTTTCCGAGAGCCGGCCGTCCGTCCTTCGACAGGCTCAGGACGAACGGATGACACCCCGTTCGGTCCGGGCAAGCCCCACTGCACCTGTGCCTATGCCTTTGTCGAAGGGTGCCGCTCAAGAAATCGATGGCCTCAGGCCCCCAGATACGCCGCCCGCACCGCGTCATTGCGCAGCAGGTTGGCACCCGTATCCTGCAGCACCACGCGGCCGTTTTCCAGTACATAGCCGCGGTCGGCCACCTGCAGCGCGCGGTTGGCGTTCTGCTCGACAAGAAACACCGTGACACCGGCGGCGCGAATCGTGTGGATGATCTCGAAGATCTGCGCGATGACCAGCGGCGCCAGGCCCAGCGTGGGTTCGTCCATCAGCAGCAGCCGCGGGCGGCTCATCAGCGCGCGGCCGATGGCCAGCATCTGCTGCTCGCCGCCGGACATGGTGGCGCCGCGCTGGCGCGCGCGCTCGCGCAGCCGCGGGAACAACCCGAAGACATGCTCGATGCCCTCGCGGATCTGTTCCTTGTTCAGGAAGAAGCCGCCCATCATCAGGTTTTCCGTCACCGTGAGGTGCGGGAACACGCGCCGGCCCTCGGGCGAGATGGCAATGCCGCGGCGCATGATCAGGTGCGTGGGCAGCTGCGTGATGTCCTCGCCTTCGAAGCGCACGCTGCCGCTGCTCGCGCGCGGCGTGCCGCACAGCGTCATCAGCAGCGAGGTCTTGCCCGCGCCGTTGCTGCCGATCAGCGTCACGATCTCGCCCGCGTGCACTTGCAGGCTCACGTCGTCGACCGCGCAGATCGCGCCGTAGTGGGTGAACAGGTGTTCGAGTTCCAGCATGGCCGCCATCAGGCCTCTCCCAGATAGGCCTTGATGACCCGTTCGTCGCGGCGTATCGCCTCGGGCGTACCGGTGGCGATCGGCTTGCCGTATTCCATCACCAGGATGCGCTCCGAGACCCCCATGACCAGGCCCATGTCGTGCTCGATCAGCAGCACGGCCACGTCATGCTCGCGGCGCAGCGTGTCGATCATCCGTTGCAGGTCCTTCTTTTCCTGGGGGTTGAGCCCGGCGGCCGGTTCATCGAGCATCAGCACCTGGGGCCGGGTGATCATGCAGCGCGCGATCTCGAGCCGGCGCTGGTGGCCGTAGGGCAGGTTGCCCGCGGGCCGGTTGGCATAGGCGCGCAGGCCCATGTAGTCGAGCCAGTGCAGCGCGTTGTCGAGCGCCTGCTGCTCGGCGCGCCGGTAGCCCGGCGTATTGAACAGCCCGGCGAGAAACGACGCGCGCATCTGGCGGTGCTGCGCCACCAGCAGGTTTTCCAGCGCGGTCATGGCCTTGAACAGCCGCACGTTCTGGAAGGTGCGCACCACGCCGCGGCGCGCCACCTGGTGGCTGCCCAGGCCCGCGATGCTGGTGCCGCCCAGCGCGATGCGCCCGGCGCTGGGCTGGTAGAAGCCGCTGATGCAGTTGAACACCGTGGTCTTGCCCGCGCCGTTGGGCCCGATGATCGCAAACACCTCGCGCGGCTGCAGCGCAAAGCCCACCGCGTCCACGGCCAGCAGCCCGCCAAAGCGCATGCTCAGCGCCTCGACCTCCAGCAGCGCCGAGCTCATGGGCCCACCTCCACATGCGGACGCTTCATCGGCAGCAGGCCCTGCGGGCGCCAGACCATCATCAGGATCATCACCAGGCCGAAGATCAGCATCCGGTATTCGGAAAACTCGCGCGCCAGCTCCGGCAGCACGGTGAGCAAGATCGCGGCAATGATCACGCCGAGCTGCGAGCCCATGCCGCCGAGCACGACAATCGCCAGGATCAGCGCCGACTCGATGAAAGTGAAGGATTCGGGGTTGACGATGCCCTGGCGCGCGGCAAAGAAGGCGCCGCCCAGGCCCGCGAACATCGCGCCCAGCGTGAACGCCGAGAGCTTGATCTTCATCGGGTGCAGGCCGAGCGAGCGGCTGGCGATCTCGTCCTCGCGCAGCGCCTCCCACGCACGGCCGATGGGCATGCGGATCAGCCGGCTGGAAATCCACAGCGTGACCAGCGCCAGCGTGAGCGCCATCAGGTACAGCGCAATCACCATGTGCAGCGACTGGAACTCGAGACCGAAGAACTGGTGGAACGTGGTGCCGCCCTCGCTGGCCGGGCTGCGCGTGAGCGGCAGCCCGAACACCGTGGGTTTGGGGATGCCCGAGATGCCATCGGGCCCGCCGGTGAAGCTCGTGAGGTTGATCAGCAGCAGCCGGATGATTTCGCCAAAGCCCAGCGTGACGATCGCCAGGTAGTCGCCGCGCAGCCGCAGCACCGGAAAACCCAGCACGAAACCAAAGCTCGCCGCCACGGCGCCGGCCAGCGGCAGCGCTTCCCAGAAGCTCCACCCGGCCCAGTGGAACAGCAGCGCATAGGTATAGGCGCCGACGGCATAGAAACCCACGAAGCCCAGGTCGAGCAGGCCCGCGAACCCCACGACGATATTCAGGCCCAGGCCCAGCATCACGTAGATCATGGCCAGCGTGGCGATGTCGACCGCGTTGCGGCCGGCGAAGAATGGCCATGACACGGCGATCAGCAGTGCCGCCAGCATGACCCCCTGGCGCTGGCGCGTTGTGGCCGCGGGTAGCTGCGGGCGCTGCAGCCGCGGCACGCCAGCGAAGGCACGCGTCAGCCAGGGGCGCAGCAGCTGCACCGCAAACACCAGCGCGCAGGCCCAGGCCACGGTTCCCCACTGCGCCGCGATGACGGTGCGCATGCCGGCGCGCTCCAGATGCAGCCCGAAGATCGGCACCGTGACCAGGGCGGTCAGTACCGTCGCAATCAGCGCGTCGCGCAGGCTCAAGCGCAGCGTGTCGCGCGAAGAGGTGGGAGCGGCCATCAGACTTTCTCCACCTCAGGTTTTCCGAGCAAGCCCGTGGGCCGCACGAGCAGGATCAGCACCAGCAGCGTGAACGCGACGATGTCCTTGTACTCCGAGGAAATGTAGGCCGCGGCCAGCGTCTCGGCCACGCCCAGCAGCACGCCGCCGAGCATCGCGCCGGGAATGCTGCCGATGCCGCCGAGCACGGCCGCGGTGAAGGCCTTGATACCCGCCAGAAAGCCGATGAATGGGTTGAGCTTGCCCACGGCCAGCGCGATCAGCACGCCGCCCACGGCCGCCAGCACCGCGCCCAGGATGAAGGTGAACGAGATCACGCGGTGGGTGTTGATGCCCAGCAAGTTGGCCATGTGCATGTCCTGCGCGCAGGCGCGCGAGGCCCGGCCCATGCGCGAATGGCGGATGTAGAGCGTGAGCAGCACCATCAGCACCACGGCGACGACGATGATCATGATGCGCGTGTAGGGAATGAAGATCTCGAAGGCGCCGTTGGCCCCGCCAAACTGCAGCGCACCGGGCAGCAGCTGCGGCACGGCCATGTCGCGCGCGCCCTGGCCCAGCGCCACCCAGTTCTGCAGGAAGATCGACATGCCGATGGCCGAGATCAGGGCAACGAGCCGCGGGCTGTTGCGCACCGGCTTGTAGGCCACCTGTTCGACCACGAAACCGTAGACGCCGGTGATGATCGCGGCGACGACCAGCATCAGGCCAATCACCAGCCAGATCGGCACGCCGCCCTGGGTGCCGATCGCCGACAGCGTGACCAGGCCGACATAGGCGCCGATCATGTAGATGTCGCCATGCGCGAAGTTGATCATGCCGATGATGCCGTAGACCATCGTGTAGCCAATGGCGATCAGCGCGTAGATGGCGCCCAGCGACAGCCCGTTGAACAACTGCTGCAGCAGCTGGGGCAGGAAATCGTCCATCAGTCACCACCTTCCGCGAGAAATGGCGGGGTGCGCCGCATCTACGACAAAGATGGTGTGCAGCCGGGCCGCACACCATCCTTGACTTGCGCACGCCTGCGCCGGGGTTACTTCACTGCCGCCGTCTTGCTGCCGTCCTTGTGCCATTCGAAGACCTGGAAGTCAAAGGCCTTGAGGTCGCCCTGCTTGTTCCAGCCCACCGTGCCGAGCGCGGTCTCGAAGTTCGTCTTGTGCAGATGGTCGGCGACCTTGGCGGGGTTGTCGCCCACGGCCTTGATGCTGTCGAGCAGCACCTGCACCGCCGCGTACGAGGTCAGCTGGAAGGCGCCGGAGGGGCTGCGCTTCTTGTCCTGGAAGGCTTTGACCACCGCGGCGTTCTTGGGGTTGGAGGCAAAGTCGGCGGGCAGGGTCACCAGCATGCCTTCCACGGCGTTGCCGGCAATGGCGTTGACCTCGGGGTTGCCCACGCCTTCAGGGCCCATCATGCGCACCTTCAGGCCCTGCTCGGCGGCCTGGCGCAGCAGCAAGCCCATCTCCGGGTGGTAGCCGCCGTAGTAGACGAAGTCCACGCCGTTGCTCTTGAGCTTGGTGATGACGGCCGAATAGTCGCTGTCGCCGGCGTTGATGCCCTCGAACAGCGCGACGTTGATGCCGGCTTTTTGCAGCACGTCGCGCACCGAGGTCGCGATGCCCTGACCATAGGACTGCTTGTCGTGCACCACCGCCACTTTCTTGGGTTTGGCCTTTTCAATGATGAACTTCGCGGCCGCCGGGCCCTGCTGGTCGTCGCGGCCAATGGTGCGGAAGATGAACTGGTAGTTCTTGCCATCGGTGAGCGCCGGCGACGTGGCCGAGGGCGTGATGGCCACCACGCCTTCGTTGTTGTAGATCGGCACCGCGGCAATCGCCGCGCCCGAGCAGACCGGGCCGATGACGTAGCCGATCTTGGCATTGACGACGCGGTTGGCAGCGACCGGGCCCTGCTTGGGCTCGCAGGCGTCGTCGACCGGCACGAGCTCGATTTTCTTGCCATGGACGCCGCCCGCGGCATTGACCATCTCGACGGCGGTGGAGGCACCCTCCTTGACCATGTCGCCATACTGGGTCAATGCCCCCGTGGTGGGGATGACCATGGCGATGCGGATGTTTTGCGCATGGACCACAGACAGCAAGCTGGTGGCAGCCAGGCCCAGCGAAGCAATGAGAACAGACAGGCGAAAAGGCTTGTGCATGGAGATCTCCTTGAGGGCCTTCGGGCCTGCGCATTGGCAAGCCGCGAGGGTGTTGCATCGAGAGGTTCCAGCTTATGCCAGGGGCCCAAGGCCGCAATAGGGTATTCGCGGGGGATGGCCGGCTTTCAGAGGAGAACGCGGGCCGCGCGGTTGTTTCAGGCCGTTTCAGAACGCCGCAGGCAGGTGGAATTCGCGCCAGTCGTTGGCGCGCGGATGGGCCAATCCCAGCTGCTGGGCATGCAGCAGCAGGCGCGGCGCGCGCGCGGCGATGTCGTCGCCGGCATACAGCGCATCGCCCAGGATCGGGTGGCCCAGGTGCGCCATATGCACGCGCAGCTGGTGCGTGCGTCCGGTGATCGGCTCGAGCTCGACGCGCGTGCAGCCCGGCCACAGCGGCGGCTCGTGCGCCAGCACGCGCCAGCGCGTCTGGCTGGGCTTGCCCGCGGGGTCGATGATGCGCAGCGGCCGGCGCGGCCAGTCGGCCGCAATCGGCGCGTCGATGGTCTGCCAGCCGTCGGCATTGCCGGGCGCGGGCCGCAGCAGCCCGTGGACGATGGCCACATAGCGCTTGTGGATCGCGCGCTGCTCGAAGGCCAGGCCCAGCTGGCGCTGGACCGCGGGGGAACGCGCCATCAGCACCAGCCCCGAGGTCGACATGTCCAGCCGGTGCACGACCAGGGCTTCGGGCCACAAGGCCTGCGCGCGCGCGCTCAGGCAGTCCTGCTTGTCCTCGCCGCGCCCGGGCACACACAGCAGGCCAGAAGGCTTTTCCAGCACCAGCAGGTCTTCGTCGGCGGCGATGCAGCGCATGGCTTCAGTCGCGCGCGGCGCTGTGCATCAGCCGGTCGACGGTACTGCACAGCTCCTCGACATCGTTGGGCTTGTGGATCAGCGCCCGGGCGCCCGCGGCCAGCGCCTGGGCCTCGATCTCGGCCGTGACATAGCCCGAGGCCAGCGCGACGGGCAGGTCGGGGCGGGTGGCGATGGTCGCGCGCACCAGGTCCACGCCGCAAAAACCCGGCATGTTGTAGTCCGTCACCACCAGGTCGTAGTTGGCCGGTGCGGCCTCGAGCGCCGCCATGGCCTCGCGCGGGTCGGTGAAGCCGCTGACCTCATATCCGCGCCGGCGCAGCAGGCGCTGCACGAGGAAAACCAGCGCCTGATCGTCGTCAACATACATTACATGTCGGCGCGGTGCGTGATCGATGGCAGCATCGGCCGTGGCAGCAGCGGCCAGGGCCGGCCGGCGCTCGACCGGCGTGGGTAGCACCGGCGCCGAGCCGCTGGCGACGGGAAAATACAGCGTGAAGCGGCTGCCCTCGCCAGGCGTGCTGGAGACATCGACGGCGCCGCCATGGGTGCGCATCACGCCATGCACCACGGCCAGCCCCAGGCCCGTGCCCTGGCCCACCGGCTTGGTGGTGAAGAAGGGCTCGAAAATGCGCTGCTGCGTTGCCGCGTCCATGCCCGGGCCGTTGTCCTGCACGCTCAGTGCAATGTAATTGGCCAGCGGCAGACCCAGGCGGTCGCTCAGGCGCTGGTCCGCGGGCGCCAGGCTGGCGGTCACCTGCACCATGCCGCGCGCATCGCCAATCGCATGCACGGCATTGGTGGTCAGGTTGAACAGGGCCTGCTCGACCTGGGTCACATCGGCGAGCAGCGCGGGCAGCTGGGGCGCGATATGCGAGTGCAGCGCAATGGCCGGCGGCAGCGTCACGCGCAGCAGGCGCTCGGTGTCGCGAATCACTTCGGCGGCCTGCACGGCGCAGCGCTGGGGCGGCTCGTTGCGGCTGAAGGTGAGGATCTGGCGCACCAGATCGCGCGCGCGCCGCCCGGCTTTTTCGATTTCCTGCAGGCTCTCGAGCAGCGACGAGTTGACCGGGCAGTCGGCGCGCGCCAGCTCGACGTTGCCCAGGATCGCGCCGACGATGTTGTTGAAGTCGTGCGCAATGCCGCCGGCCATCGTGCCCACGGCCTGCATCTTGTGCGACTCGCGCAGCTGGGCTTCGAGCTCGCTGCGATGGGCCTCGGCCTTCTTGCGGCTGCTGAGGTCGCGCGCAAACACGGTGGTGGTGGTCTCGCCGCCCGCGTACTGCTCGAAGGCCACGCTGACCTCCACGGCCAGCAGCTTGCCGCTGGCCGTGCGGCCTTGCATTTCACCGAGCTGGGCCTGTGTGGTGAGCGCGGCCAGCCCCAGCGCGCTGGACGCATCGGGCAGGAAGCGCTCGAGCGGGCTGCCCAGCGCATCTTCGGCCGCGCAGGTGAACAGCGCCGCGGCCGTGGGGTTGAAGACCGTGATGCGCTGCGCGTTGTCGACGCACAGGATCGCGTCCAGGCTGGAATTGATCACCGACTCGAGCCGGCGCTCGCTGGCAAACAGCTGATTGTTGCGCTCCTGCAGCGCGCGCCGCTCGGCCAGCAGCGGACCCTGGTCCACGACGGCGCAGAGAAACTGCGCGATGGGCGGGCCTTTTTTCTGCGGAATCTCGATGCACGCGATGTGCAGGTCGCCGCACAGGTGGACGTCGTCGCCGATGGTGAAGACCACTTCGTGGACTTCGCTGCCGCCGCGGTCGCGTGCTTCGAGAAAGGCTTCGCAGACGCGGTCGGCATGCTTTTCGTTGACCAGTGGCATGAACGACACCAGGATGCGGTCGTTCTCGGTCGGCTGGAACGCGCTGTGGGCCATGGCGTTGGCCTGGATCACCATGTCGTGCTCGTCGAGCACCAGCAGCGGCAGCGGAATGCTGGAAAACAGCGCTTCGAAGCGCTCGGAGGCGCTTTCGGCCACGGCCTGGCTGTAGTCGAGCACCTTGTTCTGGATCTCGAGCTCGTGCTGGTAGTTGCGCAGCTCGGTCACGAGCGCGGCCAGGGGCTCGTCGACCAGCGGCTCGGGCGCTTCCTGCGGCCAGGGAAGGGGCGCGGCCGCGTCCGGGTCCGGCCCCATCAGGGAGTGCAAGCCCAGCGGGTCGTCTTTGCGCAGGAGAAAGGACAGGTCGGGACGGCTCATGGAAGGTGGTGCATTGGCCGTACGGCATGGTTGCGCAGACGCCGCGAGTTTAAGCGCACGGCCCGGACGCCACAAGCCATGCCCGCAGTGGACCGACGCGGCGCTCAGGTAAGCGCCTGGGGCGCAATGCAGGTGCAGTGCAGATGGCGGTCGCCATACACATTGTCGATGCGCGCCACGGGCGGCCAGTATTTGACCTGGCGCAGGCCGGGCTGCGGGAACGCCGCACGCTCGCGCGCGTAGCCATGGGGCCAGTCGCTGCCCAGCAGCGCCGCCGCCGTGTGCGGCGCGTTCTTGAGCAGGTTGTCGGTGCGCGAAGCCGCGCCCGACTCGATCTCGGCCATCTCCGCACGGATGGCAATCATCGCCTCGATGAAGCGTTCGATCTCGGCCAGCGGTTCGCTTTCCGTGGGCTCGACCATCAGCGTGTTGGGCACGGGAAACGACAGCGTGGGGGCATGCAGCCCATAGTCGATCAGCCGCTTGGCCACATCCTCGGCGGTGACGCCGCAGCGGGCCTTGAAGCCGCGCAGGTCGAGAATGCACTCGTGGCCGACGCGCGCGCGCTGGCCCGCGGCGCCGCTGCTGGCATACAGCGTGGGGAAGTGGTCCTGCAGCCGGCAGCTGATGTAGTTGGCGCTGAGGATCGCGGTTTCGCTCGCGCGCTGCAGGCCCTCGGCGCCCATCATGCGCATGGACATCCAGCTGATCGGCAGCACCGCGGCATTGCCCAGCGGCGCGGCGCTGACGGCGCCCACGCCCGATACCTGGCCGGTGCTGGCATGGCCGGGCAGGAAGGGCACGAGGTCCTCGACCACGCAGACCGGGCCCACGCCCGGGCCGCCGCCGCCATGCGGGATGCAGAAGGTCTTGTGCAGGTTCAGATGGCTCACGTCGCCGCCAAACTGGCCCGGTGCGGCAATGCCGACGAGCGCGTTCAGGTTCGCGCCATCCACATACACCCGCCCGCCATGGCGATGCACGAGCGCGCACAGCTCCTCGACGCGCGGCTCGAAGACACCGTGCGTGCTGGGGTAGGTGATCATCACACACGACAGCCGGTCGCTGTACTGCGCGCATTTGTCGGCCAGGTCGGCAAGGTCCACATTGCCCTGCGCGTCGCAGGCCGTGACCACGACTTCGAGTCCGACCATCTGCGCGCTCGCGGGATTGGTGCCATGCGCGCTCGACGGAATCAGGCAGATGTCGCGCTGCGCCTGGCCCTGGGCTGCATGCCCGGCCTTGATGGCCAGCAGCCCCGCATACTCGCCCTGCGAGCCGGCGTTGGGCTGCAGGCTGATGCCCGCATAGCCCGTGGCCTCGCCCAGCCAGGCGCGCAGCTGGGCATCGAGCAGCTGGTACCCCGCCAACTGCTCGCGCGGCGCAAACGGGTGGATCTGCGCGAACGCCGGCCAGGTGATGGGAATCATCTCGCTGGTCGCATTGAGCTTCATGGTGCACGAGCCCAGCGGGATCATGCTGCGGTCGAGCGCCAGGTCCTTGTCCGCCAGCGTGCGGATATAGCGCAGCATCGCGGTTTCGGCGCGGTGCAGGTGGAACACGGGGTGGGTGAGAAAGGCGCTGCGCCGGCGCAGCGTGTCGGGGATGCGCAGCGCGCTGCCGGCTTCATAGGCGGCGAAATCGGGTTGCTCCTGGCCGGGCAGCGCGAAAATCTGCCACAGCCGCTCGATATCGGCGCGCGTGGTGGTCTCGTCAAGCGCAATCGCCAGGGAAGCGTCGGAAAAACGGCGCAGGTTCACGCCCATCGACACCGCGCGCGCGGCCAGCGCCGCCGTGCCCTGGCCGGTGTGCAGCAACAGGGTGTCGAAGCTGTCGTGCTCGGCGACATAGTGGCCCAGGCGCTCGAGCCCCTGCGCCAGGATCGCGCTGTAGCGCGCCACGCGCAGCGCGATGCGCTCCAGGCCCTCGGGGCCGTGGTAGACCGCATACATGCTGGCGATGACCGCGGGCAGCACCTGGGCGGTACAGATGTTGCTCGTGGCCTTTTCGCGCCGGATATGCTGCTCGCGCGTCTGCAGCGCGAGCCGGTACGCGGGCTGGCCCAGCGCATCGCGGCTCACGCCGACGATGCGCCCGGGCAGCGCGCGCTTGTAGGCATCGCGGCAGGCAATGAATGCCGCATGCGGGCCGCCCGCGCCCATCGGCATGCCCAGCCGCTGGCTGCTGCCGACGACGATGTCCGCATCCCACTCGCCGGGCGGCGCCAGCACCGCCAGCGCCAGCAGGTCGGTAGCGACAATGAACGCCGCTTCGCGCGCATGGGCCCGGGCGATGTCGGCGCCAAGGTGGCACACGCTGCCATCGGTCGCCGGATACTGGGCCAGCGCCGCGAAATAATCGCCCTCGAGCGCCTGCTGCCAGGCCGCCGGCGTGTCGGGCACGAGCACCTCGATGGCCAGCGGCGCGGCCCGGGTCTGAATGACTTCGAGGGTCTGCGGATGCACGCCGGCCGACACCACGAAGCGCCGGCTGGCCGACTCGCCCATGCGCAGCGCCAGCGTCATCGCTTCGGCCGCGGCCGTGGCTTCGTCGAGCAGCGAGGCGTTGGCAATGGGCATCGCCGTGAGGTCGCAGACCAGGGTCTGGAAATTGATCAGCGCCTCCATCCGGCCCTGGGAGATTTCGGCCTGGTAGGGCGTGTAGGCCGTGTACCAGCCCGGGTTCTCGAGCACATTGCGCAGGATCACGCCAGGCGTGTGCGTGCCGTAATACCCCTGGCCGATGAAGCTCCTGAGCTGCTGGTTGCGCGCGCCCAGTGCCTTCAGCTCGGCCAGCGCCTGGGCTTCGCCCACCGCCGGGGGCAGCTGCATCGGCCGGCGCAGCGCAATGCCCGTAGGCACGATCTCGGCGATCAGCGCCTGGCGCGAGGCCGCGCCAACCACCTCCAGCATCCGCGCTTCGTCCTCTTCGCCGATGCCGATATGGCGCGCAATGAACTCGCCGGGGTTTTCCAGCGCCGGCAAGGCAGGAACATGGGACATCGTCATGGCAGGACCTTCAGAAAAAAAATCAGGGGTCTGAAGCAATCACCCGGGCGCGAAACCCGGTTGGCACGTCCCGTGCCAGGCGCCGGCCCGTGGCCTCAGGCGCTTTGTGCAAAGGCGGTGTAGGCCGCCTCGTCAAGCAGGCCGTCCAGCTGGGACGGCTCGCTGATCTTGATCTTGAAGAACCAGCCCGCCGCCAGCGGGTCGGAGTTGGCCAGCGACGGGTCGTCGCGCAGCGCTTCGTTGACCTCGACGATCTCGCCGCTCACCGGCATATAGATGTCGGCCGCGGCCTTGACCGATTCGACCACGCCTGCCACCTCGCCCTGGGCAAAGGTCTTGCCGACTTCGGGCAGCTCGACAAACACCACATCGCCCAGCGCATCCTGCGCATGCACGGTGATGCCCACCACGGCCGCGGCCGCGTCGGCGGCGTTGATCCACTCGTGGTCTTTGGAAAATTGAACGCTCATGAAAACTCCAGAGAAAAAAAGAAAAGCGCAAAGCACCCAGACCGCACTGTAGCCCGTTGGCGGGGCCCTTGAAGCCAGACGCCGCCGTTCACCCGCGCCAATAGCGGCCGGGCATGAAAGGCAGCGCCACGACTTCCATCGGCACAAGCCGCCCACGGACCTGCGCCTGCAGCTGCGTGCCGGGCGCGGCGCTCGCGGGTTCGACATAGGCCTGCGCAATGGGCTCACCCAGGCTGGGGGACAGCAGGCCGCTCGTGACGCGGCCCACCTGCCGGCCACTCGCGTCCTGCAGCGCCGCGGGCTCGCGCACCGGCACGCGTTCGAGCGCGCGCAGTCCCACGCGCTGGCGCTCGCGCAGCGCCGGATTCTGGATCTGCGCGAGCAGCCGCGCCGCGCCCGGGAATCCGCCCGCGCGCTGGCCGCCCGCGCGCCGCGCCTTTTGCACCGCCCAGAGCAGGCCGGCCTCGGCAGGTGTCGTGCTTTCATCGAGTTCGTTGCCGTACAGGCACAGCCCGGCTTCCAGGCGCAGGGAATTGCGCGCCCCCAGACCCGCGGGCGCGGCCTCGGGGTGGTGCAGCAGCGCGCGCGCAAAGGCCTCGGCCAGCACGCCCGGCAGCGAGATCTCGAAGCCATCCTCACCGGTATAGCCGCTGCGCGTGATGTAGAGCTCGCTGCCCTCCCAGACAAAGGCCGCGCCGTCCATGAACAGCAGCTGTTCGACGCCAGGCACGAGCCGCCGGAGCACATCCACCGCCAGCGGTCCCTGCAGCGCCAGCAATGCGTGCTCGGCCAGCGGCGTGATCTCGCAGCGCCCGCCGATCCACGCCTGCAGGTGCGCGAGATCGTCGTGCTTGCAGGCGCCGTTGACCACCAGCAGGAAATCGCTGCCGCGGCGCACCAGCATCAGGTCGTCGAGAATGCCCGCGGCTTCATTGAGCAGCAAGCCGTAGCGCTGGCGGTCGACGGCCAGATCCTCCAGGTCCATCGGCATGAGCGACTCGAGCGCGAGCGCGCTGTCGGGGCCGACCAGCCGCAGCTGGCCCATGTGCGAGACATCGAACAGGCTGGCGGCGGCGCGCGTGTGCAGGTGCTCGGCCAGCAGCCCCTGCGGGAACTGCACCGGCAGGTGATAGCCCGCGAACTCCACCATGCGCGCGCCCAGCTCCAGGTGCAGCGAGTGCAGCGGCGTGTGCAGCAGTGCGCCGGGCGCGGCACGTGCGAAGTGGGGTGCGGTGTGGGACGCGGTGGTCATGGCGGTCTCTGTTGAGGCAGGCGGGCGGCGCAGCGCGGCGCCATATGCAAATTGCCGATGGCGATAAGGCAAAGCCTACACTGCGCGCCAAGATTCGTGAACTCGGAGATTTCTGCATGCAACTCACCCTCGGCGACACCCTCTCATGGCCGGCGCGCTACCTGCCGCGCAAGGAGGCCCTCGTGGCCTGGGAGGGCGGCCAGCGCCGCGCCTGGAGCTACGCGCAGCTCGACGCCGAAGTCAATCGCCACGCCCATGGCCTGCGCGCGCTGGGCATCGCGCGCGGCGATGTGGTGGCGGCGTTCCTCTACAACACGCCGGCATTCGTCTTCCTGCTCCTGGCCGCGGCGCGCATCGGCGCGGTGTTCAATCCCATCAACTACCGGCTCGCGCCGCAGGAGCTGGCTTTCATCCTGCAGGACGGCCAGGCACGCGCGCTGGTGTTCGAGCGCGAGGTCGCCGACGTCGTGGCGCGCACCCAGGCGCTGCTGGCCGATGACGGCGTCCGCCCGGCGCACTGGATCTATGCCGACGAAGGCCACAGCGATGTCCCGCCCGCAGGTGCCAGCGCGCGGTTGAGCGCCCTGGCCGCCGGTCAATCGGACCATGCGCCCGAGGCCCGCGTCGATGAAATGGACCCCTGCATCCTGATGTACACCAGCGGCACCACGGGCCGCCCCAAGGGCGTGCTGCACACCCACCGCAGCAAGCTCGCGCACAACGCGCTGATGCACCAGGTGATGCAGCTGCGCCGCGAGGACGTGGGCCTGTCGATGGCGCCGCTCAACCATACGGCCGAGCTGCACACCAGCTTCCTGCCGCGGCTGCAGGTGGGCGCGACGCTGGTGCTGCAGCGGCGCTTCGACGCGGCCGAGGCCTGGCGGCTGGTCGAGCAGGAAAAGGTGAGCTTCTTCTTTGCCGCGCCGACCATGGTGTCGATGCTGCTCAACGAGCCGTCGCTGGCCACGCGCGACACGCGCAGCCTGCGCCTGGTCGAATACGGCGGCGCGTCGATGGCGCCGCACCTGATCCGCGAATGGACGCGCCAGGTCGGCTCGGGGCTGGTGCAGGTGTTTGGCACGACCGAGATGGGGCCGTGCATGTCGGTGCTCTATCCGCACGAACAGCTGTCGCATGCCGGCTCGGCCGGGCTGCCGGCGTTGAGCCACGACCTGATCGTCGCGCAGGTGCCGGCCGATGGCCGCCCGAGCGATCCGGCCGCGCGCTGCGCCGTGGGCGAGGTCGGCGAGATCCTGGTGCGCGGGCCCTGCATGATGGCCGGCTACCTGCAGCGCCCCGACGCCAACGCGCGCGCGCTGGCGCACGGCTGGTACCACACCGGCGACCTGGGGCATCTGGACGCCGACGGCTACCTGTGGATCCGCGACCGCATGGACTACATGATCAATTCGGGCGCGGAAAACGTCTATCCGCGCGAGGTCGAGGATGCGCTGGTCGAGCACCCCGGCGTGCTTGAAGTGGCCGTGGTCGGCGAGGCCGATGCGCGCTGGGGCCAGGTCGTGGTGGCGCATGTGGTGCGCAAGGGCGCGGTGCAGGACGCCGACGCCGCCCAGCTCGACGCTTTCCTGGTGCAGGGCGACCGCCTCGCGGCTTACAAGCGCCCGCGCCGCTACCATTTTGTCGACGCGCTGCCCAAGACCACGAGCGGCAAGATCCAGAAGCACCTGCTGCGCCAGCCGCACTGAGGTTCGCCGGCCGCAATATCCGGACAAGGGGCCCATGCATTGGATGCATGGGCCTTTTATTCGTTGTAATGGCGGCAAAAGAGGGAGGATTTGATGCAGTTGCCGACGCGTATCCTGGATTTGCACACCCATCTGTTCAACGCGCGCTATTTGCCGCTGGCCAGCGTCATTGCCCATGCGATGGGCCGCGACACCAGCCCGCTGGCACGCGAGGTGGCGCGGCTGCTGCAGGCACTCACCGGCTCGGCCTATGCGGATGTGCCCGTCGAGGCCGTGTTCTCGCAATCGGTGGGCGATACGCTGGAGCTCGAATGCCTGGAGCATCTGTGGCGCATGGTCGAGTACGAAGTGTTGCTCAACACTGGCTCGCGTGAAGCGGTCGAGGGCGGCATGCTGGCGCAGTCCGACCAGCCGCTCGACGCGCCGATCTTCGACCGCCTGCGCGCCTCGCAGCTCATGGACATCCTGCTGAGCCTCGAGCAGATCGATTACGCCGGAGAGGGCTGGCCCGGGCCGCGCCAGCCGCAGGCGCCGTTCGCGCCCGCCGCGCCGCGCACCGAGGTCGCCAATTTTCCCGACTTCCTGCGCTGGGCCGAGCGCGTGGTGCGCAAGGCACTGTGGGTCGTGACGCGCCTGATGGACCCCCATGCCTGGGGCGACGCGGTCAATTACCCGTCCTTTTTCCTGACCCTGCTGCACTCGGAGGAGCAACTGCTGCAAAAGCTGTTCGAGGGATACGGCCCGGGCCTGCCGCCGCTGCAGGCGGTGCATTATCTGATCGACATGCAGATGGCCTTTCCCGGGCAGGAAGCGCCGTACTATCCCCTGCAGCCGGTGCAGGAGGACCGCATGCAGGCGCTGCAGCGCGCGCATCCCGCGCGCGTGTTCGGTTTCAGCAGCTTCGATCCGCGCCGTGCCGACTGGCATGCGCGCGCGCTGCATGCGCTGGGCAAGGGCTTCGCGGGTTTCAAATTCTATCCGGCCATGGGCTATCGGCCCATTGGCAACGAGCCGACGATCCAGGCGCGCGTCGACGCCTTCCTCGACTTCTGCGTCGCGCGCGACCTGCCGATATTCGCGCATTGCACCCCCGTGGGCTTCCAGACGCGGCTGCGCCTGGGCGCCTATGCCCATCCGCGCCACTGGCAGGCGGTGCTGGAGCAGCCGCGCTGGCGCACGCTGCGCCTGTGCCTGGGCCACGCGGGCGGCGGCCGGCTGGAAAACGGCGCCGTGCATTCGGCCGGCTGGCTGGCGCGCTCGGACGAGGAATGGCAGCACGCGGACAACTTCGCGCGCATCGCCGCCGAACTCTGCACGGGCTACCCGAATGTCTACTGCGAAGTCGGCTACCTGACGGGGCTGCTGCGGGACGATGGGCTGGCTCTTTTCGACGCCAACCTGCAGCGCGCACGCCAGGCGGCTGGCGCCCAGGGACGGTGCTTCGAGCTGCTCGAGAAGATGGCCTATGGCTCGGACTGGCACATGCCCGACGTGGTCACGCGCACGCGGCGCTATCTGGACATGTGGCTGGAATGGATGAACCGGGCGGAACATGCGCCCTACCGCGAGGCGTTCTTCTGGAGGAATGGTTACCGATACCTGCGTCTGCCGATGTAGGACATGCCACAGGCAAGCGGAACCGCGATGTCCAGGGATCCTCTGCACAAATCAGCGCGAGGGCTGGCAGTGCGGATCGGGATGGGATGCTAGGCGCGTTTCTTGCCAATAGCTGTAGCTATTGGCAAGGAACGCAACGCCGCAGACCGCCCGAGTCCGCGCTGCCATGCACCGCGGGGATTTATGCAGAGGGTCCCTAGTTCAGCACAAGCGCCTTGTAGCCTGAGAGTTCGCCATGTGGGTGATGGCTGACGGCAACGATGGCCGCATGCGGCAGGCGCTCGTGCAATACCTTGAGCACCGCAGCTTCCGTTTCACAATCCAGCGCCGAGGTCGCCTCGTCAAGAAAAAGCATGGGCCGGGCATGCAAGATCGCTCTGGCCAGCTGGATCCGTTGCTTTTCACCGCCGCTCAGATTCAACCCATTCTTGTCGATGGTCGCGTCGAGCCACTGGTCCCGGCCAGCGCGCTTGAGCCGGTCCAACTTGAGCGCTAGAAGCAATTCTTCCAGGTGGCGATACGGGACATTTTCCACGCCATAGGTTGCATTCTCATAGAGCGAACGATTGAACAGGTTGGCGCTTTGCGGGATGAGAGTCAGCATGCGGATTTTCTCGGTCAGCGCCAGCGCGCAACTGTCTTGGTCGTTTATCAATACACGGCCAGACTGCGGTTGAATATGACCTGCAAGGATACGGATGAGCGTGGACTTGCCTGAACCGCTCGGGCCGGAGATGATATGACGTGAACCGGGATCTATGGAGAGGGAAAAATTGCTGAAAATTGGTTTTTCTGGCTCATATCCAAAAGATATATTTTCCAGTTTTATTTTTATCGCAAACTTGTTATCCATTGCATGGGGTTTCATTTCATGATTTTCTTTTCGGTGGAGATTGATATTCTCCAGTATGGATTCCAATCTGTGTACCTGTTCCAGCAGGCTGTTGAGTGATTTTCCGACCTGTTCGAGCTGTGTGTAGGAAATAAGGCCAATGATATAAAACAGAATTGCGTCCTGTGGTCTTTTATCAGCAATGATGGTGACTGAAAAAATGAAGACAATGAAAATGGATGTCAGATATATTTTCTGAAGAAATTCATTTCTATCCAATAGGCCCTGTCCCCTGCGGTAAATTTTCTTCTCGGCATCGAGGAATCCAAGGATCCGCCTTTCCTCATGCGTCACCATGCCGTACTGCTGGATACTGTCCACGTTGGCAAACATGTCAGCGGCCTCCCTTGACGCAACGATGGTCGCGGCCACGGCAGAGTTGATGCCTGCCGCGGAATTTCTTGCGAAACGATATGCAAGATAGAGGTAGATTGACGCCGTGATGAAAAACACCAGACCGTGAAGAGGGTAGTGCAAGAAAATCAAGGCGGTGGTCAGAAAAATAAAGATAAGCGCACGAATGACCACCCCCAGGCATTCATGGACAATGCCTCGGGAAGCCTGGGATGCAGTGGCAATTGCCGATTCGATCCAGCCTTCGTTGACCTGCTGGAAAAACACGGGCGGACTCGGAAGGATTTTTTCATATAACACATATTTTGAATTGCGGCGTATATCCTGCAATACCGAGTTGTTGATCCATGCCGCAGCATATGCTGTCACAGCAGCCAGCCCCGTGAGAAATGCAAGCAGAAAAATTTTTGCCCGTACATCGGCATGTTCATTGGTTGTTATCTCAGTGATGAGCCTGCTGATGAGAAATGGTTGACTTAGAAGCGCCGAGATGAGACAGCCATTCACAATCGCAGAAGAAGCCAGCCGCCAGCGAATGCTCGTTGATCGCGTAACCTGCTTTATGAAGGCATAGGCGTTTTCTGTCATTTTTTGAGGCTGGACTGGTATTCTGGTAATTCATCTTTTGATGATGCATTCGATGATACAAGGCGGCGTAACGCGATTCTCCACATGTTGAATGGTTCGTAATGGGATCGATCAATTATATATTCAAGCATTTCCCTGATATTTGCCTGTTTGGCAACAGGTTGACCGTGATATTCCTGAACCATCTGCAAGACGGCTGCACCGCTGTTCAATGGTGTTTTTTGAAATCTGGGTTGGATTTTCTGGATGATATGGCGATTCGGCCTTCGGGTATGGGGACGGATGGAGATGTTCCCACTTCGGCTGATTGACTCGCCGGTCGATAAATTGATGGAAAAATTGACATTGTAAATGTTTGGAACTATTTTCCTTCTCATGGGTATGGCGAAGGTGAAGCAGTTTCCCGAGCGTTCGATGGATGATGATTGGAAGGTGCTTTCACTCAAGGCTGGAATACTTGAGGCATCAAGAAAGACGCTTGAAATGGCGTGCGGGGTGTTGGATACTTCCAGTTGAACATGAATGGCGTCACGATGCTCCGTGGCGCTCAGGGTCGTCACGGCGCATGAATATTCCGGCTCCGCTTGCCGGTCTATCAAGTCAAAGCAGTACAGCTGACCGTGATAAGGCGGATCCCCGCCACCCAGGTAGGCTTTGTCTTTCCAGAATGTCAAGGCGCTATAAGGTGAATGTCCGGTCGGAATGAAGTCGAATTGATTTCCAGTTTCAGCATCGAGAAGGACAAGGTTCCCATCCATGCATACGCATGCCAGTTCCCCAAGGATAGAGACCGGTGTAGTTGCAATTGTCGATCCTTTGAAGGTCCATTTCGGGGAACCATCCTCTGTGTGCAAGCAATACACGTGACCCTTGGTGGAGGCGATGTAAATTCCATTGTTGTGAAGGGTGGGTATTTGCCGGCCGACGATGTCCGGCATCGGCCTGGTCCAGGCAATGATGCCGTCCAAGACTCGAATGCAATGTATGGATTTTCCAGCAGCACAATATATATGATTGTCGTGAACGACAAACCCTGATGTTTCTGAACTGATGATCTGACCAGCTCCCAAATCGGTCTTCCAAAGCAGCTTGCCGCTATCGGAAAATGAAATGATTGCCAGCTCAGAGTAGCCGCGTTCGTTGGTAAACGTTGCCAAGCTGAGCATGGAGTCATCTGAGTATTTCACCAATCCAAAGAAAAAATGTCCGGCGAGCGATGTCTTGCCGATCATCTGCCCCGTTTCCGTCAACTGGTAGATATCTTGGCCGCTGGAAAAGGAAAATTTACCCTTTGAGAAGTTGAGGGGTGACCTGACTCGTGCGTCAGTTCTGTGAATCCAGCTGATCTTTCCTGTTTTTGCGTCGATGCCCGTGATGTCTGAGAATCTGCTGGGAACGGCAATGGTGCTGTTGCCGATGGCATGTGCTCCATAGCCGCCATTGGGCAACTTGGTTTGCCACTGGAGTGTCCCGGTGTCAGGGTCAAAGCAGTGTAGAAGATATTCTCTCGTTTTCTCTTTGTACAATATGACGTAGCCGAGACCAGTGATGCTTGAAAAAAGTGGCAGGCGCACGAGTGCTGGTATTTTTGAACACCATCTTGTTTGGAGTCTGCGCGATTTTGCCGGGCAAAACAATGCTTCGTCAAACATGGTCAGACTCCTTTTCGCTTAAGAGCGTATTGATCTTTTGAGGATGAATTCTGTAGACTTATGCATTGCCAAGTTCGATTTCGGTTGTTTCAGTTTCCTGATTCGCGGATACGAAGGTGCATGTGTAATCCAGGCCAATGCGATCCCGGTATTCATAAGGCCGGCTGCCATGGATGAAGCTGTCGACTTTTATCGAAACATCCATCGGGTCATCAAAGCTTTTTGGGAAAAATACCTTCGTTTTGGCACTGGTGCCCAGGGGATATTTCCCGTTGAAGGCATGGTGGGTGAGCAATGAATTGTCTTTGCAATCTATTTTCACATCCAGGCTGATTTCTTCCAGCGTCAGGAGGTCATAATCCGTGATGGTGCCGTATATTTCCGGCAGACCGATGGATATCTCAAGATGTCCTTGGCCCTTCATTTTTATGACGTCTATCTTCAAGTTGGTGGGCGGGATATCCTCACCCAGTGATATATCGACTATGGTCGTGGCGAGTTGCTCATAGGGCATCCAGGTTATTTCTGGGGCATTTTCAGCTGTTCTTTGGAATGGGTCTACGATGGCGAAAGCCTGTATGGTGTCGTCATATCCAACGACCAGCACTGCTTGTCCCTCCAGGTCTATTTGTTCCCTGCGGGTTTCGTTTGGATAATTCGCTCCGGAATGAAGCCTTATGATTGTTGGAAGACCCTCCAGAAGGTTCAATTTCATTCCCTCAAAACAGCGAGGTGAATGTGGGTCGTATCGCATCAGGCCAATGAGACCACGAGGCGTGATGGTTTCATGCAGCTTGTCTGATTGTTCCTCGATTTTCAATTCGGGGTATGACATGACATCTCCTTGGGAAAAAGCTTCGCTTGGAAATAGTCTAGAAAAATTCCGGGATGGCGTCGCGGATGCTTTTTCCTGTTTTTGTGTCTGTTTGGGACGAAATGTTTTTCGCACACTTTGCGGGCCATGGAGCAGCGCGTCCGGCTCAGCATGGAACGGGACACGAAGCTGGAGTTGTTCCATTGCCTGGACTCGGCGCGGCCTGTGCTGGATCCTTTTGCGGGAATCGCCATTGAGCCGGAATGCCGCATAGCGCCGAATCCATGCTTTATGCCGCTGAAGGAGGGCGCATGCGCCGATCTCCCGCTTGTACCGAGTGCCTCTCCTCGGATTGCGGCGCGCGCATGCACACGCTAGCCAAAAAAAAGCCAGCACCTCATCGGTACTGGCTCCAGCAGGCTGAACCGAATGCGCTCAATACGGTTCGGCCTTGACCTTCATTTCACTGTAGGCAACGATGCGCGAACCCTTGACGAGTCGGTAGCCCCCCCAGATCAGCAGGAACAGCGGCAGCCCGATGTAGGTCGCGACCACGCCGCCCCAGTCGACGCGGTCCTGAATGAACGCCTGGTAGTTCTGGCCCAGCGTGATGACCAGGCACAGCACGAACGCGAAGATGGGGCCGAACGGGAATGCTGCGGCGCGGTAGGGCAGGGCTGCGAGGCTCAGGCCCTGGGCTTCATAGCCTTTGCGAAAGCGGTAGTGGCTGATGGCAATGCCCAGCCAGGCAATGAAGCCGGTCATGCCGGACAGGTTCAGCAGCCAGATATAGACCGCCTGGGGGCTGAAGATGTTGGTGAGAAAGCACAGCCCGGCAACGGTCGTCGTGGCCAGCAGCGCAAGCATCGGCACGCCATGGCGATTCACGCGTGCGAAAATGCGCGGCGCCATGTGCTGGCAGGCCAGCGTATAGAGCATGCGCGTCGAGGCATACATGCCCGAGTTGCCCGCCGACAGTACCGAGGTCAGCACCACGGCGTTCATGATGGCCGCGGCCGACAGCAGGCCGGCGCGCTCGAACACCAGCGTGAACGGGCTGACGCTGATGTCGCTGACATCGTTGCGCAGCAGTTGCGGGTCGTTGTAGGGCAGCAGCAGGCTGATGATCAGGATGGCAAACACGTAGAACAGCAGGATGCGCCAGAACACCTTGCGCACCGCGCGCGGCACGTTGCGCGCCGGGTCCTCGGACTCACCGGCGGCAATGCCGATCAGCTCGGTGCCCTGGAAGGAGAAGCCGACGATCATCGCCACGCCGATCAGCGCCGCGAAGCCGCCCGCAAAGGGCGCATCGCCCACGGTCCAGTTCGCGAGATTGCCCCACAGGCCCTCGGGCGCGCCGCCCTGCAAGATACCCAGCACCATCAACAGGCCCAGCCCGATGAAGATGATCACCGTCACCACCTTGATCGCGGCGAACCAGTACTCGGCTTCGCCAAAGCCCTTCACCGAGATCGCGTTCAAGCCGAACATGATGGCAAGGAACAGCGCGCTCCAGACCATACCGTTGACATCGGGTATCCAGTAGGCCATGACCAATTGCGCCGCAACCAGGTCCACCGCGATCGTCACCGCCCAGTTGTACCAATAGTTCCAGCCCAGCGCGAAGCCGAAGCCTGGATCGACATAGCGCGCGCCATAGGTGGCAAACGAGCCCGAGACCGGCAGGTGCGCGGCCATCTCGCCAAGACTCGTCATGAGGAAATAGACCATCAGCCCGACCACCATGTAGGCCAGCAGCGCGCCGCCCGGGCCGGCCTGCGAGATCGTCGCGCCCGAGGCCACGAACAGGCCGGTGCCGATCGAGCCGCCAATGGCAATCATCGACAGGTGGCGCGCCTTGAGGCTGCGGCGCAGGCCGGGTTCGGGTGGGGCGGTGCTGGGGGAAGGGTGTTCGCTCATCGGTGAGATTCCTGTGGTCCGATGCGTTCTGTCCTCAGGCAGCAACGCAAAAGGCCGCTACTTGCGCGGCCTGGAAAAGCGGCATTGTGCGGGATTTGCACTGATGTGGTGCGGCCACGGGCAAAATCTCAAGGCTTGCGAAGGATGGATATCGAAGCCCAGCCAGGGGGGAGGCGTGCATGGTTCGACAAGCTCACCACGAACGGGGGGACGGTGGGTCCTGAGGGCTGAGTCTGTCGAGGGGGCGAAGGGGAGGTACTTTTCTCGTGAGCAGCCCGTTCATGGTTCGATCCTTCGACAAGCTCAGGATCACCACGAACGGGGGAAACCGGGCGTCCTGATCCTGAGTCCTAAGCCTTGAGCCTGCCGAAGGGTCGACTGGCTCCGCAGGCCAGAGTAGGTTGCGCGCGTATCGAGCCCCCTTACCCCAACAGCAACGCATCGTCCGAAAGCTTCTCTCCCCGTACCTTCTCGAACATCTTCAGCAGGTCTGGCACATCGAGCCGCTTGCGTTCCTCGCCACTGACATCGAGCACGACCTGGCCCTGGTGCAGCATGACGGTGCGGTCGCCGACGTCCAGCGCCTGGCGCATGCTGTGGGTGACCATCATCGTGGTCAGGCGGGCCTCGGTGACGATGCGGGCGGTGAGCTGCAGCACGAAGTCGGCCGTGCGCGGGTCGAGCGCTGCCGTGTGTTCGTCGAGCAGCAGGATGCGCGAGGGCTGCAGCGCCGCCATCAGCAGGCTCACGGCCTGGCGCTGGCCGCCCGAGAGCAGGCCGATGCGGTCGGACAGGCGGTTTTCCAGCCCCAGCCCGAGCGTGGCCAGGCGCTCCTGGAGCGCTGCGCGCATCGAGGGCTGCACCGCGCGTGAAAGCCGGCACGGCGCGCCGCGGCGCTGGGCCAGCGCCATGTTTTCCTCGATCGTCAGATCTTCGCAGGTGCCCGCCATCGGGTCCTGGAAGACACGCGCCACGCGCTCGGCGCGCGCCCAGACGGGCAGGGCGGTCACATCCTGACCGTCGATGACGATCGCGCCGCTGTCCACGCGCTGGTCGCCCGACACGGCGTTGAGGAAGGTGGACTTGCCCGCGCCGTTGGAGCCGATCACCGTGACGAACTGGCCTGCCGGGATCTCGAGCGACAGGCCGCGCAGCGCGCGGGTCTCGATCGGTGTGTCCGGATTGAAGGTCAGGAAGATGTCTTTTGCACTCAGCATGGAAACTCCGGCCGGCTTATCGCGGCTTGCGCCTGGAGAGCTTGTTCTTGAGCTGCGGGATGACCAGCGCGACCGTCACCAGCACGGCCGTGACCAGATTCAGGTCCTGTGCCTTGAGCCCGATGAAGTCGCTGTTGAGCGCGGCCGCAATGAAGAAGCGGTAGACCACGGCGCCAAGCACCACGGCCAGCGTCGCATAGACCAGGCGCCGCGAGGGCAGCAGGCTCTCGCCGACGATCACGGCCGCCAGGCCGATGACGATGGTGCCGATGCCCATGGAAATGTCCGCGCCGCCCTGGGTCTGCACGAACAGCGCGCCGCCCAGGCCGACCAGGCCATTCGACACCGCCATGCCCAGCAGAATCATGGCACCGGTGTTCACGCCCTGGGCCCGTGCCATGCGCGCGTTCGAGCCGGTGGCGCGGATCGCGAGGCCCCGCTCGGTCGAGAAGAACCAGTCCAGCGCCAGCTTGGCCAGCAGCACGATCACCGCCAGGATCAGCGGGCGCGCGACGTGGTCGGGCATGCCATCCGGCTGCAGCAGCGTGAACAGCGTCGCGTCATTGATCAGCGGCACGTTGGGGCCGCCCATGATGCGCAGGTTGACCGAGTACAGCGCGATCATCATCAGGATCGAGGCCAGCAGGTCCATGATCTTGAGCTTGACATTGAGCCAGCCCGTGAGCATGCCCGCGGCCGCGCCGGCGGCCGTCGCCGCAAGCGTTGCGAGCCAGGGATTGGTGCCGGTGGAGATCAGGATCGCGCAGACCGCGCCGCCCAGCGGAAAGCTGCCGTCCACCGTGAGGTCGGGAAAGCGCAGCAGCCGAAACGAGATATACACGCCCAGCGCCACCAGGCTGAAGATCAGGCCGATCTCGATGGCGCCAAGGAAGGAAAACATTGACATGGGAAGTGCGGTGCGCAGCGCAGCGGGGTGAAAAATGCCAATGGCAGGTCCGCACATCGTACGGTACCTGCCACGGGGTCGCCAGTGCCGGGCCCATGCCCGGCCGGGGTATCACTCGACCACTTGCGCTGCCGCCTTGAGCAGTGCGTCGGGCAGCTTCACGCCCTGCTTCGCAGCCGCACCCGGGTTCACAAACAGCTCGATCTTGGTGCTGATCTCGGGCTTGATGTCGCCGGGCTTTTCGCCCTTGAGGATGCGCGCGACCATGCGGCCGGTCTGCTCGCCCAGGTCGCGGTAGTTGATGCCGTAGGCGGCCACCGCGCCGCGCTTGACGGAGTCGGTGTCGGAGGCCACCAGCGGAATCTTGGCGTCCTGCCCGACCTTGACCAGCGCCTCGTAGGCCGAGACCACGTTGTTGTCGGTATTGGTATAGATCACATCGACCTTGCCGACCAGGCCGCGCGCGGCGCTGCTGACGTCGACCGAGCGCGGCGCCGCGGCTTCGACCAGCGTCAGGCCCAGCGTCGGCAGGAGCTTTTGCAACTGCTTGACCACGACCATCGAGTTGGCTTCACCCGGGTTGTAGACGATGCCCACGCGCTTGGCGTTGGGCACCACCTGCCTGACCAGCTGCATCTGCTTGTCGAGCGCCAGCAGGTCGGACACGCCGGTCACATTGCCCTTGCCCGGCTCCCAGCTGGCCAGCAGCTTGGCGGCCACGGGGTCGGTCACGGCGGAAAACACGACCGGCACGGCCTTGGTCGCGGCCACCACGGCCTGCGCCGAGGGTGTGGCGATGGCGACGATCGCGTCGGGCTTGTCGCCAATGAACTTGCGCGCGATCTGCGCCGCGGTACCGGTGTTGCCCTGGGCGCTCTGGTACTGCCACTTGAGGTTCTTGCCGGTCTCGAAGCCCGCTTCCTTGAGCGCGGCCTGCACGCCGTCGCGCACCGCGTCGAGCGCAGGGTGTTCGACGATGGCCATCACAGCCACCGACTTCTGCTGGGCATGCACGGAACTCATCGATGCCACGGCCAGTGCTAGCGCGCCCAGGGGCGCCAAAGACAGGAATTTCATTCGTATCTCCTCCGCAGAATAAATATTGTGCTCCGCAAAAGGCCCGGCACTGCGCGGCGTGCCTTCGCCATGGGAGTCGCTCTCGAAGTCTACTGCAGCGGCGGCTCGCCAATGCATCAGATCCGGGTGCTTTTGACGGTGGGCCTGCGATGTCCGTGGGCGCGGGGTGAAAGCGCATCGTTTCGCTTCTGCTCCGGCGCTGGGGCGGCGGGCAGGGCGCGGACCGCCGCGGCGTTTCAGCCAGGGTGGCTGCGGCGCCTGCGTCGCAACAGCCAGACGACAAGTACCAGAAACAGCAGCGCTCCCCCGGTCATGGCGAGGCGCGCAACCATGATCAGCGGGCTGTCGGCCGTACCGTTGCGCAGATGCTGGACCTGGTCGATGCTGACCTTGGCATCGGGGCGGCCATAGTTCTGCAGCAGGTAGTTGCTCAGCGTGGTCACCTGCTCGTCGCTGAGTTCATGCGCGAAGGCGGGCATGATGCTGTCGCGCCCGTGGCGCGGCACGCCCTGGAGAATGCTCAGCACCAGATTGTTGGTATTGGCGTGCCCCAGCGTGGTGTTGTGGAACAACGCGGGCAGCCTGTTGTCCGTGCTTCCCTGGCCCTGCGCCTGGTGGCAGCTCGCACAGTAGGCATCGTAGAGCTGGGCACCGGTCATGGCGTTCATGTCACGCGGCAGGGCCTTGCCACGGATGCTGGCAAGCTGGTCCCCGGCCTTGCCCCAGGAGAACGTGGGCTGGCTCGAGCCTTCGGAAATCGGTGGCACCGCCTGCAGGTAGCGCACGATGGCGCGCAGATCGGCTTCGCTCAGGTGGCGCAGGCTGTGGTCTATGGCTTCGGCCATCGGTCCGCCGCTGCTGCCCTTGCCGGGCGCCAGGCCCTCGCGCAGGTAAACGACGAGTTCGTCCGCGCTCCATTGGCCAATGCCGTCCTGCGGGTCGGAGGTGATGTTGGGCGCGTACCAGCCGGCCACTTCGCTACCGCCCAATGAGTACTTGCCGATTTCGGCCATCAGGGCATTGCGTGGCGTATGGCAGGTGCTGCAGTGCGTCAGGCCTTGCACCAGATAGGCGCCCCGGTTCCATTCGGGCGGCTGCTGGGCGTTTGGCTGGTACGGCTGTGCGTCATGGAACAACGCATTCCAGACCGCCATCGACAGCCGGATGTTGAACGGAAACGGCAGCCGGGTCGCGGGCGCGGAGCGATCGACGGGGCGCACACCCTGCATGAAGTAGGCGTACATGTCGGCAATGTCCGCGTCCGAGGTCTTGGCGTAGGCGGTATAAGGCATCGCGGGATAGAGATGGGCTCCGTCGGCCCGCTTGCCATGGCGCAGCGCGTCACTGAATTGCTGCAGTGTGTAGTTGCCTATGCCAAAGGTCTTGGAAGGCGTGATGTTGGTCGCATAGATCTGGCCCAGCGGGCTGGCCAGCGCCAGTCCGCCGGCCATCTCGACGCCGCCCGGTGTCGTGTGGCAGGCCACGCAGTCGCCGGCTGTGGCCAGGTAGCGCCCGCGCGCGATGGGGTCGCTGGAAAGGGCGCCCGCGGAGATCTCCGATGCCGGCTTTGCCGTCGCTGCCTGGGCCGTGGCCGCCGCGGATGGCCCAGGGACGGGCGTGGCCGGCTTTGCCCCTTCGGCTGGGCTGGAGTCCGGCGGCGCGGCATCGGCCGTGGTCGAGGCCTTGCTGTCGGTTGGGTTGGCGGCCTGGCCGGTGGGCGCCTCGGCGGCGGAGGGCTGGGCTGCGGCCGGCAGGACCAGGCCCAGCGCCACTGCCCAGGGGGCCCAGAACGGTATGAAAGCAGGAATGCCCCGCATGCTCACCCCCTGGACGCCGCCCGGGCGTCGTGCGCTGGCGTGGAGTGGCCAGGCGTGTCGGACAGGATGTGGGCACCGCTGCGCAGCGCCACGGCAATGCCGTTGAGCGTGGAATTGCAGGTCGACGAGGTCGGCAGCAGGCCCGTGCCCGCGAGAAACAGATTCTCATGGTCGTGGGTGCGGCCCCAGCCATCGCAGACCGAGACCGCCGGGTCCGTGCCCATGCTCACAGTGCCGCAGATATGCTGGTTGTTCGCGTAATCGCCTTCCTTGCTGGGACGCAGGTTGGTGCCGCCCATCCGCTCGGCGATGCGCTGGAAGTCGGCCTTGGAGCGCTCGTGCCCGGCCCGGGTGTAGGCGTCGATGGAGTAATGGGTCATGGGCTTGGGCAGGCCCAGCCCATCCTTCTGGTCGCTGAGCACAATGCGCCGCTGTGGGTCGGGCAGCACTTCGAGCACGTTCTTGACATTCATTTCACGCGCCGCAGCGTGGCGCAGCCGGCGCTCGAATTGCACGCCGTAGACGCCTTCGCCAAGCAAGGAGCGGGTGGCCCCGTCGACGCGCGAGATGTTGGTGAAGTCCAGCCTGTAGGGCGCATGCGTCGATCGGAACGCACCATCGCGCATGGTGTTGATCGAACTCGGGCTTTGCGGGCCGCGGCCTAGCCACACATCCTCGTCGGCGTCGAAAGTCAGCGAGGTGCTGGGGTGGTCCATCAGATGGCGGCCGACCATGTCGCGCGCGTTGGCCACGCCATGCGGAAATTTGTCGCTTTGGGACAGAAGCAGCAGGCGGGGCGTTTCGATGCCATTGGCGGCGACGATGAAGGTCTTGCCCCTGACCTTGTGAGCCTGCTTGTCCTTGTCGTAGTAATGCGCGGCGACGATGCGCGCCGAAGCGTCATGCTCGAGCCTAAACACGTTGGCATTGATCTGCAGCCTGGCGCCGGCGGCAAGCGCCGCATCGACGGCCAGGCCGCCGTGGTATTGGGCGTCGATGGGGCAGATGGGCTGGCAGCTGTTGTTGCCACAGCAGGGCGGGCGCCCGCCATAGCTGCGGCTGTTGCGCGCCACCGTGTTGGCGACCACCGGGTATACGCCGGCCAGGCGTTCGCGCAGGCGCCGCATTGCATAGGGTTCGGCCACTGGCTCCATGGGAAAGGGGTGGCTGCGCGGGGACCCGGTTTCGCTCGAACCGCAGACGCCCATGATGTCCTCGGCTTCCTGATAATAGGGCTCGAGCTCCTCGTAGCCAAATGGCCAGTCCACGCCCACGCCGTAAAGCGACTTGATGTGGAAGTCATTGGGCAGGTTGCGCCAGGCATGCGCGGCCCAGTGCCAGCTCGTGCCGCCGACCTGGCGGATATATTCCGCCTTGTAGGGATAGGGGCCGCCCTGCACGAGATAGCCGTTGTCCTCGGGCTGGTAGACCGGGTGCGGCGCCCAGGGCGCCGGCGGGTAGGGCGACATCCAGTCGCTGCGACGCGGTGAGTTACGAAAGCGCGCGACGAGCTCGGCGCGCCTGACCCAGGGGCCGGCTTCAAGCATCAGCACCGAGGCCCCGGCCTGCGCCAGCTTGCGCGCAAGCAGGGCACCGACGATTCCCGAGCCTATCACCACGAAATCTGCCGTAGTTGTTTCAGCCATGGTGAACCTCAGGATGAGGGGTGGGAGCCAGGCTCCAGCTGCCCGGAGCGCCGTAGGCGTAGGTCGGTGGCCTGAGCTGATCGGCGACGGCCTGGGCATTGAGCGCATGCTCGAACGCCAGCACCCGCGCGTGCATGCCGCTGCCGACGACGCCAAGGAACCAGGCAGTCATGATCTGCGCAGGCAAGTGGGCCAACGCGGGCTTTTCGCTCGACAGCGTGCTCAGGAGCTGGTCGTCCGTGAGCCGGCGGCTCTCGATCAGGTGCAGCAATTGCTGGCTCTGGTCGGGAAAACGGGCATCTTCCGTGACCAAGGCGTCATAGATGCGCTTGCCCATCGCGGTATCGAGCGTGGCTCGCCCCGTCAATCGCTGGCTCAACAGCACGAAGTCCGACGGTCCCGAGGACGGGCCGGCGGAAAATACGCTGTTCCAGGGAAGGGCCGTGAGAGCGGTGGCCGCAGCGGCGGCGCCCAGCCAATCGCGGCGGCGCAGGGTGAAAAGTGCTTTGCGGGAGAGATGCGGCATGGCCACCTCCTTGGCTGGGCAGACCAAGCCAGCCTGCATGGCAAAGCGCTAGTGTCGAGAGTGTCCACCGGCTCTGTGTGTAGGAAATTACCGCTTCCTTCAATCCACGCCCGCGTGCCGATGAAAAAAGGGCCTGCGATGCAGGCCCTTTGGCGCGGTCAGCTCGGCCTACATGCCCGAATAGTTCGGGCCGCCGCCGCCTTCGGGCGTGACCCAGACGATGTTCTGCGTCGGGTCCTTGATGTCGCAGGTCTTGCAGTGCACGCAGTTCTGCGCGTTGATCTGCAGGCGCTGTGCGGCCCCGCCCACGGCATTACTGCCCGCGGCCTCGTCGGGCACGAACTCATAGACGCCAGCCGGGCAGTAGCGGGCTTCGGGCCCGGCATAGCGCGCCAGGTTGATGTTCACCGGCACGCTTGCGTCCTTGAGCGTCAGGTGCGCGGGCTGGTCTTCGGCATGGTTGGTGTTGCTGATGAACACGCTCGACAGGCGGTCGAAGGTCAGCTTGCCATCGGGTTTGGGATAGACGATGGGCTTGCACTCGGCCGCGGGCTTGAGGTAGGCGTGGTCGGGCTTGTCGCGGTGCAGTGTCCAGGGGATGTTGCCGCGCAGCACGAACTGCTCGATGCCGTTCATCAGCGTGGCCGTGGTCAGGCCCTTCTTGAACCAGGCCTTGAAGTTGCGGCTCTTGTTGAGCTCTTCATACAGCCAGCTGTTCTCGAAGGCCGTCACGTAAGCGGTGAGTTCATCGCCCTGGCGACCGGCCTGGATCGCATCGAACGCGGCTTCGGCCGCGAGCATGCCGGTCTTGATCGCCGCGTGGCTGCCCTTGATGCGGCTGACATTGAGAAAGCCCGCCTCGCAGCCAACCAGCGCGCCGCCGGGAAACACGAGCTTGGGCAGCGACAGCAGGCCGCCGGCCGTGATCGCGCGCGCGCCGTAGCCGATGCGCTTGGCCGGCTTGATGCCCTTGGCTTCGTCGCCTTCGAGGTAGTAGCGGATGTTCGGGTGCGTCTTCCAGCGCTGCATTTCCTCGAACGGGCTCAGGTACGGGTTCGAGTAGTCGAGGCCGGTGATATAGCCCAGCGTGACCTTGTTGTCTTCCATGTGGTACAGGAAGGCGCCGCCATAGGTGTCGGATTTCATCGGCCAGCCCGCGGTGTGCAGCACGAAGCCCGGCTGGTGGCGCGCGGGATCGATCTCCCAGAGCTCCTTGACGCCCAGGCCATAGGTCTGCGGATCGCGTCCGGCGTCGAGCTGGTAGCGGGCGATCAGCTGGCGGCCCAGGTGGCCGCGCGAGCCTTCGGCAAAGATCGTGTACTTGCCGTGCAGCTCCATGCCGAGCTGGAAGTCGCCCGTGGGCTCACCGTCCTTGCCCACGCCCATGTTGCCGGTGGCCACGCCCTTGACCGAGCCGTCTTCGTTGTAGAGCACCTCGGCCGCGGGGAAGCCGGGGAAGATTTCCACGCCCAGGCCTTCGGCCTGCTCGGCCAGCCAGCGCACGACATTGCCCAGGCTGACGATGTAGTTGCCGTGGTTCTGAAAGCACTGCGGCAGCAGCATGTTGGGCGTGCGCAGCGAGGATTTCTCGCCCAGGAACACCATCGCGTCATCGGTGACCGGCTGGTTCAGCGGCGCGCCGAGCTTCTTCCAGTCGGGAATCAGCTCGGTGAGGGCCTTCGGGTCCATGATCGCGCCCGAGAGAATGTGGGCGCCGGGCTCCGAGCCCTTTTCCAACACCACGACCGACAGCTCCTGGCCTTTTTCCGCGGCCAGTTGCTTGAGGCGGATCGCGGTCGACAGGCCGCCGGGGCCGCCCCCGACCACCACCACGTCGTACTCCATGGCCTCGCGGGGGCCGTACTGGGCCAGGATTTCATCGTTTGTCATCGGGCGTCTCTTTTTGATACAGATGGATAGGCGTCATGGCGTACCCCCTCCCTGGGCGCACTCCAGCAGCGGGTGATTCTATGCGCAGGGACTGGGGGATTTTGTTACGTCGGATTTTTTACGCGTGGCGGGGCAGACCGCTCGTCCTTTGAAAGGCTCAGGACGAACGGATCAACACCGTTCGCCTCAAGCTCGTCGAAGGGGGTCAACACCGTTCGCCGCGAGCCTGCCTGCGCGGACCGGTCGAAGGGTGACCGAGCGCCCTCCGTGCCAGCATGGCCCGCCTACTGCGCCTTCGCCTTCGGCACCCGCCCCATCAGGAAGAATTCCGGGTTGGGCTGCATGCCGGCAAAGCTGGCCATGCGGTTGGAGAGGCCAAAGAACGCGGTGATGGCCGCGATATCCCAGATGTCTTCGTCATCGAAGCCATGGGCATGCAGCACGGTGAAATCGCTGTCTTCGACTTCATGGCTGCGCGCGGCGACCTTCATCGCGAAGTTCAGCATCGCGCGCTCGCGCGGGGAGATGTCGGCCTTGCGGTAGTTGACGGCCAGCTGGTCGGCCAGCAGCGGCTTCTTCTCGTAGATGCGCAGGATCGCGCCGTGGGCCACGACGCAGTACAGGCATTGGTTGGCGGCGCTGGTCACGGTGACGATCATCTCGCGCTCGCCCTTGCTCAGCGAGCCTTCCTCCTTGAGCATCAGCGCGTCGTGATAGGCAAAGAACGCGCGCCACTCGGCCGGGCGGCGCGCGAATGCGAGAAATACGTTGGGAATGAAGCCGGCTTTTTCCTGGACCTCAAGGATGCGCGCGCGGATGTCCTCGGGCAGGTCATTGACGGCGGGGAAGGGGTAGCGGGGCGACATGGCGGGGATCTCCTGAAGAAAACCCAGCATAGTGCGCGGCCTGGATCGGCGCCATGCGCACAATCCAGAAGCCGTGCCCGCGCGGCGCCTATCGGCCGGCCTTGAGCGCCTCGATGGCCCGTGTCACCCCCGCGCCATAGGCTGGATCGGCCTGGGTGCAGTGGGCAATGTGCTTTTGCACGATGTGCTCGGACACGCCGGCAATGTTGCGCGCGGTGTTGTCGAACAGGCGCTGCTGCGCATCGGGCGCGAGCAGGCGAAACAGGTCCCCGGGCTGGGTGAAGTAGTCGTTGTCGTCTTCACGGTAGTTCCAGCGGTCGGCCGCGCCATGCAGGGCCAGCGGCGGCTCCTGGAATGCGGGCTGCTGCTGCCATTCGCCGCGCGTGTTGGGCTCGTAGGCAATGGTGGCGCCGAAGTTGCCATCGACGCGCATCGCGCCGTCGCGGTGGTAGGAGTGCACCGGGCAGCGCGGCGCGTTGACCGGAATGCTGTGGTGGTTCACGCCCAGGCGGTAACGCGCTGCGTCGCCATAGGCAAACAGGCGCGACTGCAGCATGCGGTCGGGCGAGACGCCGATGCCGGGAACCAGGTTGGCGGGGGTGAACGATGCCTGTTCGACGTCGGCGTGGTAGTTGCGCGCATTGCGGTTGAGCTCGACGATGCCGACCTCGATCAGCGGATAGTCCTTCTTGCTCCAGACCTTGGTCAGGTCAAACGGGTGGAAGCGGTAGGTGTCGGCCTCGGCTTCGGGCATGACCTGCACGCACAGCTTCCACTTGGGGAACTCGCCGCGCTCGATCGCGCCCAGCAGGTCGCGCTGCCCGCTTTCGCGGTCGCCGGCCACGACGGCCGCGGCCTCGGCATCGGTCAGGTTCTCGATGCCCTGCTGGCTCACGAAGTGGAACTTCACGTAGAAGCGTTCGTTCTGGGCGTTGTAGAAGCTGTAGGTGTGCGAGCCGAAGCCATGCATGTGGCGGTAATCCTTGGGGATGCCGCGGTCGCTCATGACGATGGTGATCTGGTGCAGCGCCTCGGGCAGGCCGGTCCAGAAGTCCCAGTTGCTCTCGGCCGAGCGCATGTTGGTGTAGGGGTCGCGCTTGACGGCCTTGTTCAGGTCGGGGAACTTGAGCGGGTCGCGAAAGAAGAACACCGGCGTGTTGTTGCCGACCATGTCCCAGTTGCCTTCCTCGGTGTAGAACTTCATCGCGAAGCCCCGGATGTCGCGCTCGGCATCGGCCGCGCCGCGCTCGCCGGCCACGGTGGAAAAGCGCGCGAACATCTCGGTGGACTTGCCGATTTCCGAAAAGATCTTTGCCTTGGTGAAGCGCGTGATGTCACCGGTCACGGTGAAGGTGCCGAACGCGCCCGAGCCCTTGGCATGCATGCGGCGCTCGGGAATCACTTCGCGGTTGAAGTGGGCGAGCTTTTCCAGGTGCCAGATGTCTTGGAGCAGCATGGGGCCGCGCGGGCCGGCGGTCATCGAATCCTGGTTGTTGGCCACTGGGGCACCGGCAACGGTGGTGAGCTTGTTCATGCGGAATCTTTCAATTTTGAGGGTTTGCTATTGGACGTAAATAATTATTAGTCAAGAACTATGCGCCGCGGGCTTGCGCCGATTGCATGTTTGCAAGAGCGCGATAGCAATTTTTTTCCCATGCAGGCGGCCGTTGCGCCTAGCCCAGCGTCAGCTTGCGCACCAGGTCGGCGGCCGTGCTGGCGCCGTATTTGCGCATCAGGCGCGAGCGGTAGATCTCCACCGTGCGGTAGCTGATCCCCAGGGCCCTGCCCATTTCCTTCGAGGTCATGCCTTCGAGCAGCTTGGCCGCGACCTCGCGCTCGCGTCCGGTGAGCCCGGCCTTGACCGGGCGCTGCGCACTCAGGTCCTCGAAGCTCCAGACGCCGGCCGCATGCGGACTGTCGCGCTCGAGCGTGCGCCCCGACACATGGCACCAGAAGGCTTCGCCGCTGGCGCGCTGCATGATGCGGCTGTCCGAATACAGGCCCGTGGCGCTGAGGATCGGGGCCATGCGCACGCCCAGGCGTTCATACTCTTCGACGGATGGATAGAGAATCTGAAAGGACTGACCGACCAGCAGCTCGCGCGACGCGCCAAACATGGTGCACAGTTGCTGGTTGCAATCGGTCATGACGCGGTTGCGCGAAATGGCCAGGCCCACGGGCGCCATCTCGAAAGCCAGCCGGTAGTCGTTGGTCATAGTGCAAGTCTTTACGAAAAACTACGTAGTTCGCTACGTAGTATCGTGGCGAATACCCCTTACCAGGAGACAACAGTGAAAAAGCTTTATCCCTCGGCGTCCGAGGCGCTTGCCGGCGTGGTGGCCGATGGCCAGATGCTGGCCGTCGGCGGCTTCGGCCTGTGCGGCATTCCCGAGGCGCTGATCGATGCGCTGCGCGATACCGGCGTGAAGAACCTGACGGTGATCTCGAACAATGCGGGCGTCGACGGCTTCGGCCTGGGCAAGCTGCTCGAGACCCGCCAGATCAAGAAGATGATTTCCTCGTACGTGGGCGAGAACAAGGAGTTCGAGCGTCAGTACCTGGCGGGCGAGCTCGAGCTCGAATTCACGCCCCAGGGTACGCTGGCGGAAAAGCTGCGCGCGGGCGGCGCGGGTATCCCGGCGTTCTTCACCAAGACCGGCGTGGGCACGCTCGTGGCCGAAGGCAAGGAACTGCGCGAGTTCGACGGCGAAACCTATGTGATGGAGCGCTCGCTGGTGCCCGAGGTGTCGCTGGTCAAGGCGCACCGCGCCGACAAGAGCGGCAATCTGCAGTTCCGCCTGACGGCGCGCAACTTCAACCCCGCCGCGGCCACCGCCGGCAAGGTCTGCATCGTCGAGGTCGAGGAGGTGGTCGAAGTCGGTGCGATCGCGCCCGACGACATCCACCTGCCGGGTATCTACGTGCACCGCATCGTGCACAACCCGAACCCCGAAAAGCGCATTGAAAAGCGCACCGTTACCGCAAAGCAAGGAGCCTGACCATGGCGTGGACCCAAGACCAGATGGCTGCGCGCGCGGCGCAGGAACTCGAAGACGGCTTCTATGTGAACCTGGGCATCGGTATTCCGACGCTGGTGGCCAACCACACGGGCGACAAGGAAGTGTGGCTGCAGTCGGAAAACGGCATGCTCGGCATCGGCGCTTTTCCGACCGAGGAGCAGGTCGACGCCGACCTGATCAACGCCGGCAAGCAGACCGTGACCACCATTCCCGGTTCGGCAATCTTCGGCAGCGACCAGTCGTTCGCCATGATCCGCGGCGGCAAGATCAACCTGTCGATCCTGGGCGCGATGCAGGTCAGCGAGAAGGGTGACCTGGCCAACTGGATGATCCCGGGCAAGATGGTCAAGGGCATGGGCGGCGCCATGGACCTGGTGGCCGGCGTGAAGCGCGTCATCGTGCTGATGGAGCATGTCGCGAAGAAAAAGGACGGCACCACGGACTTGAAGATCCTGCCGCAGTGCACGCTGCCGTTGACCGGCGTGGGCGTGGTCGACCGCATCATCACCGACCTGGGCGTGTTCGACGTCATCCCCGAGGGCCTGAAGGTCGTCGAGCTGGCACCGGGCGTGGAGTTCGCGCAGGTCCAGGAGCAGACCGGCGTCACGCTGCTGCGCTGAGTCCGCAACCGGCGTTCCGAACCATGGCCCGCAAGGGCCATTTTCATTGCGCACCGCACGCGTAGCCAGGGCTTGCGCAAGGTCGTATATTTACGGCTTGTTTCAAAAAATCCGAACGAATGTCAACAACTGCTCTCCCACAACAGGATGCGGTGCCGGAAGACCTGCGCGATAGCGAGCATTTCCTGCGGGCGATCACGCAGATGGCCGAGAAGGACAATGTCATCACGCACAGTCCGATCTACACCGATCGGGGCATCAAGCTCGTGGAGAGCGGTGCGCGTATCGACAGCCGTCTCTACGACCGCCTGGTGCGGGCGCCCTTGCGCGAGGCCATCGACCACAATCTGATGGTCGACAACATGGTCTGCATCCAGTCCATCGAGGCCGAGGTCCTGGTGCAGTGTGAAGCCATGCCCCTGGTGCGGCGCCTGGCCGAGGCGCTGGGCGGCGTCGGCCGGTTGCTCGCGCCGCTGCGCTTCATGCCGCTGCCCACGCCCATTGCCTTCAAGCTCACGCTGATGCGCGAGCAGCGCCCCGAACTCTATAGCCACAGCCTGCAGATGATGCTGGTCGCGCTCTATCTTGCGCTCAAGGCCGGCTGGAGCGAGCGCGATTGCGTGCCGCTGGCCGCCGCCGGATTGCTGCATGACATCGGCATGCTGTACATGCCGCCGGCATGGACCGATGCGTCGCACAAGCTGAGCCCGGAGGAGCGCAAGCAGCTGGTCGCGCATTCGGTGACGGCGATGTGGGTGCTGCGCGAGCAGCATGTCTACACGGCCGCCGTGCAGACCGCGGTGCTCGAACACCATGAATGTCTCGATGGCAGCGGCTACCCGCGCGGGCTGCAGCGCGAGCAGATCTCGCCGATGGGACAGATGCTGATCCTGGCCGAGGTGGTGTCGGCCTTCCACGAAAAATATGCCGATATGCCCGGACCGCGGCTGTCGCTGATGCTGCGCATGAACCACCGGCGCTATCCACCCGACCTGGTCGAGAAGATCTTGCCGCTGCTGGCGGTGGACGTCGATGCCGGGCTGGAGATCGAGCCGCTGATGGCCGAGGTGCAGGCCATGGGGGCGGTGCTGGGCGAGCGCTTTGCGCATTGGGCGCAGTTGCGGGTGCCCTTTGCTGCGCCGGCCCTGGCGCCGGCGGCCCCCAAGACCACGCCGCGGCCGGCGGACCGTGCCGTGGTCTGGCTTGACGGGCGCCTCAAGGCATTGGAGCAGGAGCTGGCGCAGGCCGGCTCGCACCCCAAGCAACTCGGCGATCTGCTGGGTTATCTGAAGGATGACCTGCAGGGCATGGCCGAGCTGGCGCTGCTGCACCGCGAGGCGGTGTGGCAAGTGGAAACCATTGCCCACAGCTGTCTGCGGCGCTGGCCGCAGCTGCTTGAGCGCGCCACGCCGATCGACGAGGCGTTGGCCGATTGGTGCCAGGCCTGCACTGCGGGGCAAGCCGCCAGCGCGCCGCAGGAACCCTGAGGCGCGCCGCCTCGATCACTTGGCGCGCGCCGGCTTGTTGGCGCCCTTCGGGCCGGCCTGCACCTGGGCCCGGCCCGCCGCCAGCAGCGCGCCGCAGTTGGCATCATCCTCAGCGGCCGGCACGGTGATCGGCAGCAGTGCCAGCGCCACCGGGGCAATGGCCGCGGCCACCACGGCTGCGCCGGCGCGCAGCGCCAGGGGGGCGATTTCCGGGCGGACCTTGGGCTGCGAGAAGGGACCGCGCACGTACAGCGGCGTGCGCAGCGAGAAGAACTTCCACTTCAGCGACTCGGGCTTGATGTTCAGGTCGAACAGCTCGCGGCCCAGGTCGATGGTGCCGGTCATCTCGACATTGGCTTCGGGCGTCGCCAGCTTGGCAACGCGGGCGCGCGCCACGCCCTGGTTCACCGCGAAGTCCGCCACCGCGCACTGCAGCTGCACCTCGCGATCGTCGCCAAACAGCTTGGCGACCACGACGCTGCCGACGTTGAGGGCGGCCAGATCGAGCAGTTCGGCGCTCAGCGTCCCGTTGCGCACATAGAGCTTGAATTCGCCGGTGCTTGTGCCCAGCAGCTTGGCCACCGAGTTGCCCTGGGCCGTGAGCGCCACCGCGCCATCCATCTGGCCCAGGCTTTTCTCCATCAGCGCGACCTTGGGGAACAGTGCCGAGAGCTTCAGGCCGGCCACCGTGCCGCGGATCTCGCCCTGCAGCGGCTTCTTGTTGCTGTCGAGCACTAGCACGGTATTGAACTTGCCCTTGGCAACGTCAAAGCGCAGCGGGTCCAGGCGCAGCACGCCGTTCTTGAGCACTGCATGGGTGCTCAGGGCGTCGATGGGCAGCTTGTCGGAGCCCACGATGTGCTTGCCGTCGAACTTCAGATCGAGGTCCATGGCGTTCCAGCGGCCAATGTCGAAAGTCTCGTCCGGCAGGATCTTGCCGCCCGTGGCCTTGGCGCGCTGGGCCTTGGCTTCGGACGTGCCCAGCACGGGCACCAGATCGGCCAGGCGCAGCTGCTCCGAGCGCATGAAGCCTTCAAGCCGTGGCCGCGGCTTGGCCGAGGTGTAGGTCAGGCTGCCGGCGAGATCGCTGCGGCCGACCTTGCCCTTGAATTGCTCGTATTTCCACACGGCCTTTTGCGGCTCCAGGCTGCCCGTCAGATGCCCACGGGTCTCGAACGCCGGGGTATTGGGCAGCACCAGGCCCGTGAGGGGGTAGAGATCGGCCATGCTCGCGGCCTTGAGTGCGACGTCGAAATCCAGGCCCGAGAGTTTGCTCGGGTTGGCCAGGATGCCCTCGGCCGAGGCCGTGACGCTGCCCGCGCGTGCCGACAATTGCAACGGGTAGTCCACTTTCTGCTCGCGCAGGCTCAGCACCGGGCCGGCCTTGCCCTGGCCCGTGACCTGGGCCTTGCCATAGCGGCCCGTCACTGCAAAGCCCAGGCCGTAGGGGCTGTCTGCAGGCGCATTGTCAATGGAGGCCAGGCGTGCGCGGATGGCCAGATCCATGGTGCCATCGACATACCCCAGCCAGCCGTGCTGGATGCGAAGCTCACCGAGATCGAATTCCCAGGGCTGGGCACTGGGTTCGCGGCGCTCGAACTGCCAGTTGGCCTTGCCATCCTTGCGCCGTGCGAGCACGATGTCGGGTTCATCGAGCACCAGCGTGTCGATCTGGATGCTGCGCGCCAGCAGCGGCCACAGGCGCAGCGAGGCGCTGGCATGGCCAATGCTGGCCATGGTGGCGGGGTCGCGTGCCGCGTCCGCTGCCTCATTGGCCGGCGCAGCGTCTGCCGCCTTGGCCGACGTTGTCACCTTCTGCGGGGCGCCATCGGGCTTGCCGGGCGTCGCCTTGGCATCGGCAGCTTCGCCTTGTGCGCCGGGCACGGGCATGCCCAGCCCCTTGCGCCCGGGCAATGCCGGCAGGCCGGTTGCAGCGCTGGCAGGCGCTTCGGGGGTGGTGAAATCCACCGGGTTGCCCAGTTCCAGCTGCTCGGCATGCACGGTGACGCCGGGAATCCAGCGGCGCCAGCCGGTATCGAGCGGCTGCGGCCAGTGCCAGTCGGCAGACAGCGGCCCGGAGATGGAAAAGCTGCGGCCCGTGCCCTCGCTGACCTTCTGCTCGATCCAGGGCTTGGCGCGGTTCAGGTCGAAATAGACGATGAACAGGATCAGCGCGACCAGCAGCGCCAGCAGCACGGCCACGATGCCGGCCACCCAGCGCAGGACGCGGTGGCGCCGGGGCTTGGGGGTTGCCGGATCGGGACGGGTGGGCGAGGTGTCGGGTGTGTTTTGCTGGGTCATGGGAGATGTTGGTGCAACCTGGCGATGCGCGGCCAGGGGAGCCTGGGCGTGCGCGGGCTACCGCATGCCTGCATCCTAGCTTCGCATCCTTGCGCATCCAAGGCCCGCGCACACGCTCGCGCCATTGGCTTACAAAATGGCGGTCCGCGCCGCCGGTTCCCGGGCTGCAGCTAGAATCACGCCGCCATGCACAATCCGCACGATCCCAAAGTCCTGCCCCTGCGCGACGGGGTCAGCCCGAGCTGCATTGTCCTGCCGACCCAGGGGGCGGGCAGCATGCTCGATTTTCTGGCCCGGCGCCTGCCGGCCGTCTCGCGGGCCCAGTGGCAGGCCCGCATGGAGGCCGGCGAGGTGGTCGATGAGCATGGGCAGCGCGTGGGCCCCGAGCGCGCGCTGGTGTCCGGACTGCGGCTTTATTACTACCGCACGCTGGAGCACGAGGCGCCGCTGCCCTTCGAGGCCCAGGTACTGTTTCGCGATGCGCACCTGCTGGTGGCCGACAAGCCGCATTTTCTGCCCGTGGTGCCGGCCGGGCGCTTCCTGCAAAACAGCTTGCTGGTGCGCCTCAAGCGCGAGTTCGATGTGCCCGAGCTCTCGCCGATCCACCGCATCGACCGCGAAACCGCGGGCCTGGTGCTGTTTTCCGTGCAAAGGGCCACACGCGGTCTTTATCAGGGATTGTTTCGCGAACGCGCGGTCGACAAGCGCTATGAAGCGGTCGCGCCCTGGAATGACGCCGTGCAGTTTCCACGCGAGCATGTCAGCCGCATGGAAGAAAGCGGGCAGTTCTTTCGCATGCATGAAGTGGCGGGCGAGCCCAACAGTTTCACGCGCATGCAGTTGCTCCAGCGCGAGGGAAACTGGGCCCGCTACGCGCTCGCGCCCGTGAGCGGGCGGCGCCACCAGCTGCGCGTGCATATGGCTGCGCTGGGTTTGCCGCTGCGCGGCGACACGCTGTATCCGCAGGTCAACGA
>JBEVDH010000275.1:0-28937 GCA_040514115.1 Comamonas sp. | reverse complement strand
TCGAAAGCCTGGCAATCTGCATTGATGCAGGTCAATCCGTCACTCGCGGTTCAGAACCTGCATTTGCAGGCGGTTCCCGCCAGCCCTGGTGTGCTGGACGCGCAATGGACCTGGGCGCTGCATGTACTCGACTGAGCCAAGCCCTGGCTCTGCTTTGTGCCGGCTGTGGTGGCGGGTGGTGTTGGCCACGACCGCGACAGCGGGTGCGTTTTCCGTGGTTGCCAATTCAGATGGGAAAGTCGCCTCCCCTTCGGCCCTGCGCAAAACACTCGAGCCGGCAGCCCGGGACCCTTTTTTCATGCCGCCGCCCGCACCTTTGGCCGTTGTCGCGCCGCCCCCAGCAGTGTTGGCCGTGCCGGAGATTCCCAGGGTGCCGGTGCCCCGGCTGACTTTCACCGGCCGCATGCGCACACCTGAAGGACAAACCATGGTGCTGGCGCGCTGGGGCGATGGCAGCTTGGCCAGGCTCGAGCCGGGCAAGGTATTTGCCAACGGCTACCGCGTCGAACGCATGAGCGCGGACATGGTGGAACTGAGGCACCCGCAGACCCAGACCGTGGTGCAGCTGGTCCTGCCGCCTGCTCCTCGCTTTGAAACGCGCTGATCGTTTATGACAGCAGCCAGCAGCCAGATGATGTTGAAGGGCGCAGGCGTGTGCATGGCCACGCTGCTGCTGGCCGGCTGCGCGGCCCAGATGATCCGTGAAGAAGCCGCGACGCAGCTGCGTGGCGGCCAATTCGAGGCCGCGATCAAGACCCTGCACGATGGCAGCAGCCGCTACCCTGACAGCACCGCGTTGCGCAGCGGGCTGATCAGCAGCCGTGACGAGGCCCTGGCCCGGCTGGCGGCCCAGGCGATGCACGAACGCATGAACGGCCAGTGGGATGCGGCGCGCGCCACCCTGGAGCGCGCGCTGCAGCTGGAGCCGCAAAATGCCCGCATGAAGGATCTGCAGACGGACCTGATGCGCGAGCGGCATGTGCAGCAATCCCTGCAGATCGCACGCCAGCAAGCGGCCGCAAGCCACAAGGACGCCGCATTGCGCACCATAGACAGTGCGCTGGGCCATGTGCCGCGGCATCCGGAACTGACCCAGCTCAAGCGCCAGCTGGAGCTGGAGGCCCGCATTGCCGCAGGCCCGGACAACCAGCGCGCCCTGGCAGAGGTACGCGCGATCAGTTTGGACTTTCGCGATGCGCCGCTGGCCTCGCTGCTGGAAGCGATCCGCGACGGCAGCGGGGTGAGTTTCGTCGTCGATCGCGACGTGCCCATGGACCAGCGGGCCAGCATTTTCATACGCTCGGCCCAGGTCGAGGATGCCATTGATCTGGTGCTGGGCGCCTTCCACCTCTCGCGCCATATCGTGGACGCGAAAACTGTCATGGTCTTCCCCAGCACCCCGGAAAAGCTCAAGCAGCACCGCGAGCAGGTGATACGGGTCTTTCACCTGGCCAATGCGCAGGCCAAGACCACGGCCACGCTGCTGCAGAGCATGCTGCGCATCCAGCCCCCCTTTGTCGACGAGAAGGCCAACATGATCGCGTTGCGCGAGCCGCCGGAGATCGTGGCGCTGGCCGAGCGCCTGGTCGCGCTGCACGACCAGGGCGAGGCCGAGGTCATGCTCGAAGTGGAAGTCATGGAGATCAAGACCACCCGCCTGACCGAACTGGGTGTCAATGTGCCGCATAGCGTGAGCTTGTCCCTGCTGCCCCTGGCCGGGCAGGGCGGTCTTACCCTGGACAGCCTCAAAAGCATCAACTCCGGCCGCGTAGGGGTGGGTGTGGGCAGCCTGCTGCTCAATCTGCGGCGCGAGGTGGGCGACTTCAACACCCTGGCCAACCCTCGCATCCGCTCGCGCAGTCGCGAGAAGGCCACGATCCTGATTGGCGACAAGCTCCCTGTGGTCACCACGACCGCCGGCTCCAACGGCTTCATTTCCGAGAGCATCACCTACCAGGACGTGGGCCTGAAGCTGGAAGTCGAGCCGATTGTGTCTCCCGATGACGAAGTGGCCATCAAGTTGAGCCTGGAAGTCAGCGCGGTGGCCGGGGAGGTGCGCTCCACCGGGGGGTCGCTTGCCTACCAGATCGGCACACGCAATGCCAGCACCACGCTGCGCCTGCGGGACGGAGAAACCCAGCTGCTGGGTGGACTGATCAGCAAGAGCGACCGCAACAGCTCCAACCGCATACCCGGGCTGGGCGACCTGCCCGTGGCGGGGCGCTTGTTCTCCAGCAACAAGGACGACGTGAACAATACCGAGCTGGTGTTGGCCATCACTCCACGCATTCTCCGATCCGCTCCCCGTCCCGAGTTGTCCCAAGCCGAGATGTGGGTAGGAACGGAGAATTTCACGCGCCTGCGGCGACGGCCCGGAGCGCAGGTCAATGCGTCGGGAGCAAAGGCATCGTCTACGGATGCTGGTGCGCCGGTGGGGTCGTCCGTCGATGTAGGGCCGCTGCCCGCAGGGCTGAGTCTCCAGTTCAAAGGCCCCGAATCGATCAAAGCGGGTGAGACCTTCACGGTGGCGCTTCACGCGGCCTCCGGCGCGCCGCTGACCGGCATGCCCATGGATGTGCGCTTTGCTCCCGAGCATCTGCAGGTCGTGGGTGTTTCCGAAGGCCCATTTTTTCGCCAGTCATCGGCAGCCAGCAGTTTCACGCACGCCGTCAATGCAGCGCAAGGCCGGGTCAGCATAGGTTTGCTGAGCAATGCCGAGAAGGGGGTGACGGGCTCGGGCGATCTGGTCTTGCTGCGCCTGAAGGCGCTGGTCCCGGGCAAGGCCGGCCTGTGGTTTCAGGCCCTGGATCCATTGGGGGTGAATACGCTGGTTCCGCTGGCAAGCAAGCCCACCTGGTCTGTGGAAATACAGTGATGCCAGCGCACGCATCCCACCGTTCGTACAGCTTTGTGAAGGGCTTCACTCTGATCGAGCTGCTGGTGGTGATGGCCGTCATGGGCATTCTGGCGGCGGCCATCCTGCCGCTTGGCCAGACGCTGGTGAAAGCCGGCAAGGAGCGCGAACTGCGCCGGTCGCTGTGGGAAATACGTGCGGCCCTCGACGATTACAAGCGCCAGGCAGAACGGGGCGTGATTTCTGCCGGCACCGACTCGGGCTACCCCGCATCTTTGCAGGTGCTGGCGGCTGGCGTGGCCGACGCTCGGGCAAGGGGCCAGGGGCGGCAGCTGTACTTTCTGCGCCAGATACCGCGTGACCCTTTTTCCGACCCCGGCCTGCCAGCGCAGCAGACCTGGCGGCTGCGCAGCTATGCCTCTCCTCCCGACAAGCCGGCTCCCGGAGCCGACGTTTTCGATGTGCGTTCCTCGTCGGACGCCCTGGCTCTTGATGGGAGCAGCTATGCGACTTGGTAAATCCGTGGGCAATAGCCGCGGGCGGTTCGTGCGCCATGCGGGCTTCACGCTGATGGAGCTGTTGGTGGTGCTGGCGGTATTGGCGATCCTGGCGGGCATCACTGCGCCCTTGTATCTGGACCGCGTGCATGAGGCGCGCGAGGCCACGCTGCGCTACAACCTGCTGGGGTTGCGCCAGGCCATTGACTACTTTTACCGTGACAAGGGAAGGTACCCCCTGACGCTGGAAGAAATGGTGGACTCCCGCTATATCCGAGCCGTGCCGGAGGATCCGATCACCGGGCGCAGCGACAGCTGGGTGCCGGTGCCGGCGCGAGAAGGGGGTGATGAATCGGTCTTTGACGTCCGGAGTGGCGCTGCGGGACATGCCAACGACGGGAGTGCCTATGCGAATTGGTAAATGCTTTCGTGGCTGCCGTTGCCACACGCAAGGCGGCTTCACTCTGGTGGCGGTGCTGGCCGCCTTGGCCCTGCTGGCGCTGGCGACGCATCAGGTGATGGCTGTGGTTTCGCAGCAGGCCCAGCGCGAGCGCGAGGCCGAACTGCTGCGCCTGGGGGCGGACATCGTGCGCGCCATCGGTGCCTACCACGAGCGCTCCCCCGGCGCTGTCAAGGAGTGGCCCAGGTCGCTGGAGGAGCTGACCAACGACCGGCGCTTTGTCGGCTTGCAGCGCCACCTGCGCCGGGTGTATCCCGACCCGATGACCCGTTCAAACGACTGGGGCATCGTGGCCGCACCGGGCGGAGGAATCGCCGGGGTTTTCAGCAAGAGCCAGGCACGGCCCATTCGGGCGGCAGGCGCCGAGCTGGCCGAGATGGGGTTGGGCAGCGCACAGCATTACAGCGATTGGAGCTTCGTATACAAGCCACTGACGGCTCCTCCCTCCGCGGGTCACAAGCCATGAGCAAGACTTTTGCCGTGCGCTACCTGCGCCTGGGGGATCAGCGAGTGAGCGAAGAGCGCGTCGAGGCCGAGTCGCAAGAATGTCTGCGGCTGCGCTTGATGGCGCAGGGCTGTACCGTGTTGTCGATGCGCGACGCTGGATCGCCTGCCTGGGTGCGTCCATCGTCGCGGAAGTCCCAGCGCGGTCGCTTTGCCATTTTCTGCCGCGAAGTAAGCATGCTGATCCAGGCGGGCATGACCGTGGTGGAGGCCGTGGACACGCTCAGTGCCCGCGAGCGTTTGGCAGGGCACTCCGGCAGCCTTGCTGCGCAACTGCTGGCCCAGCTGCATCAAGGCATGGCGCTGTCACAGGCGCTGCAGCACCTGCCCGAGGCGCCGGCGGTGCTCGTGGCGGCGGTCCGCGCGGGCGAACGCACCAGCGACCTGGCCCAGGCACTGTCCGATTACCTGCAGTTCGACGCGCTGGTCGAGCAACTGCGCCGCAAGGTGGTCAGCGCGGCGATCTACCCGGCTTTGGTCACTGCGCTGGGCATGGGGATCTCGCTGTTTCTGTTGTTGGTGGTGATGCCCAACTTTGCGCGCATGTACAGCAATCTGCGCGGTGGTGAGACCAACGGCTCCGTCAGCGCGATGATTGGCCTGGCCCAATGGGTGAGCAGTCACCAGACGGTCACTCTGATCGCTGTCGCGGTGGCTGTGCTCGCTCTGGGCGCCTGGGTCTGGAGTGGCGCGGCGCGCCGGCATTTGCTGGCGCTGGCGATGCGGGTGCCGTGGTTGCGAAGTCGCATTGAGGACTTCCAGCTGGCCATGCTCTACCAGGCGTTGACTCTGATGCTCAAAGGGGGCTACCCGATGACCGAGGCGCTGCGGGTGGCCAGCGGCTCGGCCCTGGATGCGCGGCTGTCGATGGCGCTGCAAAAAGGCTTGCGCCGCATCGAGCAGGGGGGGGCCGTCGCCCAAGCACTGGCCGATGTGGGACTTTGCAACGAGGTGGGCAGGCGCCTGATGGCGGCAGCGGAACGCAATGGCGATTTCCATCTTGCGGCCCATGTGGTTTCCCGGCTGCACGGCGAGCACTTCGAGCTGTTCGTCGAGCGCCTGACGCGCATTGTCGAACCCGTGCTGCTGATGGCCGTCGCCCTGATGGTCGGCGGCATCGTCGTCATGATGTATCTGCCGGTGTTCGATATGGCCACTTTGCTGCGCTGAACTTTTACTGTCTTTCGCATGCGTCAAGACACATTCAAATTCACCGATGCAACGCAGGTTGCACAAGCTATCGAGCGGGCGCGCGCGTTGGGTCCGGTACAGGATGGCGCGCTTTGCAAATGGCTGCGAATTGAATTGGGAGAGCTGTTCACGGCCCAGGTGTTGCTGGACAGTCAGGGCGTTGCGCTGCTTGAAGATGCGGCCCTGGAAAAAGCGCAGGTGAGTCTGATTCCCGGCGTGGCCGAGGGCCTGCAAGCAGGCTTGCCGCAAGGGATGCTGCTGCTGTTTGATGATCCGTGGTCAGGCGCCGCAACCCAATGCCTGCAGCGCCTGGCGACAGCAGGCGCGCGACTGGCCCTGGCCCAACCGGGGCAACTGCTGCGGCTGCGCGGCAGGATCTCTTCGAAAGCGGACAGTTCCGTGCCCGCAAGGCCAGTGCCCGCATCCGGCGCAGAGCCCGCTTCAATGGCGGTCAGCCCCGTTGTGGCTTTTGTGACTGACGCCATCGAACGCGCCTATGCAGACGGCGCCAGCGACATCCACTTCGAGACAGATCGGCAGGGGGTCAAAGTCAAATACCGGCTTGACGGTGTAATGGCGCGCGGACCTCGGCTGGATGATCCGCAGCGCGCCGAAGAGGTCATCTCGCGCATCAAGGTGCTGGCGCAATTGGATATCACCGAGAGGCGGCGGCCGCAGGATGGCCGCATTCATTGGCAGCCGGCGACGGGAACGGAAGCGGTGGACCTGCGGGTCTCCATCATGCCCAGCATCTTCGGGGAAGACGCCGTGCTGCGTCTGCTGGACAAGGCCCAGCTGCGCCACGGCGAACGGGGAGTATCGCTGGACATGCTGGGCTTTGACGGCAGTGTGGCTCCTCTCATCCGCGATCTGGCCACTCGCCCGCACGGCATGCTGCTCATTACCGGGCCCACAGGCAGCGGCAAGACGACCACCGTCTATGCCGCACTCTCGGAAGTCAACGACGGGCTGGAGAAGATCATCACGATCGAAGACCCTGTGGAATACGAGTTGCCCGGAGTGCTGCAGATACCCGTCAACGAACAGAAGGGACTGACCTTTGCCACTGGACTGCGATCCATCCTGCGCCACGACCCTGACAAGATCCTGGTCGGGGAGATCCGGGACGCTGAAACCGCCAAGATTGCGGTGCAGTCCTCGCTGACGGGCCACCTGGTGTTCACCACCGTTCATGCCAACAGTCTTTTGGATGTGCTGGGGCGCTTCCAGCATTTCGGCATCGAGCCCTTCGCGCTGGCATCGGCCTTGAACGGTGTGGTGGTGCAGCGTCTGCTGCGCCAGGCCTGCCCGCAGTGTTTGCAGTGGCGTGAACCCACGGCCGACGAACGCGCAAGGATCGCAGCGCAACACACCGCCGTGCCGCAACGCATGCCTTGTCCGAAGGGGTGCGCGCACTGCCGGCATACCGGATACAAGGGGCGCTTTGTCGTGGCCGAGGTGCACATGCTCACCGATCATGTGCGCGACCTGATGGTGGCGCGGGCCAACATGAGCGAATTCAAGCAGGCTGTCTATCGGGATCCGGCGCAGCGCCTGATTGCGCAGGCCATCCATCTGGCAGGCATGGGAAAAACCACGCTGAAGGAGGTCATCCGTGTGGTCGGTTTGGTCTGAGAAGCTGGACGTCTACGTGGGCGCCGGTCTTGTGCTGGTGCAGCGCCCCGGTGTGCCGCTGTGGCGCTTCGAGCCACCGGTCACCTTGCCGCTGACCGATGTGCTGCGCAAGGTCGATGAAGCCCTGGGCCGCGAACATGGCAAAGCATGGCGTCTGCGCGTGCACCTGAGCGCCGCATTCTGCCCGCCTGCAGCCTTTGTGTTGCCTGCGGGAGTGAGGCGCCATCGGGAAATCGTGACCCTTGCGCAGGCCCATGCGGCGCTGGCCATTGGAATGCCGGGTGAGCAGGCTGCGCAAATCGTCTGCAGCCTCGATCCCTGGCATCGGGGCCTGGCAGCGTTCATGCAGCCCGGCATACATCAGGTCATCCAGCGGTGGGCGCAAAGGTACAAAGGGCGCTTGCTGGGCCTGCAACCGTTGTGGGCGGTTGCGACGAGGAACCGATTTTGTGAGCGCAGCCAGACCAACAGACTGGCGTTTCTTGAGCCCGATGCATTGACCGTATTGGAGTTGAAAACCCGGGGCGCCGCGCGCGCCATGAGCTGGACGAGGCGCTTCGAGGCTGCACAAGCAATGGCGCATCTGGCCGATCTCAGTTCTGGCTCGGAGGCTCCCGAGCAATGGAATACGGTTGTCTTGACCTTCGCGCGAGATCCCGTCGAGGCGGTGTTGTCAGGCGGGCCCAGTGTCTTGCCTCGCCACTGGGGAATGCTGCCATGAAGTCAGTGCAGCTCGAGTTTGTGGAAGACGAGACCTGGAAGTTTGTCTGGGCCGCAGCTGCCTTGGCGCTGCTGGTGATCACCTTGACCATGGTGGTGCCGATCTGGCAATTGCATGGCAAACACGTGGCGCTGGACCGGGAAGTCGCCCGCTTTCAAGCGCTGCAGCTGCAGCAACTCGCTCAACCGAAAAAAACCGGGAATCCTTTGGGCAACGTGAGAGCCGCCAGTGAAGACGCTGCCGTCCGCCTGCTGCACCGCGACTGGAACCAGTTCTACGACACCATCGAAACGCCCGCATTGTCCCAAGCACGATTGCTTCAAATGGGCTTTGACAGTGCGACGGGGGACACGACGCTGGAATACGAACTGGACCAGCTGGAGCAGGCTGCGCAGGTTTCCAGTGCGCTCGATGATGCATCGCCCCGCAGGGGGGTGTGGCGGCTGGAGCGGCTTGAGCGGCTGGAGCGCGCAGGGCCGACCCAGTCGACGAGCGGGGCTGCCAAGGTCAAAGGGTATTGGCGGGCACGGGTGGACCATGCAACCTACTGACCTGGTGGCGCGAGATGGTCGCAGCCGCCACATTCCTGCTAAGCATATGACTTTAAATGCGAAGGTGCGGGGCCGCACAGCGGGCAGGCGGGTCCTAGAATTTCAGCGATCACGACGCGTTCCACCCAATCTTTCAAGGAGACAAGCATGCGCATTGAAACCCTGGCCGTCCACGCCGGCTACAGCCCGGACCCCACCACCAAGGCCGTGGCCGTTCCCATCTACCAGACCGTGGCCTATGCCTTCGACAACGCCCAGCATGGCGCCGACCTGTTCGATCTGAAGGTGCCGGGCAATATCTACACCCGCATCATGAACCCGACCACCGACGTGCTGGAAAAGCGCGTCGCGGCCCTGGAAGGCGGCATTGCGGCGCTGGCGCTGGCCTCGGGCATGGCGGCCATCACGGCGGCGATCCAGACCATTGCCGAGGCCGGCGACAACATCGTCTCGGCCGCAACGCTCTACGGCGGCACCTACAACCTGTTTGCCCACACCTTCCCGCAGCAGGGCATCGAGGTGCGCTTTGCCGACGCGCGCGACCCCGAGAGCTTCGGCAAGCTGATCGATGCCAAGACCAAGGCGGTCTTCATCGAGTCGATCGGCAACCCGCTGGGCAACGTGACGGACATCCGCGCGCTCGCCGACATCGCCCATGCGCATGGCGTGCCGCTGATCGTCGACAACACCGTGCCCTCGCCCTATCTGCTGCGCCCGATCGAGTTCGGCGCCGACATCGTCGTGCACTCGCTCACCAAGTACCTCGGCGGCCACGGCACCAGCGTCGGCGGCGCGATCGTCGACAGCGGCACCTTCCCCTGGGCCGAGCACCCCGAGCGCTTCCCGCGCCTGAACGAGCCCGATGTCAGCTACCACGGCGTGGTCTATACCGAAGCCCTGGGCCCGGCCGCCTACATCGGCCGCGCGCGCGTGGTGCCGCTGCGCAACATGGGCGCGGCCATCTCGCCGCACAACGCCTTCCAGATCCTGCAGGGCATCGAGACGCTCGCGCTGCGCATGGACCGCATCTGCGAGAACACGCTGAAGATCGCCCAGACGCTGCAGCAGCACCCCAAGGTCGAATGGGTGCGCTACGCCGGCCTGCCCGACCATCCCGACCACGCGATCGTGCAAAAGCAGTCGGGCGGGCGCGCTTCGGGCATCGTGTCCTTCAGCCTCAAGGCCAATGCCGGCGATGCGCGCGCGGCCGGTGCGCGCTTTCTCGATGCGCTGGAGCTGTTCACGCGGCTGGTCAATATCGGCGACGCCAAGTCGCTGGCCACGCACCCGGCCTCCACGACGCACCGCCAGCTTGACGCCGCGGAGCTCGCCAAGGCCGGCGTGACCGAGGGCATGGTGCGCCTGTCGGTGGGCATCGAGCATATCGAGGATCTGCTGGCGGACCTGGACCAGGCTCTGGCGCAGGTCTGATCGCGCGCCTGGCGCAATACGCAAGAACCGGCGCCGACAGCGCCGGTTTTTTCATGCGTGGGCGCCGCTCGCGCGCAGCGCGGCGCCTTGACCGACAGGCCGGCGCCGGCGCGCGCATCAGAATGGTGCGGGACCAGGCCTGCCACGCGATGAGCGCGGGTGCCGAGGCCGTGATACAAGATCGGGAGGCGGCGTCGCCGCGCCGCCCTCAACCCTTTGCTCGAAGGTGTGAACCATGCGCTTTGTATTTATTTCCTGTCAGACAGCGCTTGCCATGGCTGCCGCGGGCTTGCTTGCCGCTTGTGAACCCAAGCCGCCCGAACCCAAAGTGGCGCATGCGGCCCCGGCGGTGTCGGTCCCCGCGATGGCGGGCACCATCCACGCGTCAGCCGTGCCGCTGACCACGGCCGACGTCTCCGCCACCGCGGCCGTGATCCTGAGCGACAAACCCGTGCCCGCGAAACCTGGCGCCGCCGACACGCGCGCCACGGCCGGTGCGCCGCTCGAGTCGCTGGCCAGCCTGGCCGGATCGGTCGGCAAGTATCCCTATGACGCGGACAATTACCTCGAACAGGGCGTGCTGGCCGCAAGGCTGCGTGCGCTGATGGGCGAGGAATATCCGCTGCTGCTGGCCAACATGCGTACGGTGTCGCCGCTGACGGCGGCCGACGGCCTGTGGTACATCACCGGCAACCGCCCGCATGAAGGCGGTGTCGAGTCCGCCGCCGTGGTCATCGACCCGCGCCAGAACGCGCTGCGCGTGTGGCTGCTCAACGCCGGCCAGGCACAGGAGTTCATCGACCCCCCGACGGCGCAGGTTCCGTGGCCGCGGGATGTGCAGACGCTGATCAGGAATCAGCGCAAGGCCGGGTCTTAAAGGGCGTCCTGCCGCGGCAGGATGCATCCGGGGTTCATGATCCCCTTGGGGTCCAGCGCCTGCTTGATCGCGCGCATCATGCCCAGCGCCACTGGCGACTGGTACTGCTGCAGCTTGTCCACCTTGAGCGCGCCCACGCCATGCTCGGCGGAGAACGAGCCGCCGAATTTCGCCACCGCTTCGTACACCAGATGGTTGACGCGGTCCTCCTGGTCGCGCAGGAAGGCCTTCGGATCCCCCTCGGCCGGCGCCTGCACGTTGTAATGCAGGTTGCCATCGCCCAGATGGCCGAAGTTGACCAGCCGCACGCCCTCGATCTCGGCCTGCAGCAGCGCATCGGCATATTCCACGAAAGCGGGAATGCGCGACGCCGCAATCGAGATGTCGTGCTTGATGTTCAGGCCTTCCTCGGCCTGGGCCAGCGGAATGCTTTCGCGCACATGCCACAGGCCCTTGGCCTGGGCGATGCTTTCGGCAACCACCGCGTCGAGCACGCAGCCGTCATCGAAAGCCATCTCCAGCAGCGCCTCGAAGCGCCCACGCGCATGTTCCTCGGATTCGCTGTCGGAGTTTTCCAGCAGCACGCAGTAGGGCGCCTCGGCCATGTCGGCAAACGGCACGCGCAACTGCGGCATGTGGCGCACGACCAGGCTCAGCGCGAACTTTCCCATGACCTCGAAGCCCGTCAGGCCCGCGCCCAGCTGCTGGTGCGCCAGGCCCAGCAGGCGCACGGCGGCTTCCATCGACGGCACCGCGGCCCAGGCCGTCAGGCGCGCCGCGGGCTGCGGAAACAGCTTGAGCGTGGCCGCGGTGATCACGCCCAGCGTGCCTTCGCTGCCGATGAACAGGTCGCGCAGGTCGTAGCCGGTGTTGTCCTTGCGCAGGCCCTTGAGCCCGTCCCAGATCTCGCCCTGGGGCGTGACCACTTCCAGGCCCAGGCACAGATCGCGGCTGTTGCCGTAGCGCACGACCTGCGTGCCGCCGGCGTTCGTGCCCAGGTTGCCGCCAATCGTGCAGCTGCCCTCGGCGGCCAGCGACAGCGGGAACAGCAGCCCGGCATCGGCCGCCACCTTCTGCACGTTCTGCAGGATGCAGCCGGCTTCCACCGTGAGCGTCAGGTTGTCGCGGTCGATGCCGCGCACGGCCTGCAGGCGCTGCAGGCTCAGCACGACCTGGGTGCCACTGGTGTCGGGCGTCGAGCCCACGGACAGGCCGGTGTTGCCGCCCTGGGGAATCAGACTTGTGCCGGTCTCGTTACAGGCGCGCACCACGGCCGCGACCTCGGCGGTGTTGGCCGGGCGCACCACGGCCAGTGACTTGCCGTGGCTGCGGCGGCGCCAGTCCTGCTCCCAGGCGCTCAGATCGCCTTCGGTCAGCACATGGGGGGCGCCAACGATCTGGCGCAGGGTATCGAGCAGTTGGGACATCACGGTTCTCGCTAAGGAATCACAGGGCAGGAGAGCGGGCCGCCTTGGCCGCGCGCTGGCGCCAGCGCACATGCAGCGTGCAGGCGACAAACAGCGACAGGCACAGGGCGACTTCGGCCAGCGCCAGCCAGCGGCTGGGCGCGGGGTCGCTCCAGGCGCGCACCACGCCTTCGGTGAAGTACAGCCAGATCACCAGGCTGACCCAGCGGTAGGTGTACATGCGGCGCTTGAGCAGCCCGGCCAGCGGCAGGCACAGCGGCAGCGCCTTGAGCGCCAGCCACGAGCCGCCCGGGCGCAGCGGCGCGAGCCACAGCTCCCAGGCCACGCACAGCAGCATCAGCGCCAGCAGGCTGAGCACCGCCCACCAGCGGGTGGCAGCGACGTCGCTGCCGGGTATGGAAATGGAAGGATTCATTGGGATGGCATCATATCGGCCATGGCCTTGTCCTTTCACCGTGCAAACATGCGCTGGCGCCAACTGGCCCACACCCTGACCACTTTCCCGTGGCGCAATACCGCGCACACGCTGCTGGCGCGTTTTCGCGAGGACCGCCTCGGGCTCACGGCCAGCAGCCTGACCTTCACCACCTTGCTCGCGCTCGTGCCCTTCGTCACCGTGGCGCTCGCGGTGTTCACGGCCTTCCCGACCTTCGGGCGGCTGCAGGTGACGCTGCAGCGCTGGCTCATCGACAGCCTGATTCCCGACGCCATCGCGCAGCAGGTCATGGACTACCTGATGCAGTTCGCGGCCAAGGCCAGCCAGCTTGGCGGCGTGGGCTTCGGCGTGCTGCTGGTCACGGTGATCAGCCTGATCCTCACGGTGGACCGCACGCTCAACAACATCTGGCGCGTGCAGCGCATGCGCTCGCTGGGCCAGCGGCTGCTGATCTACTGGGCGGTGATCACGCTCGGGCCGCTGATGATGGGCGGCAGCATCGCAACCACCTCCTATGTGCTCTATGCCTCGCGGGGCCTGGTCGCGGTGCTGCCCGAGGCGGTGCAGGTGGGCTTCAACTCGCTCGAATTCCTGCTGCTGTCGGGCGCAATGGCCGCGCTCTACCACTATGTGCCCAACACGCCGGTCAAGTGGCGCCATGCGCTGGTCGGCGGGCTGTTTGTCGCCATCGGCATGGCCCTGGCCAAGAACGTGCTGGCGCTGTACCTGGCCTCGGTGCCGACCTATTCGGCGATCTACGGCACCTTTGCAACGGTGCCAATCCTGCTGATCTGGATCTACGTTGCCTGGGTGATCTTCCTGCTCGGGGCGGTGGTGACGGCCTATCTGCCCAGCCTGCTGGCCGGCATGGCGCGCAGCTCCTCGCACCGCGGCTGGAGCTTCGAGCTGGCGCTGGAAGTCGTCGCCGTGCTCGAGGAAACGCGCCAGCAGCCCGGGCGCGGCATGCCGGCGCTGGCGCTCGCGCGGCGCCTGCGGGTCGACGCGCTGCAGCTCGAGCCGGCGCTCGCGGCCCTCACGCAAGTGCGCTGGCTGGGCATGCTGCCCGACGAGGGCCAGACGCGCGCGCTTGACGACCACGAGCCGCGCTACGTGCTGCTGTGCGACCCCGACACCACGCCACTCGCGCCGCTGCTGCAGCACCTGCTGCTGGACCGCACGCCCGGCACCGAGCCGCTGTGGCAGCAAGGGCATTGGGACCAGCTGACGCTGCGCCAGGCGCTGGCGCTGCCCGCGCCCGAAACCCCCGCGCCGGTGCTGGCGCTGGCCGAGCCCAGGGTGGTATTCGAAGCCCGGCATGCCGATGCGGCACAAGACGCAAAGGAGTGAAGCCATGGAAACCCGGGAAATCCACCGCGGCCGTCTGATCGACCACCTCCAGCTGGTGGTGCACGACCTGCCCCGCGCCAAGACCTTCTACACGGCCGTGCTCGCGGCGCTGCAGGTGCCGCTGGGCGGCGAGGGCGAGGGCTATTTCTGGGCCGATGAGCTGTTTGTCTCGACCCCCGGCAGCGAGGCCGCGCAGGGCCAGCTGACCGGTCGCCACCATCTGGCCTTTCAGGCGCGGGACCGGGCAATGGTCGATGCCTTCCACCAGGCCGCGCTGGCGCATGGCGGCAAGGACAACGGCGCGCCGGGCGAGCGCGCCTACCATCCGGGGTATTACGCGGCGTTCGTGCTCGATCCGGAGGGGAACAATATCGAGGCGGTGTTCCACGGCAAGGCGCAGCGCAGTGCCCCCTCGGTGCATATCCGGTTCTGACTGAAGGTCAGGACTAACGGTTGCAAGGCGCGTTCGCCTGCAGTCACCCGTTCGTCCTGAGCCTGTCGAAGGATGGACGGCCGGCACTCTATTGGAGAGTTGGCCGTCCATGGTTCGACAGACTCACCACCAACGGTGTCGAAGGGCGTTGCCGGTCGCAGACCTCACACTCAGGAGCCTTTGTGCAGCCTTGAAATCACCCCGCCTGCAAAAAATCCCGCAACGCAAACAACGTCTCATCCGGTGACTCCGTCATCTGGTTATGCCCCATCGGCAGCAGCACCCGCTGCGGTTTTTTCCCCGCGGCCTGGGCCGCCTGAAACAAACCCTGCGCGGCCTTCGGCGGGGTCATCTGGTCCTGGGCCCCCAATGCAAACAGCACCGGGCAGGTGATCGCGGCAATCGCCATCTCGCCCCCGGTGTAGCGATCGCAGGCCACGAACCCGGTATGCAGCAGGTTCTGCTGCGCATTGCTCGCCAGCACACGCCGCCCCAGCGCCAGGCCCGCGCCAAACACCCAGCTGCCCGCGCCGCCCGGCGGCGACAGCGTCGCGCGCGAGAAGGTGTTGACCATCTGGATCGCCTGCTCGGGCGTGTTCAGCGCAGATTCGAGCAGCGCCGGCGAAACCTTCATCGGGTGCGCAATGCCGACCAGTGCCAGGTGGCTCACGCGCTCACCCAGGTCGGCCGCGGCCTGCAGCGCGATCAGGCTGCCCCAGCTGTGGCCGACCAGCGCGGCTTTTTCCAGGCCTGCGGCATCCATCAGCTCGGCAATGCCGCGCGCGGCTTCCTCGACGCTGGCCGGGGCCGGGCCTTCGCTGCGGCAGTGGCCGGGCAGGTCGATGGCCAACACGTTCCAGCCGTGGTTGGCGAGGTAGCGGCTTTGCAGCGCCCAGACGCTGTGGTCGCACAGCACACCGTGAATCAGGATGACCGTGGGCAGTTCGGGACGCAGGGCCTTGCCGCCGGTGTAGGCATACAGCGAGTGGCCGTTGACTTCGATGTTCATGCAGACTCCTATGCCGCTTTTTCCGCCGCCTTCAGGGCGCGCTTGATGTCGTCGATCAGGTCTTCGGCATCTTCCAGGCCGATCGACAGCCGGATCGTGCCCTGGCCGATGCCCGCGCCCGCCAGCGCCGCGTCGTCCATGCGGAAGTGGGTGGTGCTGGCCGGGTGGATCACCAGCGAGCGACAGTCGCCGACGTTGGCCAGGTGGCTGAAGACTTTCAGCGTCTCGATGAATTTCTTGCCCTGGTTGCGGTTGCCCGCGATATCGAAGCTGAACACCGAGCCCGCGCCGCGCGGCAGCAGCTTCTTGGCCAGCGCGTGGCTCGGGTGGCTCTCGAGCATCGGGTGGCCGACGCGGCTGACCAGCGGGTGGCTTGCCAGGTACTGCACGATCTTCTCGGTGTTGCGCATGTGGCGCTCCATGCGCAGCGGCAGGGTCTCGATGCCCTGCAGGATCAGCCAGGCGGTGTGCGGGCTCATGCAGGCGCCGAAGTCGCGCAGACCTTCGCGGCGCGCGCGCAGCAGGAAAGCGCCGACGCTGCTTTCCTCGGTGAACACCATGTTGTGAAAACCGTCATAGGGCGCGCTGAGCTCGGGGAATTTGCCCGAGCGCTCCCAGTCGAAGCTGCCGCCGTCGACGATCACGCCGCCGATCACCGTGCCGTGGCCCGAGAGGAACTTGGTGGCCGAGTGGTAGACGATGTCCGCGCCCAGCGAAAGCGGCTTCATCAGCCAGGGCGAGGTCAAGGTCGAGTCAACCAACAGTGGCACGCCCGCGTCGTGCGCGATCTGCGCGATGGTGGGGATGTCCAGCACATCGAGGCCCGGGTTGCCCACGGTCTCGCCAAAGAACAGCTTGGTGTTGGGGCGCACCGCGGCCTTCCAGCCGTCGATGTCGCCGGGCTTGACGAAGGTGGTCTCGATGCCAAAGCGCGCCAGCGTGTAGTGCAGCAGATTCTGGCTGCCGCCGTAGAGCGCCGTGCTGGCAACGATATGGCTGCCCGCGCCCATCAGCGTCGCCACCGACAGGTGCAGCGCCGCCTGGCCGCTGGCCACCGCGATGGCGCCCACGCCGCCTTCGAGCGCCGACACGCGCTGCTCGAGCACGGCGTTGGTCGGGTTGCTGATACGGCTGTAGACATGGCCGGGCCGCTCGAGGTTGAACAGCGAGGCCGCATGGTCGCTGGACTCGAACACGAACGAGGTGGTCAGGTGGATGGGCACGGCACGCGCGCCCGTCACGGGGTCGGGCTGGGTGCCTGCATGCAGGCTCAGCGTGTCGAAGCCAGGGTCAGAGTAACCGGGCATCTTGTCTCCAGGTTGGGTCAATCGCGCAAGGACACCGCCGCGCAGGGCGGGTCAACGATTATGCATGGGCCCGATGGCGCATCCCGGCGAGCGCCGGGCCGACGCGCCAAAGGCCGCGCCGCCGGCCAGGGACCGGATTTTGTCGGCTAAGATCATCAACCGCAGAAGACGCCTGCAGCCGGAGACAAAACATGAAAGTTCGCGACATTCTTCGCGTCAAGGGCAACACCTTGTACGCCATTTCCCCCGATGAGCCCCTGAGCCGCGCGGTGGAGACGATGGCCGAAAAAGACATCGGCTCGCTGGTCGTCATGGAGCACTCGGATGTGGTGGGCATGCTCACCTTCCGCGAAGTGATCCAGGCGCTGGTCAAGAACAGCGCGGGCACGACGCTGGTGCGCAGCGCCATGGACGACGCCCCGCTGACCTGCACGCTGGAAACCGAAATGGACGAAGTGCGCCGCATGATGCTCGACCGCCACGCGCGCTACATGCCGGTCATGGACAAGCGCATGCTGATGGGCGTGATCAGCTTCTACGACGTCGCCAAGGCCGTCGTCGACAGCCAGAACTTCGAGAACCGCATGCTCAAGGCTTATATCCGAGACTGGCCCGAGGGCGAGCGCCAGGGCGCTGAGTAATATTGCCCCCACGTTCGCCCACTTCGTGTGGCTCTCTGCCCCCCAAGGGGGCTCGTTTTGCCTTGGGGCGGCCCTGCGGCAAAACCAGGCGTCCACCTTTGTGCGCTGCGCGGGCTTAGCCGTTCGTCCTGATCCTGAGCTTGTCGAAGGGTCGAAGGATGAGCGGCCTGTCCTCCAGTGTCGCAGCGATATGGCCTTCCGGCGCACATTAATGCCAGGGTAAGCCCCACGCCCGCCATCCCCCGGCATAATCCCCCGCCATGAGCGGCAATACTTTCGGAACCCTTTTTTGCGTCACCAACTTCGGTGAATCCCATGGCCCGGCCATTGGCTGCGTGATCGATGGCTGCCCCCCGGGCCTGCCGTTGAACGAAGCCGTGATCCAGTACGACCTGGACCGCCGCCGCCCCGGCACCAGCCGCCACGTGACGCAGCGCCAGGAGCCAGATTCGGTCGAGATCCTCTCCGGCGTCTACGAAGGCAAGACCACCGGTACGCCGATCGCGCTGCTGATCCGCAACACCGACCAGCGCAGCAAGGACTACGCCAACATCGTCGAGAGCTTCCGTCCGGGCCATGCCGACTACACCTACTGGCACAAGTACGGCATCCGCGACCCGCGCGGCGGTGGCCGTTCCTCGGCGCGCCTGACAGCCCCCACGGTGGCCGCGGGCGCCGTGGCCAAGCAGTGGCTCAAGGCGCAGTACGGCACCGAGTTCCGCGCCTGCATGACGCAGCTCGGCGCGCTCGAGATGCCTTTCGAGGACTGGGTCCATGTGCCGAACAACCCGTTTTTCGCCCCCGTGGCCGATGTTTCGGCCTATGAAGATTACATGGACGCGCTGCGCAAGGCCGGCGACTCCTGCGGCGCGCGCATCCGCGTGCAGGCCAGCGGCATGCCGGTGGGCCTGGGCCAGCCTCTGTATGACAAGCTCGACGCCGACATTGCCTACGCGATGATGGGCCTGAACGCGGTCAAGGGCGTCGAGATCGGCGCGGGCTTTGGCAGCGTGGCGCAGCGCGGCACGGTGCATGGCGACTCGCTCACGCCCGCCGGCTTCGCCACGAACCACGCGGGCGGCGTGCTTGGCGGCATCAGCACCGGGCAGGACCTTGAAGTCTCGATTGCCATCAAGCCCACGAGTTCGATCCTGAGCCCGCGCGAGTCGATCGACATCCACGGCCAGCCCACCGAAGTCATCACCAAGGGCCGCCACGACCCCTGCGTCGGCATCCGCGCCGCGCCCATTGCCGAGGCCCTGCTGGCGCTGGTGGTGATGGACCACGCGCTGCGCCACCGCGCCCAGTGCGGCGATGTGCGCCAGGGGGTTGCGCCGATCGCTTCGTCATTGCTCTGAGCATGTACCGGACGTGAAAAAGCCATCCCGAGGGATGGCTTTTTTGCAACGCGTTCGTCCTGAGTTCGTCGAAGGATGACCGGCGCCGCGACAGACATCAGCCCTGGCGCACCTCATCCATCACATCCTTGAAGTCCTCAATGTCCTCAAAACTGCGATAGACGCTCGCAAACCGGATATACGCCACCTTGTCGAGCTGCTTGAGCTCGTGCATGACCAGCTCGCCAATGCGGCTCGAAGGCACCTCGCGCAGCCCGAGGTTGCGCAGCTTCTCCTCGATGCGCTCGATCGCGGTGTCGACCTGCTCGGTGCTCACCGGGCGCTTGCGCAGCGCCAGCGAGAACGAGCCGCTCAACTTGCCGCGCTCGTATTCAATGCGCCGGCCGTCCTTCTTGACGATGGCCGGGAAGCTGACTTCCGGCCGCTCGTAGGTCGTGAAGCGCTTGTCGCAGCCACCGCACTGGCGCCGTCGGCGGATGAAGCCGCCGTCTTCCGCCTCGCGGGTCTCGACCACCTGGGTGTCGGGGTGGCTGCAAAAAGGGCACTTCATGGCAAGGCGCCAGGATCAGTCGCGGTAGACCGGGAAACGCGCCGTCAAAGCCGACACCTTGGCACGCACTGCCGCCAGGTTGGCTTCATCGGTCGGGTTGTCCAGCACGTCGGCCACGAGGTGGGCCGTCAGGCGGGCTTCTTCTTCCTTGAAGCCGCGGGTGGTCATTGCCGGCGTGCCCACGCGGATGCCGCTGGTCACCATCGGCTTTTCCGGGTCGTTGGGAATGCTGTTCTTGTTGATCGTGATGTGGGCGGCGCCCAGCGCAGCTTCAGCGGCCTTGCCGGTGATGCCCTTGGCGCGCAGGTCGACCAGCATGACGTGGCTTTCGGTGCGGCCGGACACGATGCGCAGACCGCGCTCGATCAGCGTCTCGGCAACGACCTTGGCGTTTTTCACGACCTGTTCCTGGTAGGCCTTGAACTCGGGCGTCAGCGCTTCCTTGAAGGCCACAGCCTTGCCGGCGATGACGTGCATCAGCGGGCCGCCTTGCAGGCCGGGGAAGATCGCCGAATTGATGGCCTTCTCGTGCTCGGCCTTCATCAGGATCACGCCGCCGCGCGGGCCGCGCAGGCTCTTGTGGGTCGTGGTCGTGACGACGTCGGCATGGGGCACGGGGTTGGGGTACACCCCTGCGGCAATCAGGCCGGCGTAGTGGGCCATGTCGACCCACAGGATGGCGCCGATTTCCTTGGCGATCTTGGCGAAGCGCTCGAAGTCGATGCGCAGCGCGTAGGCCGAGGCACCGGCAATGATCAGCTTGGGCTTGTGCTCGCGCGCCTTGGCTTCGAGCGCGTCGTAGTCGATCTCTTCCTTGGCGTCGAGCCCGTAGGAGACGACATTGAACCACTTGCCCGACATGTTCAGCGGCATGCCGTGGGTCAGGTGGCCGCCTTCGGCCAGGCTCATGCCCAGGATGGTGTCACCGGGCTTGAGGAAGGCCAGCAGCACGGCCTGGTTGGCCTGGGAGCCGGAATTGGGTTGCACGTTGGCGGCATCGGCGCCAAACAGCTGCTTGACGCGGTCGATGGCGAGCTGCTCGACCACATCGACGTTCTCGCAGCCACCGTAGTAGCGCTTGCCCGGATAGCCTTCGGCGTATTTGTTGGTGAGCTGGGAGCCCTGGGCTTCCATGACGGCGGGCGAGCAGTAGTTCTCGCTGGCGATCAGCTCGATGTGATCTTCCTGACGCTGGTTCTCGGCCTGGATGGCGGCAAACAGTTCGGGGTCGGCTTTTTCAACAGTGATATTGCGGTGGAACATGGCAGTCCTATGAACTTGTAGTCCCTTGAGGCCAAGGGCTGCCCAGGCGAACGGCGGAACGCTTCAGGCCGGATCCGGTCTGCCTGGGCGGTACGCTCCCCGGTGGTTCACGGATGGCCAGCACCCGTTGGTTTCCACGTCAGCGGCAGCCCGGCCTTTCGACCTCCTGGACTGCGCCTATCGCCAGTTGCGTACCCCGCTAGTGTAGCTGAGCATGGATGGCCCGCGCAGCAAAGGGCCCGCTGGCAGCGGGCCCGAACCTGCATCGATCAGAGGCTGGTATTGAGCGCCACCTGCTCGACGGCGCTGGCCAGCGGAGCGGCTGCGGGCGGCGTGGTCTGCTTGGCCGTCAGCAGTGGCTGGGGCGGCGTGATGGGCTGCACGGGCAGTGCGCGCAGGCCTGCGGCCTGGCGCAGGCGGGTGTGTTCGGCCAGCACCTTGGCGGCATAGCCACCGTCGTTGGGCAGGTTCGCGGCGCCTACATAGTGGCGCAGGCCGCCTTCGACGGATCCCGCACGTGCTATGCAATCCTTGAGCACCTTGACGCCCACGCGCAGGTTGGTCACGGGGTCGAACGCCGCCAGGCGGCCGCCGAAGTTGTCGTATTTGTCGGTATGGACGCTGGTCATGACCTGCATCAGGCCCTGGGCGCCCACAGCACTCTCGGCAAAGGGGTTGAAGCTCGACTCGATGGCCATGATGGCCAGGATCAGCGTCGGGTCGATCTTGTTGAGCTGCCCGAGCGCATAGGCTTCGGACACCAGCGAGGCCAGCGGTTCGGGCGCGACCTTGTACTTCTTGCTGAGCCAGAAGGCTACGGCCGCCTGCTCGCGCGGCAGGTCCTTGGGATTGCGCGCCGTGGCGCGATCGATCGCATCGGGCTCGGAGGGCATGTCGATCACAGCCACCTGGCGCGCCTGCAGCCAGTCGCGCAGGTGGGTTTCGCCCTCATGGCGCAGATCCGGACGGGCAAACAGCGTGATGGCCAGAAAGGCCACGGCCAGTCCCAGCAGTGCGAAGCCGTTGTGGGTGAGTTCGAGAAAACCGTCGGTCACATCGGACGCAAAGGTTCGCATCGCTGCGAATGCTTTTGCTGATGCAGGCATATTGATTCCTTTCAAAAGGCGTCACCCCGCGTTGCTGACCCTTGAGGGGGGCATGGGGCGAACACCTAGATTGGCGCGCTGCAATCCTTGGGTCGGTGCCGGAAAGACATCGAAGGAAAGTGGCCGGGGCCACCTGGGTGCAGCGAAGAGAGGGTCTCTTTTCGAGAAAGCGGATTCTAGGAGCTCACCTAATATTAAGTCAACACTATGAAAAATGTCTGTTATATTTAAAAAGAATAAAGAAAACTGGATGTAAACCCAGTTTTTGGGCGATTCCGTCCTTGAGGAATTCACTTTTGCCCAGCCGCGCTGGTGGTCTATGGAGCTTCGTGCTTCATTGTGAAAACTCATTGGATTGCTGCGTTGCAGCTCGCTTATCCTGTCGTTGACTGCCATGGCAGTTGACTGCTGGAAGAGCGTTGTAAGGTGGAACGGCACTTCAATCTGTCAGTTCCTCTCTGTAAACTGTCTCGGAAGGCCTGCAGGGAGCAATCGATGCTTCCACGCAATCAGGACTATCCTCTCTTGGTTGCATGCCCCTACGGCACAGGACTTGGAGCCTGCCGTGAAGCCCGGCCAGCGGTACCTACTGCTGACCGGGCTTTCTATTTGTGCAGCTCTTACCTTTGCTCACCGCGCTGTGCATCGCGCCGCCAGTGGTCCATGCGCGCTGCCGCATCCGGCCCCTGCTGCTTGAATCACCTGGCACATGCCCCATATTGGAATGCACGGCGCTGTTGCAGGCCCCGGGCTCTGTGCCTGACAATGCAACGCATGGCTGGCCGGGCGTTGACCGTGAGGCGATGCAGCAGCAGCCCCTGAAGAACTGGTTTGCCAGGCCTCCCGTCCACCTGCCGCCAAGCCCCGGATTCGATGCCGCGGACCCGCCTGGAGCGGGCTGTGCGGTGATTGAGTTTGGGCTCTGCGCAAATAACAGCGAAAATACTTCTTTATTCACTGCGCCGCTTGCGGCACAGGCCAGGCTCTGGCGGCCCCCATTGGGGCGCGCAGGGCCTATACCATTGAACAATGTCTCCTCTTTCTCCACGTAGCAACATGTCCGACGCCCCTGAAGTGAACCCGGCCCTGGCCAAGACCTCTGAAACGCATCCTCTTGATGCGCTGACCGGGGGCGCGTTTTCCGCAGATACCTCGGGTGAGCGTGCGTCGCGCATCCGGGACTGGCTTGCGACCCAGCCCGCACAAGACCAACTGCAGGAGGTGTTCAAGGAGCTCAGCGTGCGCGACAAGGGCGCGGCCCGCGCGGTGCGCGAGCGGCTCGATGAAATGCGCCGCCTTGAAACCCAGGAAAAGATCGGCGTCGAGTGGGCCGAGAAAGCGCGTCAGCTGCTGGCGGCCGAAACGCTCAACGTGGCCGATGCCACCGCCTGGCAGCGCGACGCCGCCAAGGCCGGCGCGGCGCTGTCGCGCGAGCCCCTGTCGGCGTTCAAGAGCCAGCTGACCGAACGCGTCAAGGTCATCGAAGACCTGCAGCACCGCGTGCAGGTGCAGCGCGAAGCCGCCGTCTTGCTGGCCCAGCGCATCGAAGTGCTGTCGACCAAGCCCTGGCGCGATGCCGCTGCCGCGCTCGAGGCGCTGAACGCCGATGTCGCGCACTGGCAGTCGCAGGCCGCGGAGCTCACGGGCGATGCCAACTGGGTCAGCGTGGATGCGAAGTTCCCGCCCCAGCTCGAGAATTCGCGCAAGCAGCTGCTGGTGGTCTGGGATGCCTTCCAGTCGGCCCTGGCGCTGACGCAGGCCGCGGCCCAGGATGAACAAGCCGAGCTGCCGCCGGTGCCGGTCTGGGCCGATGAGCTGCGCGTGGCGCGCGGCTTGCCCGCCGAAGCCGCCGTGGTGGCCGCCAAGACCGCTGCCGCGCCGTCCAAGCCGCCCGCAGCGCCGCGCGCCAAGCCCGCTCCCAAGGTCGCGCCCGAAGTGGCCGAGGCCGCGGTGCAGGCCGTGCGCCAGGCGCTGGCCGAGCTGACCGCTGCCGCCCCTGCGGCCGCCAGCGAAAAGCCCGCAGTGCAAGCAGCTCCCGTGGAAACAGCTGCGGTGGAAACCGCTCCTGTGGAGACGGCCGCTGAAGATGCAGCACCCGTGGATGCGCCTGCTGCCGAGGCCCTGGAGCCTGCAGCAGCGCCCGTCGCCGAAGAAGCCCAGGAATCTGCTGCAGCGCCGGTGGCTGAAGAAGCCCAGGAGCCTGCAGCAGCGCCCGCTGCCCAAGCCCAGGCGCCAGCACCGGCTCCTGCCGCCCCCGCAGCGCCAGCCGCTGGCAACGTGAAGCAGGCCAAGGCCATTGCCCAGCTGCGCGCCGTGCTCAAGCAGCAAGGCCGCCATGTCGACGCCGCATTGGGCGCCGAAGTGAACGCCGCGCTGCTGGCCGCGGGCGATGCCCAGGGCTGGCAAGGCTGGAAGGCCGACTCGGTGCGTGAGGAACTGGTGCAGCAGGCCGAATCCCTGCTCAACCGTCCCGACGGTCAGGCGCTGGGCGGCCGCAAGATGCAGGAGTCGCTGCGCAACCTGCGCGAGCAGTGGAAGCAGGCCGACCAGGGCGCGCCCGCCAACCATGCGCTGTGGAAGCGCTTTGACGAGGCGTGCAACGCCGCGCACAAGGTGGTCGAAGCCTGGCTGGACCGCGTGCGCAGCGAAGCCGCGAACAACAAGGCGCAGCGCGTGCAGTTGATCGAGGAAGTCAAGGCCTGGGCGGCAGAGCAGGGCGAGTCGACGGACTGGAAGGGCATGGCACGCAGCCTGCGCCAGTTCGGCGAACGCTGGCGCGATGGCGGCCATGTCGGCGAGAAGATGTTTGCCGAACTCCAGCCGCTGTGGAAGCAAGCCATCACCGCGGCGGAAGCACCGCTGCACACGGCGCAAAAGGCCAGCCTGGCGCGCCGCCACGCCATGATCGACGAGGCCGTGGCCCTGGGCGAGGCGCCCACACTGCGCATCGACGCCGTCAAGGCGCTGCAGCAGCGCTGGCAGGCCGAGGCACAGGGCGTGCCGCTGGACCGCAAGCACGAGCAAAAGCTCTGGGACGCGTTCCGCAAGCCGCTCGACGATGCCTTCAACCGCAAGGGCGCCGAGCGTGGCAACCGTGCCCAGGTCGAGCTCAGCGAGCGCGATCGCCAGGTGCTCGATGCCTCGAAGGCGCTTGAAGCCGCCAATGCCAGCGGCGATGCACAGCAGATCCGTGCAGCCATGACGGCGCTGGATGCTGCGCTGCATAGCCAGGCCCAGGCACATGCCCAGGAGTCCGCTGCCAAGGCCGATGCGGCTCCGGCTGCTGAGTCGGAAGGCGAAGGCGCAGTCAAGCCTGCCGCGGTCCACAAGCCCGTCGTGGCAGTGCGCGGCGACGACCGTCCCGGCATGAAGAAGGAAGCACCTGCCGCCATGGGCCGCCCGGGCCGTCCCGGCGAGCGCCGCGACAGCCGTGACGCGCGCCCCGGTGACCGTGGTGGCGACCGCGGCGGGCGCTTCGGCGAACGCAGCGACCGTCCGATGCGCGAAGACCGCGGCCCGCGCCTGGCCGACCCGGCCTTCCGCGCGCAGCGCGACGCGCTTGAGCACGCCGAGATGGCGCTGCGCAAGCTCGCCGTGCAGGCCCATGGCGAAGCCCTGACCCAGTTGCTCAATGCCTGGGAAAAGCGCGATGCGGAGCAATTGCCCGGCGTGCAGGACTTCGGCGGCCGTGTGTCGCCGCAGGTGCGCGGTGCCTGGGCCAAGTCGATCGCGGCACCCGTGGCCGGCGACGCGGGCGAAGCGCTGCTGCGCCTGGAGATGGCTGCCGACGTGCCCACGCCGGCTGACCTGATCACGGCGCGCCGGATGCTGCAGCTGCAGTTGCTGACGCGCCGCAATGATCCTTCGCCCGCCGAAACCTGGGGCCAGGATGCCGCCCGCGTGCTGGCCAGCGCGCGCGATGAAGGCAGCGCACGCCGCCTGCAGAATGCCCTGAAGGCGTTGCTGCGCAAGTAAGCGCCTGCCTTGCGATGGGCGGCTGTGCCGCCGTCATGCAGAAGCCACTCCGCGGAGTGGCTTTTTTTATTCCGCAACCTGAAGCCGACTTGGGGAACACCGACGGTGTTTTTCCGACGGAAGTGACTATTGACAGTTTAATAACAAAAAGTTATGATGCTTTAGGTTTGCGGATCTATAAGTCATTATGACTGCGGGTTCGCTGCACTGCTTGCGGATCTACCTCCCATCGCGGTGTCCACTTTCGCCGCCGGGTCCGGTCCGGCGCATCGGTCGGATGTTTCGGCCCCGTTGCCACACCACGCTCTTCCAGGCAGTGCCCCTCGACCAGGCCTGCCGCGCTGCGAATGAAGCATCTGGCAGGCACTGGTTTGTCACCACGTCGTTCTCAGCGCCTGTCGGCAGTCTTTCCAGGCGTGTCAGGCCGGCGCACGCAATTTCACCATGCTGCCCGTGCCCGGGCAGGGCCATCGGTTGATGGCGCTGCCGTTGTCGCTCTCCCGGGCGCAGCTGTGTTCAATCCCTACTAGAAGCCTGCATATGACCACAGACGCCGATCCCTGGGCAACGCCAACGCAAGGGGCTCCATCCGCTTCATCGCCGTGGGATGCAGCACCAGATGCGCCGTCCACCGCAGCGGATGATCCGTGGGCCGCGCCCACGCCCGCCAACGATGCCACGGGCGCCAACGCTGGCGACTGGCTGGCCGCGACGCCTGGCGATGCCCTGGCTGGCACCGCAGACCCGGAGCAGGGCTTCACGCTACAGCAGCTCTGGGATGGCTCGCTGCCGTTGGAAAGCTGGATCAACCAGGGCCTGACCTGGGTGGTCGACAACTTTCGTCCTTTCTCGCAGACGGTGCGCGTCCCCATCGACGCGACCTTGACCTGGGTCGAGGGAATGTTGACGGGCATGCCGGTATTGGCGATGGTCTGCGTGCTGGGCCTGCTGGCCTGGCAGTTCTCGGGTCGTGGCGTGGCCATCGGGGCGGTCGCATCGCTGCTGCTGGTCGGCATGCTGGGCATCTGGAACGAAGCCATGGTGACTTTGTCGCTGGTGCTGACTTCGCTGTTCTTCTGCATCGCCATCGGGCTGCCTATGGGCATTGCGCTCGCCTCGAGCGACCGCGCCCAGCGCTGGAGCCGACCGTTCCTCGATGCGATGCAAACCACACCGGCTTTCGTCTATCTGGTGCCGGTCGTGATGCTGTTCGGCATCGGCAATGTGCCGGGCGTGATCGTGACGATCATCTTTGCGCTCCCGCCGTTGGTACGGCTGACCAACCTGGGCATTCGCCAGGTGCGTCCCGACCTGGTCGAGGCAGCTGTCGCCTATGGTGCTTCACCCTGGCAGCTGCTGACCCGGGTCCAGCTGCCGCTGGCCATGCCCTCGATCATGGCGGGCATCAACCAGGCGCTGATGCTGTCGCTGTCGATGGTGGTGATCGCCTCCATGATCGCCGTCGGTGGTCTGGGCCAAATGGTCCTGCGCGGCATTGGCCGGCTCGACATGGGGCTGGCGACCGTGGGTGGGCTGGGCATCGTACTGCTGGCCATCACCTTGGACCGCTTCACGCAGGCGTTGGGCGTACAGCGCCGCGGCACGCGCCGCTGGTGGCAAACCGGCCCGGTGGGCTTGGTTGCGTGCGCATTTCAACGCAGCGCCAGCCTGCTTTCGCGCCGGCCCGGCCGTGTGCCGGCCGAGCCTGCATTTCCTGCTGAAGCGCCATCGTCATGACGCTTCTTTTTCTCCGGCTCCGTAACCCTCGCCTTCGCGCGAAGAAAGTCTCCTACTGATGCACATTTGCCATCTCGCCCGCTCGCTCCTGGCCTCCAGCCTTCTTACCCTCGGTCTTGCATCGCACGCCGCAACCGACCTGCCCGGCAAAGGCGTCAAGGTGCTGCCGCTGCAAAGCGCGCTTGTCGAGGAGGTATTTCAGACGTTGCTCGTGACGCGTGCACTGCAAAAGCTCGGCTACGACGTGCAGCCGATCAAGGAAGTCGAATACCCGATGGCCCACATCGCGGTGGCCAATGGCGACGCGACCTTCATTGCGAATCACTGGAACCCGCACCATGCCGAGTTCTACAAAAGCGCGGGTGGCGATGCCAAGATGGCACGCAAGGGGGTCTATTCGGCTGGCGCCACGCAGGGCTACATGATCGACAAGAAGACGGCCGATCAATACAAGATCACCCATCTGAGCCAGCTCAGCGACCCCAAGCTGGCCAAGTTGTTCGACGCCAATGGCGACGGCAAGGCGGATCTGGTCGGTGCCAGCGCGGGCTGGGGCGGCGAAGCGGTGATCGAGCATCAGCTCAGCGCATTCAAGTTGCGCGACACCGTGACCTATACCCAGGGCAACTATCCGGCGCTGATCGCAGACACTGTCTCCCGCTTCAAGCAGGGCAAGCCGGTCCTCTACTACGCCTGGACGCCGTACTGGCTGAGCAACGTGTTGCGCCCGGGGCAGGACGTGGTCTGGCTCGAAGTACCGTTCTCGGCCATGCCTGGCGTGCAGGCAGGCACCGACACCAAGCTGGCCAATGGCAAGAACTATGGCTTTCCGCTGAACAACGAATACATTGTTGCCAACAAGGCGTTCGTGGAGAAGCACCCAGCGGCCGGCAAGCTGTTTGAAGTCATGGCCCTGCCGCTGGGCGACATCAGCACGCAGAATCGCCTGATGCACGATGGCCAGAACCGCCAGCAGGATATCGAGCGCCACACCGACGGCTGGATCAAGGCCCACCAGAAGACCTTTGATGGCTGGATTGCCCAAGCCATGGCCGCCGCCAAGAAGTAAAAACCACACGGCCAAAGAAAAAGGCCGTTGCAGTTGCAACGGCCTTTTGAATTTGGTGCCCAGGAGAGGACTCGAACCTCCACGATGTTACTCGCTAGTACCTGAAACTAGTGCGTCTACCAATTCCGCCACCTGGGCATTTCAGGAAAGATTGAATTATAGGGGGCGTTTTTGGGGTCCAAAGGGAAAATAGGGAATTTTTCTTTTGGGTGACGTCAGGGAGGTGTTTGGTCCCACTTTGTCTGGGTAGCGTTGGCCAAGAGATGCGGGCTTTTGCTGGAGGGCAGGCCGTTCATGGTTCGACAAGCTCACCGCGAACGGTTCCCCTGAGCTTGTTCATAACCGTTCGCCCGGAGCCTGCCTCGGCGGCCCCGTCGAAGGATGAATGGCCCGCTCTAAAGTGAAGGATGCCCCCTGCATGCCAAGCAAAATGCAAACGCGCAAAAAAAAGGCCGTTGCAGTTGCAACGGCCTTTTGAATTTGGTGCCCAGGAGAGGACTCGAACCTCCACGATGTTACTCGCTAGTACCTGAAACTAGTGCGTCTACCAATTCCGCC
>JBEVDH010000161.1:0-29638 GCA_040514115.1 Comamonas sp. | reverse complement strand
CCGTCTTTTTAGCGGCTAAAAAGCGCAGGTGAATGGCGGATGTCAGTCGCCGGCTCGGCCGGCGGCGTACCCGCCGCCGGCGCGGGCCGAACCCTGGGCTCAGGGACCGAAAGTCGTCGGGAAGTCAGGCCGTACCCGCCGATGGTGCGGAGCCTTCGACTTGGGGACCAGGGTGGCAGTAGGCCCGGAGCCGGTGCCGCCGCAGAACACCACCTCGTATTTCGTCGGCGCCGGGCACTTGTGCAGCCCGACGCGGTCGTCATACGAGTAGGCATAGACATTCGGGCAGACCCGGTTGATGTACTGCACATACTGCGTGCTGCCGATCGGGCCCTTGCGGCATTCCTCGGGCGTGACCCCTTCGGGGCAGCACAGCATCAGGCCCGGATCGTCGTTTTCTGGCAGGCCCAGCCCGTAGGGCGGCGGGTAGTTGTGCGCCTTGCACGGCGACAGACAGCCGACCAGCGTCGAGCGGTCGCCCGGCGCAAACACGCGCAGGTCCAGCGTGCGCCTGCCGGTGCGCTCGCTGCTCGGGCATTGCAGCAGGTCCAGCGCATCGCAGCGCGACTCCACGCATTGCTCGATGCCCGGCGTGCCCGGAGGCTGCACGCCCGGGCCCTTGGGGAACACCGAGATCGGCAGCGTGTAGCCGTCGACCTGGCTGGCGTTCCAATAGGTCATGCAGCGGTAGCCCTCGTTGACGCAGTCGACATCGGCAAACGTGGCCTCGAACTTCGACTCGATCGGCGGCATGCAGCCGGTGTCGGGGCAGGGCGGGGACGACTGGCCTATCTTGCAATGCAGCCCGGCCGCGTCGCAGCCGGTCTTGGGCCAAAAGCGCGTGGCCTCGAGGCGGCTCGCAGGGATCGGATAGTCATGGGATTGGCCCGGTTGCAGCTGGATCTGTTGCGGGCCGAGCACATTGCCCTGGTCGGACGGGCCGGAGCCGACGGCATATTGCAGCCAGACCGGTTCGGTGCATTGGTTGGTCACGCGCAGGCGCGTGGGCTGCTCGCCAGTGGCAAAGGCTCCGGGCGGCTTGGTCGGTGCCCCCGGGCCCTGCGGCGCAATGGGCCGCTCGGGTGCGATGGCGACAGGGGGCGCGGTGGGTGGGCCCGGCGCCTTGCACGAGGCAGCCCACAACAGGCAAGACATAACGCAAAGCAGGCGGATGTGGAACATGGCGGGCTCCTCCGGACTGGGTCTTCTGGCAAATTCTAGGCAGGGCGCTGCCCGCCCATCCCATTGCCAGCACTGGCACCAGTCTTAATCGGGCGCCGTGTGCTGTCACAGCGACACCACCACCTTGAGAAACGTGGCGGGAATGACCGTGGTGTCCGCGCGCGCGCTGGTGTTGTGTGCGCGGGCCAGGGCTTCGAGCTCGCGCTGCAGCGCATCGCCGTTGCCCGCCTGCGCCGCGGCCTCGAAGGCGCTCATGGCCGGGCCATAGTAGTCGCGCAGCACCGCAATGAACCCGGCAGGCTCGACGGGGGCGCGAAACAGGTAGGTTTCCCGCGCGCAGGCAATCTGCGCGGGCGCCACACCGGCGGCGCCAAAGCGCGCGCGCACATTGGCCTCGGCGCCCCAGCCCATCGGACTGATGAAGCCCTCGGGCGGCGGCAGCGAAAACCGGGCGCTGATCTTGAGCACCTGCGAGATGAAGCTCGGGTCGTCGGCAATCCAGTTGCCCATCACGATGCGCCCGCCGGGGCGCGTCACGCGCACGAACTCGCGCGCGACGGCCAGCGGATCGGGCGCGAACATCGCGCCAAAGAAGCTCAGCAGCAGATCCACGCTGCGGTCGGCAATGCCTTCAAGCCGGGACGCATCGCCCTGCTGGAAGCGGCAGTCATCGAGCCCCTCGGCCTGCGCCCGCGCGTTGCCCGCGGCAACCAGGTTGCGCGCGATGTCGACACCCAGCACCCGCGCGCCGCGGCGCGCCGCCGGCAGCGCCGTGGTGCCGTCGCCGCAGCCTACGTCCAGCACCTGCATTCCCGGACGTATGTCCAACCCGTCCACCAGTTCCTCGCCGCTGTCGCGCATGAAGGCCGCGAGCTGTGTGAAGTCCCCCTTTTCCCAAAACGCCTGATTGCTCTGCATTGAATCCTCCGTTGCTGTGGGTGGGCCCCGGGCGCCGTGCTGCGCACAAGGCAATTCGTCGACAACAACTTTAGTTATTAACTGGGTTTGAGAAATAGCGCTTTGCTATTAAACATGTAGGCATCGAGGCGCAGGGGGCGCGGTCCACGATCCGCTGCCCAGCGGACGTGCGTCTGCGCCGGCAAGGGCTAAAGATGCGTGTCAGCGCGCGTGCCGCGCCCCAGCGTCACCGGCAGCGCCGCGCCGGTCACGGCCACCGCGCCCGGGCCGAGGAAAAACAACACGACGCGCGCCACATCCTGCGCGCGCACCCAGTGGCGCGGATCGGCATCGGGCATGTCGCGGCGGTTTTGCGGCGTGTCGATGATGCTGGGCAGCACGGCGTTGACATTGATGCCGGCGTCGGCGAGCTCTGCGGCCAGTGCCTCGGTAAGCTTGATGACACCCGCCTTGGACGCGGCATACGCCCCCATGCCGGCGGCGGCCGACAGCGCCGCCGTGGCGCCCACGTTGACGATGCGCGCGCTCGGGCGCGCGCGCAGCCAGGGCAGCGCGGCGCGCGTGGCCAGCACCGCGGTCTTGAGATTCATGGCGTACATGCGGTCCCAGGCGTCGTAGGCATCGCCGCCCAGCGTCTGCCACTGGAAGCCGCCCGCGACGTTGACCAGGGCATCGATACCGTCGAGCAGCGCGCCCGCCTGCTGCAGCGCCGCCAGCGCGGCTTCGGGGTCGGTGAGATCGACGTTGCCGATGTACTGGATCTGCGCGCGCAGCGCCGCCGCTTCTGGCGCAGCGCCATGGCCGATCAGGCACACGCGCGCGCCAGCGTCCGCGGCTGCCATGCCGATGGCGCTGCCCAGCGCGCCAAAGCCGCCGGTGATGACTATCGAAGGTGAAGGGTTCATGGGCGCAATTCCTGGAGACAGCTGCCAATGTGAAGCGCATCGGGCCATGCGTCAAGCGCTGCGGGTGCGCAGCCCTCGCCCGTGCCATGACGTGAAGCCATTTGATTTTTTCATGAAAATGAAATTATTGCTTTCCGACAAGGATAGTGCTAGCTCTCCTACAGTTGGAAATCCATCCTTGGCAATAATAAGGAGCCAGTTTGAATATATCGAAAACCTCCGCCTAAAAGAATGAAGCTGATTATTGTCTCCAACCGGGTATGTCATGATGAAAAACCGCAATCCGGGGGGCTGGCAGTAGCAGTGCAGGACACATTCGAGACTGTCGAGGGTCTGTGGATCGGCTGGAGTGGCAATATTTCCGAATTCTGCGAGCGTAAATATGGCTCAGCTGGAAATCTCGAATACCAGGTTTTCTCGCTGACCGAGAAAGAATATCGCGATTATTATCTGGGATTTTCCAATGAGGTGATCTGGCCGATTTCACATTTGCGGCCCGATTATTTGAGGCTCGGCGACGGTGCATTCCAGACCTATCAAAGGGTCAACGGGAAATTTGCCGATGAGGTGCTGTCGTGCGCCAGGGAAGGCGACTTTGTCTGGGTGCATGACTACCACCTGCTGCTGACCGGACGGGCCTTGCGTGAACGCGGACACGAGGGCGCGATCGGCTACTTCCACCACATTCCCGTGCCGCCCCCGGACCTGCTGCGCATGATTCCCCAGCATGCCGAGCTGCTTGCCGGGCTGCTGAGCTATGACGTGGTGGGCCTGCAAACGCGCAACGACCTGAAGAACCTGGCGCAGGCCCTGCAGTCGCTCAAAAGCAAGCTGTCGGAGCTGGTGCTCATCCCGGCGGGCGATGAGGCGCTCCATGTGCATTTCCAGGGGCGCAGCACGCGCTTTGGCGTGTATCCGATTTCCATCGACACGCAGCGCATCGAAGCCGGCGCGCCGCTGGCCTGGGAGCAGACGGCCGTGCAGGAGCTGCAGGCCTCGCTGGGCGCGCGATCGCTGGTCATCGGCGTGGACCGGCTGGACTACAGCAAGGGGCTCGAAGGCAAGTTCCAGGCATTTGACCGGTACCTCGAGCAATCGGACGGCGCCGAGGAACTGCCGGTGCTGCTGCAGATCGCGAGCAAGTCGCGCAGCGACCTGCCCAGCTATCAGCAGCTGTGCGCCCGCCTCGAAGGGCTGGCTTCGCGCATCAACGGCCGCCACGGCACGCCCAGCTATGCGCCGATCCGTTATGTGAACACGGTCTATGAGCACGGCCTGCTGACGGGTTTCTACCGGCTGGCGCGCGCCGCGCTGGTCACGCCCCTCAAAGACGGCATGAACCTCGTGGCCAAGGAATATGTGGCGGCGCAGGACCCCGATGATCCAGGCGTGCTGATTCTGTCGGAGTTCGCCGGCGCGGCGCAGGAGCTGACCGAGGCGCTGCTGGTCAACCCCTTGGACCCGCGCGGCGTGGCGCAGGCCATCGGGCGCGCGCTGCAGATGCCGCTGCTCGAGCGCGTGCAACGCCACCGCGCGATGCTCAAGAAGCTGCGCAGCCACGATATCCAGTGGTGGCACCAGCGTTTTCTCTTTGACCTGTTGTCGTGCCCGGGCCAGGCGCTGGAAAGAACCGGCTCATGAGCGGCGCCAGCAGCGCGCTGTTTCGCCTGGCCCTGCAGACCGCGCCCCGGCTGCCCCTGCCCGGCAGCGGCGCCACGCTCGAGCGCTGGCGCGCGCTGGCCGCGCTGGCGGCGCAGGATCTGGCGGCCTGCAAGCTGGCCGAGGCGCACTGGGATGCGCTGGCTGTCTTGCAGGACCTGGGCATCGAGCCCACCGAGGAGGCCCACAGCTGGGGTGTCTGGGCGGCGGAAAATCCCAAGGCGCCGTTGATGCTGCAGCGCGGCGCCGACGGTCACGTGCTGGTGGGCCGCAAATCCTGGTGCTCGGGCGCCGATCTCGTGAGCCATGCATTGCTGACCTGCGAGGATGCCGAGCGCGGCCCCTGCCTGGCGCTGGTGCAGCTGCAGGCGCCGGGCGTCAGCATCGAAGGCCAGGGCTGGCAGGCGCTGGGCATGCGGCATGTGCACACGCCCGAGCTGCGTTTCGACCACACCCCCGTGCGCCTGCTGGGCGAGCGTTCGGTCTACCTGCAGCGCCCCGGCTTCTGGCATGGCGGCGCCGGTATCGCCGCGTGCTGGTATGGCGCCGCCTGCCAGATCGCGCAGCTGCTGCGCACGCGCCTGCACCCGGACCAGCCCCATGCCGCGGCGCACCTGGGCGCCATGTTCACCCAGCTGCGCGCCGCGCGGGCCATGTTCCACCAGCTCGCGCAGCGCCTGGACGCGGACCCGCAGTCACCCTGGATCGAGGAAGTCCAGGCGCTGCGCAGTTTCGTGCGTAGGCTGGCCGGCGACATCATCGAGCGCAGCGCGCGCGCCATGGGGCCCGGGCCGCTGTGCACCGATGCCGCGCATGCGCAGCGCTGCGCCGATCTGGCGGTCTGGTGTACGCAGCAGCACGCGGAAAAGGACGATGCGGACCTGGCGCGCCTGGCACAGGGCCCGGCCGTGGTCTGGGAGCTATAGCCGTGCGCGCGCCATCGCTGGAGCAGCGCCTGCGCGGCTATCGCACACTCTCGGTGCTCGCGCCCCATCCCGATGACGAGGTGTTTGGCGGTTTCGGCCTGATCCGCCTGGCGCAGCAGCTGGGCCTGCAGATCGACGTGCATATCGTGAGCGACGGCGAGCGCTGCTTTGGCGCCTTGCCCGCGCCCGAGGACCAGGCACTGCGCGACGCCCGCCAGCAGGAGTCGCGCGCGGCCGCGGCGCTGCTCGGCTGCCCCGAGCCGCAGTTCTGGCAGCTCGGCGACTCGCAGCTGATGGAGCAGCCGGCACTGCTCGAGCGCCAGTTCCAGAACCATTGGCGCGCGGACGCGCTGTACCTCGCGCCCTGGTGGCACGACGGCCACCCGGACCACGAGGCGGTGGCGCACTGCCTGCGCCGCATCGCCGCGCCGCAGCACTGCCTCTACTACCCCCTGTGGGCGCTGGTCGATCCCCCGCGCCGCGCGCAGTTCCTGGCCCAGCCGCAGATCCATACCCTGACGTTGACGCCCGAGGAACTGCGCCTGAAGAAGCAGGCCGCCGCGTTGTTCCAGACGCAGTTCAGCTGCCACGGGCCCGTCGAGGGCGCGATCATCCGCGACGAGTTTCTGGCTGCCTTCACCACCGACCACGAGTACTACCTCGATGAAACCTGATTTCGACGCCCCCCACCTGGACCCGGACCCCTGGGGCTACCAGAAGAGCTGGTATGAAAAGCGCCGGCGCCAGCTGATCGCCGCGATGCTGCCCCACGAGAAGCTCGGGCGCGTGCTGGAGATCGGCTGCTCCACGGGTCTGATCACGCAGCTGCTGGCCTCGCGCGCCAGCGCCGTGCTGGCCGTCGACGTTTCGGTCAAGGCCGTGGAGCTGGCGCGCCAGCGCCTGCAGGGCCTGCGGCAGGTTCAGGTGCTGCACGCCGACATCACCCAGGACTGGCCGGAGCAGGACTTCGATCACATCCTGCTGTGCGATGTCGCGTACTACCTGCAGGAGGCGCAGATCCGCCAGCTCGCCGCGCAGGTGCGCAGCCAGAACGCGCCCGAATGCGTGCTGCTGCTCGCGCACTGGCGCCACGATTTCAAGCAAATCGTCACGCCGGCGCAAACCGCGCATGGCCTGCTGCAGCAGGGCACGGACTGGCATGGCCTGGCCCATTACGAGGATGAAGACCTGCTGATCGACGTGCTGAGCGCGCGCCGCGCCAGCGTTGCGCGCAGGGAGGGGCTCGCATGATCGGCGTTGTCATTCCCGCGCACAACGAGGAGCAGTGCCTGCAGGCCTGCCTGCTGTCCGTGCGCAAGAGCGTGGAGCATCTGGCGCGCCACGGCCTGCAGGCGCGCATCGTGGTGGTGCTCGACGCCTGCGACGACGGCTCGGCGCGCATCGCACGCGCGCATGCCGACCAGGTGTTGGAGATCGACGAGCGTGATGTCGGCCAGGCGCGCCGCGCGGGCGCGCAGTGGCTGCTCGAGCAGGGCGCGCAGTGGCTTGCCTGCACCGATGCCGACACCGAGGTGCCGCCGAACTGGCTGCACGCGCAGTGGGCCTTCCAGGCCGATGTGTTCTGCGGCATCGTACGCGTGGACGACTGGGGCGATTATTCGCCCGAGGTCGTGCAGGCCTTCCATGCGAGCGTGCCGCAAGATGGTCATCCGCACATCCACGGCGCCAACATGGGGTTGTCGCGCGCGGCCTATCTGCGAGTCGGCGGCTTCCTGCCGGGCAAGGCGCACGAGGACGTGAGCCTGGTGCGGCGCTGCGAGCGCGCGGGCCTGCAGATCGCGCGGCGCATCGAGCCGAGCGTCGTGACCAGCGCGCGGCGCGATGCGCGCGCGCGCGAAGGCTTTGGCGACTTCCTGCTCAAGCTCGAGCGCAGCGTGTGCGACACACAGCTCGGCGCGGGGGTGTCCGTTGGCTGAACCCATCGCCCTGTTTCTGGACCTCGACGGCACGCTGATCGACATCGCGGCAACGCCCGATGCGGTGCGGGTCGGCCCCGACTTGCTGCACTCGCTGGCCGAACTGTCGGGGCGCCTGGGCGGCGCGCTGGCCTGCATCAGCGGCCGCGCCTACGGAGATCTTTCGCGCCTGGTCGGGCGCTCGGGCGTGGCGCTGGTGGGCAGCCATGGCGCCGAGCTGCTGCAGCCCGCGCCGCATGATCCGCGCATGGCGCAGCTCGCGCAGCAATGCACGCGGGCGCTGCAGCCCTGGCCCGGCACGCTGGTCGAGCAAAAGCCCTGCGGCCTGGCCCTGCACTGGCGACTCGCGCCGCAAGCCGAAGGCGCGATACGCGTGCTGGGTGCGGAGATGGCGCGCGCTCTGCACACCCATGCGCTCAAGGAAGGCAAGAAGGTGCTGGAGCTGGTCCCCAAGGCGGCCAGCAAGGGCAGTGCCTTGCGCGCGCTGATGGAGCAGCCGCCTTACCGCGGCAGAAAACCGGTGTTCATTGGCGATGACTACACGGATATCAGCGCCATGCAGGCAGCCCGCGCGCTGGGCGGCTGGGCGATCGCCGTGGGCCCACGCGTGGCGGAGCACGCGGACTGCATGGTGGATTCGCCGGCCCGGGTGCTCGGGTGGCTGAAGGAGCAATGCAAACAGGCCCCGATGGGGCCTGTGGCATAGAAGGCAGGCAGCGCCGCGGGCCGATGGCCAACCCGTGGCGCTCAAGCCAGCGTCAGGCGCGTTCCATCCAGTCCGACAGTTCGTCGGCATGTTCCTGCTCGTCCTCGAGGATCTGCTCCATCAGGCGGCGGGTGGTCGGGTCCTTGTCGCCGATCAGCGCGATGATCTGGGTGTAGGCCTCGATGGCCACGCGCTCGGCAATCAGGTTCGAGCGGATCATGGCCTGCAGATCCTCGTCGTCGTTGTAGCTCGCATGGCTGCGGCTGGTGAGCGTGTCGGGGTTGAAGTCCGGGGTGCCGCCGAGCTGCACGATGCGCTTGGCGATCTTGTCGGCATGGCCCTGCTCTTCATTGGCATGCACCAGGAATTCCTCGGCAATTGCCAGGGACTCGAGGCCGGATGCCGTGAAGTGGTGACGCTTGTAGCGCAGCACGCAGACCAGCTCGGTGGCCAGCGAGTCGTTGAGCAGCTTGATGATCGGCTTGCGCCACTGCTGCAGCTCGGGCGTGACGGCGCCCTGGTCCAGGCTCTGCTTTGCAGCTTCGAGTCGTTGGTGGTCCAGGGTCATCGGGCCGTTCTTTTGCTCGTTATTGTTCATTGCGTACCTCGTGGGGAAGGGAAAAAGGGGCTCCGGCGATGGGGCCCGCCAGAGCTTCAACCGTAAGCGATGCGCTCGCGCTCGCTTGTGGGAAGGGAGCTTGTATTGCCATGGGTGGATGCCCGACGGTCCCGGTGCAGGGCTGAACGGCAGGATTTTTGTGCGCTGATTTGCTCGGAAAAACCCTTGGCCACGAAAGCTGGGCGGCATGCATTGACGCGGTTTCGGCACGCACTCCGGCGCCGCTCGCAGCTACTGTGGCGCCGCGCCCGCAGTACCCAAAAAAGAGAGCGCGCCCGCCAGCCGACGCAAGGGTCGGCTGGCAACGGCATGGCTGCACATCGGCCCTTCGGCGCCCCTTCGGATGCCTGATTCGCGCCGGCTTCGATCAAGCCAGTTTGTATATATACAAATCAATGTCGTATTTGACAAAAGAAGGCGGCGGCAGAACACTGCATTCAACCCCTCACTGCTTGAAGCCGTCATGAAAACCTTGACCGATTACCAGAGCTACGCCGATGCACAAACCCAGTTCTCGCCGCAGCGGCTGTGGGAACTGTTTGACGGCAACCCCGGCGCGCTGAACATTGCCCACGAGTGCGTCGACCGGCATGCGGCGTCCGGGCGCGACGCGCTGATCGTGCTGCAGGCCCAGGGCGGCGAGGAGGTCATCACCTATGCCGAGCTGGCGCACGATTCCTCGCGCCTGGCGCACTGGCTGGAGGCCGAGGGCATCCAGGCCGGCGATCGCGTGGCCATCATGCTCGAGCCTTCGCGCGCTTTCTACACGGCGATGTTCGGCGTGATCAAGCGCGGCGCGATCGCGGTGCCGCTGTTCACGCTGTTCGGGCCCGACGGCATCCGGCTGCGGGTGCAGGACTGCCGGCCCGCGCTGCTGATCACCAATGCCGAAAAGGAGGGTGCGGCGCGCTTCGACGGCCACCCGCCGGTGCAGGTGTTTGGCGCGGCATTCGCGCAGACGCTGAAGAACTTCCCTTCGGCCTACGAGACCCGATCGCAGGCCTCCGACCTGGCCGTGTTCCAGTACACCTCGGGCACGACCCGCGAGCTGCCCGAGGCGGTGAAGCACACGCACAAGGCGCTGGTGACGCTGATGGTCGCAGCGCTCTACGGCACGGGCCTGCGCCCCGGCGACCGCTACTTCTGCCCTTCGTCGCCCGCCTGGGGCCATGGCCTGTGGCATGGCACGCTCGCGCCGCTGGCGCTGGGCCTCACCGTGGGCGCATACAGCGGCCGCTTCAATGCCGAGCGTTTGCTGCAGGGCCTGGCGGCGCACCGCTTCACCAACATGTCGGCCGCGGCCACGCACTACCGCATGCTCAAGAACAGCGGCAAGGCGGGCGACTACCGCTACGCGCTTGAAAAGCTGTCGTTCACCGGCGAGCCCATCGATGACGACACGGCCGATTTCGTGCGCGCCACCTTCGGGCTCGAGGTCTGCAGCATGTACGGCACCACCGAGATCGGTGTGGTGCTGGCCAGCTACCCGGGCGCGAGCGACTTCCCGGTCAAGAAGGGGGCGCTTGGCAAGGCCGTGCCTGGCACCGAGGTCCAGGTGCAAGACGACCAGGGCCGGCCCTGCGCGCCGGGCGTGACCGGCCAGCTGATGGTGCTGCGCCGCGGCGCGTGGGTCGCGACCAAGGACCTGGGCCGCATCGATGCCGATGGCTACTTCTTTCACGGCGGCCGCGCCGACGACGTGATCATCTCCGCGGGCTGGACGATGAGCGCCGTCGAGATCGAGAACGTGATCCTGATGCACCCCGATGCGCTCGAGGCCGCGGTGATCGGCGTGCCCGACGAATTGCGCGGCCAGGTCGTCAAGGCCTTCGTGGTGGCCACCCGCCCCGCGGCCGAGCGGGAGGCCTTCACCACCGAAATCCAGGATCTGGTCAGGACCAAGCTGAGCCAGCACGAATACCCGCGCCAGCTCGAGCTGGTCGACGAGCTGCCCAAGACCCCCGCCGGCAAGGTGCACCGCAAGCTGCTGCGCGAGCGCGAGCGCGAGCGCAGCAATGCCCTGGCCGCCGTCTGAATCGTTTCCCGTTCCCTTCCGTATCCCAACCAGGAGTCGTCACCATGGACATGAAAGTACAGCGCAGTTTCCCGAAGATCACCGAGAGCGGCCTCGACGAGCTGCGCCAGCGCATCGGCGTCAAGATCGGCCACACCGTCGAGCCCTGGTGCCATGAGGCGACGCGCGACAACATCCGCCATTACGCGCATGGCATCGGCGACGACAACCCGCTGTGGTGCGACCCCGACTACGCGGCCAAGTCGCACTACGGCGGCATTGTCGCGCTGCCCAGCTTCCTGTTCTCGACCAGCCGCATTGTCTCGGGCTATGTCGGCGGCCTGCCGGGCGTGCATGCCATGTGGTCGGGCGCCGACTGGACCTGGCACCAGCCGGTGCGCCGCAACGATGAAATCCGCACCGAGGCTTATCTCAAGGACCTGGTCGAGCACCAGACACGTTTTGCCGGGCGCGCGGTGCAGCAGATCTACCACGTCGACTTCTTCAACCAGCACGGCGACAAGGTGGCCGAGGCCGACAGCTGGTGCTTTCGCACCGAGCGCGACCATGCGCGCGAAGTCGGCACCAAATACCAGGAAGCGCTCGAGCGCGGCCCGCGCCGCTACACCGACGAGGAGCTGGCCGAGGCTTTTGCGCTCTACCGCAACGAGGAAGTGCGCGGCGCCGTGCCGCGCTACTGGGAGGATGTGAAGGAAGGCGAGGCGCTGCCGACCATGTTCAAGGGCCCGATGACCGTGACCGGCTTCATCGCCTATGCCCAGGGCTGGGGCGGCCTGTATATCCGCGCCAACAAGCTGGCGTGGAAGCTGATCGACGCGCATCCGGGCGTGGGCATCAAGAACCGCTTCGGCATTCCCGACGTGCCCGAGCGCGTGCATTGGGAAGAGGACTTCGCGCTGGAAGTCGGCGCCCCGGGCGCCTACGACTACGGCCCGGAGCGCACCTCGTGGCTCACGCACCACCTCACCAACTGGATGGGCGACGCCGGCTTCCTGCACAAGGCCAGCTGCAAGATCCGCCGCCACAATCCCGAGGGCGACATGGTGTTCATCACCGGCAAGGTGCTGCGCAAGTTCCAGCAGGACGGCAAGCACATGGTCGAGATCGAGCAGATCGCGCACAACCAGGACAACGAGCTGTCGGTGGTGGGCAGCGGCATCGTGGTCCTGCCCAGCCGCGGCGCCTGAGCCATGGACAGCGCACGCAGTGGAGCTTTGCAGGGGCTGAGGGTCGTGGACCTGACGCGGGTCCTGGCCGGGCCCCTGTGTACGCAGATCCTCGCCGACCATGGCGCGGAGGTCACCAAGATCGAGCCGCCCGCGGGCGACGAGACGCGCCGGCTCGGGCCGCCCTACACGCCGAGCCAGCAGTCGGCCTATTTCGCGGCCCTCAACCGCGGCAAGCAGTCGATCTGCCTGGACCTGTCGTCGCCCGAGGGGCAGCAGGTGCTGCATGGCCTGCTGCTGGATGCCGATGTGCTGATCGAGAACTTCGTGCCCGGCACGCTCGCGCGCTGGGGGCTGGACTACGACGCGGTGCTCGCGCCGCGCTACCCGCGGCTGGTGCTGTGCAGCATCAGCGGCTTTGGCGCCGACGGACCGCTGGGCGGCCTGCCGGGCTATGACGCGGTGCTGCAGGCGGCCTGCGGCATCATGAGCGTCAACGGCAGCGCGGACAGCGGCGCGACCAAGATCGGCATTCCTGTCGTGGACCATCTGACGGGCTATGTCGCGCTCTCGGGCATCCTGATGGCGCTGCAGGCGCGCGCGCGCGACGGGCTGGGCCAGCATGTCGAGGCCACGCTGTACGACACCGCGATCAGCCTGCTGCTGCCGCATGGCGCCAACTGGCTGTGCTCGGGGGAGCTGCCCGCGCCGCTGGGCAGCGCGCACCCGAACATCGTGCCCTATGACAAGTTCCAGGCCGCCGACGGCGCGCTGTTCATCGGCATCCTCAACGATGCACAGTTCGCGCGCTTTTGCCGCGCCATGGGTCGCCCGGAGCTGGCGACCGATCCGCGCTTCGCCGACAACACGCAGCGCCTGGCGCACCGCGAGGCGCTGTATGCCGTGATAGGGGCGGCCATTGCCACGCATTCCGCGCAGGTGTGGGCCGACACGCTGATGCAGGTCGGCGTGCCCGCGGCGGCCGTCAACAGCGTGGCCCAGGCGCTGGACCACCCGCATACCGCGCACCGGCAGATGCTGGTGCGCCGCGGCAGCTACACCGGTATCCGCTCGCCGGTGCGGCTCATGGGCACGCCCGCCGTGCCGGGCGCGGCGCCGCCGCAGCTCGACCAGGACCGCGCGCAGATCCTCGCGCGCAGCCGCGCCGGGGCTGCGGGTTTGGCGCAATGCCAGACGCCGCCGGCGGCGACCAAAATGCAGGAGGGCCTGGCCACCATCCACCCTTGATCCATAAAAAAACCAGCGCTGCCCCGCAGCCTGCGACGCGGCACCCCGCGTGCGCACATCCCGGGGCGGACACAAGCAACTGGCATCACAAGGAGACAAAAATGAAATTCGCAGCACTGGCACTGGCCGCCATCGCGGGCCTCGCCGCCGCGCCCGCATTGCAGGCGCAGGGTTATCCGTCCAAGCCGATCCGCATCATCGTCGCCTATCCCGCGGGGCAGGGCACCGACATCGCCACGCGCTACCTCGCCGACCAGATCGCGCGCGATCTGGGCCAGCCGATCATCATCGACAACCGCCCCGGGGCGGGCGGCAATGTGGGCACCGAGGCCACGGCCAAGGCGCACCCCGACGGCTACACGCTCACCATGGGCACCAACGCCACCCATGTGCTCAACGAATTCCTCTACGGCAAGATCGCGTTCAACGCCGCCAGCGACTTCGCCCCGGTGGTGATGGTCGGCACCTTTCCGATGGTGCTGGCGGTGTCGAGCACTTCGCCATGGACCTCGGCGCGCCAGCTGGTCGACTCCGTCAAGGCCACGCCGCGCGGCGCCGACATCGCGCTGCCCAGCACCAGCGCGCGCCTGGTCGTGGAGCTGCTCAAGGAGCGCTCGGCGGTCGCGCTGTTCGGCGTGCCCTACAAAGGCGCGAGCACCGCGATCACCGACCTGATCGGCGGCCAGCTCGCGGCGATTGTCGACACGCCCACGAGCCTGCGCCCGCACCTGCAGTCGGGCAAGCTGCGCGCGCTGGCCGTGACCTCGAAACAGGCGAGCCCGCTGGTGCCGGGCGTGGCGCCCATTTCCGAGCAGGGCTACCCCGACTTCGACGTGATTGCCTGGAACGCGCTCTACGCCCCCAAGGGCACGCCCGCGCCGATCATCCAGACGCTCAACGCCGCCTTCAACAAGGCGCTGCAGCGCACCGAGACGCGCCAGAAACTGCTGGAACTGGGCTTCGAGCCAGCGGGCGGCACGCCCGAATGGCTGCAGACCTTCGGGAAAAACGAAAGGCAGAAGTGGCAGGGGGTCATCGCCACGGCGGGGTTGAAGGCGGATTAGGGAAAGCATTTACACGGGCTCGAGGGCTGGGCGTCCACCCTTCGACGGGCTCAGGGCAAACGGTTTGTGCGGGGCGGATGTTTTTTCCGTTCGTCCTGAGTCTGTTTCGACGGGTGCAGGGCGAACGGTGGGGCAGGGCGGAAGTTTTCTGCGTTCGTCCTGAGCCTGCCTCGCCGGCCGCGTCGAAGGATGAACGGCCCCACCACAAGTGCAGGGCCAGCAGTCTTTAAACGGGGTAGGCAACTAGGAACGAGAGCGCCGCAGCGCTCTCTTCTACCCTACTGCGCCGCCCAGCCCCCATCCATATTCCAGGCCACACCGCGCACATTGGCTCCGGCGGGAGAGCAGAAGAACACCGCCAGCGCGCCGAGCTCCTCGGGCGTGGTGAACTGCAGCGACGGCTCCTTCTCGGACAGCAGCTGCTTGGTGGCTTCCTCGATGCTGATGCCCTGCGCGGCGGCCTTGGCGTCGACCTGCTTTTGCACCAGGGGCGTGAGCACCCAGCCCGGGCAGATCGCGTTGCAGGTAATGCCCGTGGTCGCGTTCTCCAGCGCGCAGACCTTGGTCAAGCCGATCAGGCCGTGCTTGGCCGCCACATAGGCCGACTTCTGCGCCGAGCCGACGAGGCCATGCACCGAGGCCACATTGATGATGCGGCCCCAGCCCTTGCCGTTGTCGGCGGCCTGCATGGCCGGCAGCACCAGGCGCGTGGTGTGGAACGCGCTAGAGAGATTGATGGCGATGACCGCATCCCAGCGCTCGGGCGGGAAGTCCTCGATGGGCGCGACATGCTGGATGCCGGCGTTGTTCACCAGGATGTCGACCTGGCCGAAATTGCGCACGCTGTACTCCACCATGTCCTCGATGTCGGCGACGCGCGTCATGTCGGCCCCGTGATACGCCACCTTGGCGCCAAAGGCCTGGCCCGCAGCCCGCACTTCGGCGCGCGGCCCCTCGACATCTCCGAATCCGTTGAGGACGATATTCACGCCCTGTTGCGCGAGGGCCCGGGCGATGCCCAGGCCGATGCCGCTGGTCGATCCAGTGACAAGAGCAGTTTTGCCTTTCAGCATGGAAGGTCTCCGAATGAATTACGATGCATTATCGAACCGTGCTGCTGGATTGTGCCCCCATGAATGAACCTACGCTGAACTATGTACTGTGCCCCGGTGCTGCCACCGCTGCGCAGGGAGCGGGGGCCGATGCTGCCGACATGCACCGCATGGCCTACTGGGAATGGAATGCCACCGGCAACCCCGATCACCCGCATGTGATTGTCTGCGTGCATGGCCTGTCGCGCCAGGCGCGCGATTTCGACGTGCTGGCGCATGCCCTGAGCCGCCATGCGCGCGTGATCTGCCCCGATATCGCCGGCCGCGGCCAGAGCGACTGGCTGGCCGACCCGATGGACTACGGCCTGCCGCGCTACGCGTCGGACCTGCAGGCGCTGGTGGCGCAGCTCCAGACTGGCAGCACGCTGCAGACGCTGGACTGGGTCGGCACCAGCATGGGTGGCCTGATCGGCATGCTGCTGGCAAGCCAGACCCCCTTTTCCTCGCCCATGCCGATACGCCGCCTGGTGCTCAACGACGTCGGCCCGCGTGTGCAGTGGCAGGCGCTGCTGCGCATTGGCGAGTACCTGGGCAAACCGCTGGTGTTCACTTCGCTGCAGCAGGCGGCCGAGGCGCTGCGCCTGATTTCGGCGGGCTTCGGGCCGCACACCGAGCAGCAGTGGCTGGACCTCACGGCGCCCATGCTCAAGCCGCGCCTGCAGGGCGGGCTCGAGTTGCATTACGACCCGGATATCGCCATGCCGTTCCAGGCCATGAACCCCGACATGGCGCTGGCCAACGAGGCCTGGCTGTGGGCGGCTTATGACGGCATTCGCGCGCAGACCCTGGTGATTCGCGGCGAGCAGTCCGATCTGCTGTCCGTGGAGACCGCCCAGGCAATGGCCGAGCGGGGCCCGCGCGCGCGCTGCGTGACGCTGCCGGGTGTCGGGCACGCGCCCACGCTGGTGGCCGCCGACCAGGTGGCGCTGGTCGCGCAGTTCCTTTTGCCCGGCTGGACACCCGAGCGCCCGGCGGCGCAGGAGCCAGCTCTCGTGGGAGCAGGTGCATGAAAAGCGGATTGACCATTGCGCCCGGACCGGAGGACGGCGGCGCGGTCCCCCCATTGCTCAAGGCGACCGCGACCAATCTGCCTGATCAGGTGAACGCGCTGGCGCGCGCGCGCTCCTTTGCCGAGCCACTGCTGGCCAATGAAACCATGGCCTCGGGCGAAAACACCCTGGCCCATGCCGATGCGGTGGCCGCCATCCTGCGCGGCATCGGCGGCTCCGAGACCATGCAGGCGGCGTGCTATCTGGTGCATGCGAGCTTTCATCTGAACCGGCCGCAGGAAGTGATTTCCAAGGCGTTCGGCGAGAACTTCGCGACCCTGGCGGTGGAAACCACCAAGCTGATGCGCGTGCAGCAGCAGGCGCGCAATGCCGAGAACATGTCCCAGCATGTCGATGACGCGGCCGCGCAGACCGAAACCGTGCGCAAGATGCTGCTGGGTTTCTCGCGCGACCTGCGCGTGGTGCTGCTGCGCCTGGCGTCGCGCCTGCAGACGCTGCGCTTTTATGCGAGCAGCAAGAATCCGGTGTCGCCCAGCACCGCGCGCGAGGCGCTGCATGTGTTCGCGCCGCTGGCCAACCGGCTGGGCATCTGGCAGATCAAGTGGGAGCTCGAAGACCTGTCGTTTCGTTTTCTCGAGCCCGACACCTACCGCGAGATCGCGCGGCTGCTGGACGAAAAACGCACCGAGCGCGAAGTCTTCATGGAGCAGTTGCGCGGGCGGCTCGAGAGCGATCTGCGCGCCTACAGCATCAGCGCCACCGTGCAGGGCCGGCCCAAGCATATCTACAGCATCGTCAAGAAGATGCGCGGCAAGTCGCTGGATTTCGACCAGGTGTTCGACATCCGTGCGCTGCGCGTGGTGGTGCCGACCATCAAGGATTGCTACACCGCGCTGTCGTGGGTGCACGAGCGCTTCACGCCGATCGAAGCCGAGTTCGACGACTACATTGCGCGCCCCAAGGCCAATGGCTACCAGTCGCTGCACACCGTGGTGCGCGACGAAAACGGCCGCGCCATTGAAATCCAGATCCGCACCCAGGCCATGCATGACCATGCCGAGCATGGCGTGGCGGCGCACTGGGCCTACAAGGAAGCTGGCACCAAGGGCTATGCGGGCGTGACCGCGAGCAGCGAATACGACGCCAAGATCGCGGTGCTGCGCCAGCTGCTGGCCTGGGGCAGCGACCTGGCGGGCACGCCTTCGCACCGCGGGCTGTTTGAAGACCGCATCTATGTGCTGACGCCCGACGCGGCCGTGATCGAGCTGCCCCAGGGCGCGACCCCCGTGGACTTCGCGTATGCGCTGCACACCAGCCTGGGCCACCGCTGCCGCGGCGCGCGTGTCGATGGCGCGATGGTGCCGCTGAACACGCCGCTGCAAAACGGGCAGACGGTGGAGATCACCTGCGTCAAGGAAGACCGCCCGTCGCGTGACTGGCTCAATGCCGATCTGGGCTATCTCGTGAGCCACCGCGCGCGCGCCAAGGTGCGCGCCTGGTTCAATGCCCAGGCTACGCACGAGACCGTGGCGCGCGGGCGCGAGTCGGTGGAGAAGCTCCTGCAGCGCGAAGGCAAGACCGCGGTCAAGCTCGACGACCTGGCGGTGCAGCTGGGTTTCAAGTCGGCCGATGCGCTGTTCGAAGTCGTCGGCAAGGACGAATATTCGCTGCGCAACATCGAAGCCGTGCTGCGCCCGCCCGAGCCCGAAGAGGACGAGGAAGCCTTCTCCCCGGTGCGCAAGGCACGCGGCAGCGATACCGTGCCCAAGGGCGGGGTGCTGGTGGTGGGCATCGATTCGTTGCTGACCCAGCTGGCCAAGTGCTGCAAGCCCGCGCCGCCCGATGACATCCGCGGTTTCGTCACGCGCGGCAAGGGCGTGAGCGTCCACCGCAGCGACTGCTCCAATTACCGCGAGATGGCCGCGCGCAGCAGCGAGCGTGTCATCGACGTGGACTGGGGCACGCCCACGGCCGCGGTGGGCGCCGCCGTGTATCCGGTGGACGTGTCCGTCGAGGCCACCGACCGCCAGGGCCTGCTGCGCGACATCTCCGACGTGTTCGCGCGCGAGAAGACCAATGTGATCGGCGTGCAGACCCAGTCCGTCAAGGGCACGGCCCGGATGACCTTCACCGTGGAAGTGGCCGACTCGGGCCGGCTCAGCAAGGTGCTGGGCATCGTGGCCGGTGTTTCAGGGGTGCGTTCGGCGCGCCGGCGGTGAGAAATCCGGCGCTGTCTGCAAAAAAGTAGCGCGGTTCGGGAAAACCGGTTTTTCCCGATGCTATACTTATTGAATCGAACAACAGGCGCGTAGCTCAGCTGGTTAGAGCACCACCTTGACATGGTGGGGGTCGTTGGTTCGAGTCCAATCGCGCCTACCAACCAACCATTGGTAACAAGCCTCCCAGACTGACGGTCTGGGAGGCTTTTTGTTTTGCGCCGCCATTGCAGCAATCGCGCTGACGGCTATCTGCAGACGCGAAACCGCCCGTTGTCGAAATGAAAGTGGTCGGCATGCGCCTGGTTGTACTCGGGGCCAAGGACGCCGCTGAAAAAGCGGCAGGCTCCCTGGTGTACTTCCCGCAGAAAAGCACTGGCCGGTGCATCGCCGTGCCAGTTGCGCACCAGCGTGATGCGCCGGCCATCGCCCAGCACAAAACCGGCGATGTCGAGCGCGTTGGCGGTCGCGTGCTGGCTGCGATTGCCGGCCTCACTTCCATTCACGTTGCGGCAGGCATAGCTGCCCAGATGCTCGAGCCGGCGCACGTCGGTGCCGAGCGTCGCCTGCGCGGCGGGCTGCATCACGTTGCGCTCCCACAGGGCAAGCGATGCAGCGGCCGGGCAGCTCAAGGTGAACGCGCTGCCCACCGCGACCGAGGTCTGCTGCACCCGGATGGCATTGCTGAAGCCGCAGCCCTGTCCGGTGTCGCGATCGGGAACCGCCGCGAAGCGCCAGGGGGTGGCGGACATGAATGCCTGGCATGCGGCCGGCTCGGACTGCAGGCGCTGCAGCTTGAAGCCCGTGAGCCAGTCGGCAGGTGCCTCGTAGCTCAGCGGCGCCCAGGGGTTCAGATGATCGGGAAGCGTCCAGAATCGGCCATGCGACACATAACCGATTCCCAACACCAGGAGCAACGCAGCAAGAAATTTCATCCTCTCCATCATCGGCGATGGAGGCATGTGATCCATGCAGCGTGCGACATGGTCCTACAGCACACGGCGTTGGCGCGGTTTGTCCTTGGCATAACATCGGCAGCGAATCAATGCCAATCCATCCAGAGGAACTTGTTTTCATGAGCACACCCCTACCGCCACGTCTGGAGGAGATCCTCGACGCGCGCGTATTCGACTTTGCCCAAGGGGTGCAGCGGCACTTCGGCACCAACGATCTGGTGGTGCTGCTCGATTTCCGCGAAGCCAAGCCGGCGCTGGAAGCCATTCCCAGAAAGCGCCTGGCCGATGCCGAGGAACTGCCGCTGGATGTGAGGCTCCAACTCTCGCAGCCCGCCGCGAGGCTGCTGGAAGTCCTGGGGGACGTGGAGCAGTCGTTCTGGTTTCTGGTCATCTTCGAGGATGGCGACTTTGAATACGGCGCGGTCAACGCGTCCATGCTGACCACTGACCAGCCCGGCTCGGTCCCGCCTGCGTAGTTTGCAGCCGCCTTGGCTGCAAGCTGCGCTTGCCCGTATTGCCATGCGTTTGGCGGGCACCCACCAGTGCAGTGAAGGTACTGAATGCAGCAAGCCTAAAGGCTGCAAAGCCTTATGCATTGATATTGGCTATTGAAACAATAAATTTAATTGACGAATTGTTTGTTGCCGATGGGTGGTTGCTCGTTTCCAATCCTTATGTGCCCGCCGCATCCCGGATGCCAGGCAACAGACGTCTTACCAGAGCAATCTGATCGACCGTCGCAGCGACGTTCGATGCTGTTGATTGCAACTCGGTGTTGATGGACGTCATTGCTTGTCAATGATACATAATTGGATAAATTTGGACGCAAATTCTCACAATTGCTGTGCTACGCTTGCCCGCGAAACCATCCTGTTGGATGGCTCTCCTGGGGGACTGAACCATCAGCACGGCGACCTCATCAGCAAGATTCGACGACCGCAGGCCGGACGCTGCGCCTTGCACCCACGGAGAGTCCATCGGTCGATACCTTGTATCGCGCCGGTATTCGCTGCCGGGTCCAGCCCCGGCTTTGTCGGATGCCGGTTGGCGCTGCCGCTGTCACGCAGTGCATTCGCGACGCCATGCGTTTGCGGTGACCGCAGCGCACCGGGCGCAGGCCCGTTGGAGTTTCCCGGCTGATTTCCGGCCCCGGGTCCGCATTCAGCAGCCGAGCCGCGGTGCATCGGCCGCGCTCCATCAACGTTTCCCGCAAGAACGCCAAGCCAGCGTTGTTGCGCATCAATCCTGGCTCCCGGCATGGCTGGACAGCGCCGCATTGTCCGGCCCGAGCCCACATCGAAGGTAAGAAAATGAAGTTCAAGCAGATTGCAAAAGTGGTTGCATCTTTGGGAGTGGTTTCCTGTTCCGTGGGCAGCATGGCCCAGACCGCATTGACCCTGCAGCAGGTTGATGCGCAGGGCGTGGCCCTGCAGGAAGTCGTGGAAAAGGTGCTGATGACCCATCCCGAGATCCAGGTGCGTTTCCAGGATCTGACGTCCAGCCTGGAAGGGCAGAACGTGGCGCGCGGCGCGCTGCGGCCTCAGGTCACGGCCCAGGGCTGGGTCGGCCGCGAATGGCGCAGCAATACCGAAGCCGGTGCTGACACCAGCTGGAACCGTCCAGGCTGGAACCTGCAGCTGCGCCAGATGATCTTCGACGGCTTCTCCACCAGCAGCGGCGTTCGCCAGCTGGGTTTCGAGAAGCTGTCCAAGTTCTACGACCTGCGTGCGACCACTGAGACCCTGGCCAACGAGGCCGTCGGTGCCTACCTGGACGTTCAGCGCTACCGCGAGATGGAACGGCTTGCACGCGATAACTTCACCACGCACCAGGTGACGCTGGGGCAGCTGCGCGAGCGCCAGCAATCGGGCGTGGGCCGGGGTGTCGATCTGGAGCAGTCGAGCGGGCGCGTGTCGCTGGCGCAGTCCAACCTGATGACCGAGAGCAACAATCTCAATGACGTGATGCAGCGCTATCGCCGCGTGGTCGGCGAGTACCCGGGAGCGGTGCTCGCACCGGTGCCTGAAGTCACCGACCGCCTGATCGTGCCCGCCGTGACGCGGGATTTCAGCGATGCGCTGCGCGCGAATCCCCAGATTCTGTCCAAGCAGGCCCTGCTGCAGGCTGCCGAGGCGGGACAGAAGGCGGCAAAGGGCGCGCATTTGCCCAAGGTCGAGTTCGTGGCTTCCACGGGCCGCGACCGCGAACAGTCGACGCCCGCGTTCTGGAATCAGCAGACGTCGCGTGTGCAGGTCATGATGACCTACAACCTGTCGCGCGGCGGAGCGGACGAAGCGCGCGTGCGCCAGACCCTTGCCCAGGGCTATGCGGCCCACGATCTGCGCGACTACACCTGCCGCAATGTGCTGCAGGAAATTTCCATCACCTGGAACAACATCGCGCGCCTGCGCCAGCAAACGCCCTTCCTGCAGGAGCACGTGCTGTCGACCTCCAAGGTGCGCGTGGCGTACCAGCAGCAGTTCCGGATCGGCCAGCGCTCGCTGCTGGACTTGCTCAATACGGAAAACGAGCTGTTCGATGCGCAGCGCGCTCTGGTGAACGCACAGTACGACCTGAAGAAGGCTGAATACCAGTGGCTGGCGCTGTCGAGCCAGATCCTGCCCGCGCTGGGCCTGGCGCAGCCCCATTCCGCCAGCCGACCCGACGAGCAGCAGGCGCTGACGCTGCCCGACGACATGCTGCGCAGCTGCAATGCCGCCGTGCCCGATACCTCCAATCTGGCCCCCGTCTCCGCGGTGGTTTCGGAAGTCATGGTGCCGGTGAAGACGGCGCAGGCAGAGGCCCCCGCACAAGCAGCAGCACCCGCTTCGCTGCAGCTGACGCGCAGGCTCGCAATCCAGTAACCTCGAGGCCATATCGTATGGAAAAAAGCCCTCCGCCCCCCCATGAAGATTCCAGGCGCACGTTGTCCGCGCTGGATGCGGATTTCATCCGCGTCCTGGAAGATCTGATCGAGGCCTTGCTGGCCAATGGCACCCTGCGCCTGACCGACCTGCCGCCCCAGGCGCTGGAAAAGCTCAGCCAGCGCAAGCGGGTGCGGGAGCGGGTGCGGGGGTCGCTGGACCTGATCGATGATGACGAAGAGCTTTTGTAAGAGGATGGGTGGCGATGCCTGATTCAGAATTCGAGATGCCTGAAGCTCCATCAGCGGCGGCAAGAGTCCCCGAACCGCTGCCCGCGGACCATGAGGTCCATGCCGACCCGCTGCTCGAATGCCTGGTGCAGCTGACCCATCTGCATGGCAATCCCTATTCCGCGCAGGCATTGAGCAACGGCCTGCCGCTGGTCGAGCAGCGCTTGACGCCTTCGCTGCTGGCGCGCGCCGCGGCGCGCGCGCACTTCACCACGCGCATCGTGCCGCGCGAGATCGACGGCGTGCCCGAAGGGCTGCTGCCGGCCATTTTGATTCTCAACGGCAACCGCGCCTGCCTGCTGCTGCGGACGCTGCCCGATGGCCGGCTGCTGGTGCAGTACCCCGAGATCGGCAGCCCGGTCGAGGTCGAGCGCGCGACGCTGGCGCAGGAATACGCCGGCATGATGTGCTTCGTGCGCCCGCAGTTCCGCTTCGAGCAGCGCTCGGTGCAAAAGGGCATCGAGCCGCGCAGCGGCCACTGGTTCTGGGCCGTGGTGCTGGACAACCGGCGCCTGTACCGCGATGCGCTGCTGGCCGCGATCCTGATCAATCTGTTCGCGCTGGCGATGCCGCTGTTCAGCATGAACGTCTATGACCGCGTCGTGCCCAACAACGCGGTGGAGACGCTGTGGGTGCTGGCGATCGGCATCTCGCTGGTGCTGGTGTTCAACTTCGTGCTGAGCACGGCGCGCGCCTATGTCGTCGATGCGGCCAGCAAGCGCGTCGATGTGCAGCTGTCGGCGCAGATCATGGAGCGGGTGCTGGACCTGCGCATGGAGGCGCGGCCCGCCTCCGTGGGCTCGTTCGCGGCGAACCTGCGCTCCTTCGAGTCGGTGCGCGATTTCATTGCCTCGGCCAGTCTGACCACGCTGGTCGACCTGCCTTTTGTATTGCTGTTCCTGCTGGTGCTGGCGTGGATCTCGCCGTGGATGCTGATCCCGCCGGTGGTGGCCATTCTTGCCATCCTGCTGGTGTCCTTCTGGGCGCAGGCACGCATGGAAAGCCTCACGCTCAAGACCTTCCAGGCCGCGTCCCAGCGCAATGCGCTGCTGGTCGAGTCGCTGACCAATCTGGAAGCCGTCAAGACGCTCAATGCCCAAAGCGGCGTGCAGCGCCTGTGGGAAAGCTCCACGCAATACATCGCCTACATGGGCGGCAAGATCAAGTTCATCTCCTCGGGCACGGTCAACTTCGTGCAGACCATGCAGCAGCTGGTGAGCGTGGCCGTGGTGATCATCGGGGTGTACCAGGTGCAGGAGTCGGCGCTGTCGATGGGCGGCATCATTGCGGCGTCGATGATCGCCGGGCGTTGCCTGGCGCCTTTCGGGCAGGTCGCAGGGCTGATGATGCAGTTCCACAATGCGCGCACTTCGCTCCATTCGATCGACAGCTACATGAAGATGCCGGTCGAGCATGGGCCGGAGCGCGAATTCGTGTCGCGCCCGGACCTGCGCGGGGCGATCGAGTTCCGCAATGTCAGCTTCTCCTATCCCGGCAGCGACCAGGCCAGCCTCTCGGGGGTGAGCTTTTCGGTCAAGCCCGGCGAACGCGTGGGGCTGATCGGGCGCATCGGCTCGGGCAAGACCACGCTGGAAAAGCTCGTGCTCGGCCTGTACCAGCCGACCGAAGGCGCGGTGCTGATCGACGGTATCGATGCGCGCCAGATCGACCCGGTGGACCTGCGCCGCGCGATCGGCCATGTGCCGCAAGACGCGATGCTGTTTTACGGCAGCCTCAAATACAACCTGCTGATCGGCGCGCCGCACGCGGGCGAGCGCGAGATGCTGCATGCGGCGCGCATTGCCGGCGTGGATGATTTCGCGGCGCAGCACCCCAAGGGCTATGCGATGAACATCGGCGAGCGCGGCGAGTCGCTTTCAGGCGGCCAGCGCCAGTCGATCGCGGTGGCGCGCGCGCTGATCAACGACCCGCCGATGCTGCTGCTCGATGAGCCCAGCAGCAATCTGGACAACCAGAGCGAGGCCCAGCTCAAGCGCCGGCTGCAGGAAGCGGCCGAAGGCAAGACGGTGCTGCTGGTGACGCACCGCACTGCGCTGTTAACGCTCGTGGACCGGCTGATCGTGATTGACGGCGGACGCATCGTGGCCGATGGCGCCAAGGACCAGGTCATCGAAGCCCTCAAGCAGGGCCGCATTGGCGCAACGGGAGCCCGGGCATGAACGAAGTCAAACCCACATCGGTCGAGCCGCCGGTGAAGAAGGATGGGAAAGTGAAGACCGCGCTGCGCACGCGCTCGCGGCAGTTTTCGCATTGGCTGCTTGATGGCAGCGATAGCGTGGGCACCCACCAGGGCGACGATCTCAAGGCCGATGCCCAGTGGGCCGCGGGCCAGCAGCAGGCACGCGGCTCGCGGCTGCTGATCTGGGTGTCGCTGCTGGCGCTGTTCGCGCTGCTGCTATGGGCGGCGTTTGGCTATATCGACGAAGTGGTGCGCGGGCAGGGCAAGGTCGTGCCCTCGCGCCAGGTGCAGGTGGTGCAGAGCCTCGATGGCGGCATCGTCCAGGAGATTCTGGTGCGCCCGGGCGAGCGCGTCGAAAAGGACCAGGTGCTGCTGCGCATCGATCCCACGCGCTACAGCTCGTCGCTGGGCGAGAACCGATCGGAGCTGTTGTCGCTGCAAGCCAAGGCCGCGCGCCTGCAGGCATTGGCTTCGGGCGAGGCCTTCAATGTGCCGCCCGCGCTGCAGGCCGCCGTGCCGCAGATCGTGGAGCAGGAGCGGCGCCTCTGGGAGACCCGCACCCAGGAGCTCAATGCCACCGTCAACATCGCACGCGACCAGCTGCGCCAACGCCAGCAGGAGCTGCGCGAGAACCAGGCCAACCGTGACCAGGCCACGTCAAGTTGCAACCTGACTGCGGAAGAGCTGCGGGTCACGCGGCCGCTGCTGCAAAGCGGCGCGGTGTCGGAAGTGGACCTGCTGCGCCTGCAGCGCGATGTGGCGCGTTTTTGCGGCGAGGCCCGTGCGGCCGGCGCCCAGATGGGCCGCATCCAGGCCGCGATCCAGGAAGCCGAGCGCAAGATCCAGGAGTCGGAGCTGACGGCGCGCAACCTGGCGCGGTCCGAGCTGTCCGAAACCCGCAGCAAGCTCGGCACGCTCGAGCAGGGCCAGCTGGCGCTGCAGGACCGCGTCAAGCTCGCGGAAGTGCGCTCGCCGGTGCGCGGCACCGTCAACACGCTGATGGCCAATACCGTGGGCGGCGTGGTGCAGCCGGGCAAGGACATCCTCGACATCGTGCCGCTGGACGACACGCTGCTGATGGAAGTGCAGGTCAATCCGCGCGACATCGGTTTCCTGCATGCCGGCCAGGCGGCCGAGGTGAAGTTCTCGGCCTATGACTTCGCGATCTACGGCGGCCTGCAGGGCAAGGTCGAGCAGATCGGCGCCAACACGATCACCGACGAGAAGGGCAATTCCTTCTATGTGGTGAAGGTGCGCACCGACCGCGCGGATGTGGGCGACAACACGCGCCCGATCATCCCCGGCATGCTGGCCGAGGTGCACATCCTCACCGGCAAGCGCACGCTGCTGCAGTATCTGCTCAAGCCGATCCTGCGCACCAAGTCCAATGCCTTGACCGAGCGCTGAGCATGCGCGTGAAGACAGCAAACCAGGTGGGCGGGCCCGAAGTGCGCAGTTCCTCAGAAGAAAGTCGTATGAATGCATTGCCGGTGTTGATGCTGACCCAGGACACCACGTTGTGGCAGGGCTGGCAGCAGATCGCAGGCCCGCAGTGGCTGCCGGCGCGCGGCCAGCGCGTGGCGGAGTTGCAGCGCTGGAAGCAGCAGGGGCGCAGCCTGGTCGTACTCGATGCCGCACTGCCGCAGCTGCCTCAGGGCAGCGATGCGCAGTGGAGCGAGTTGCTGCAGGGCGCCAAGGTGCTGGTGCTGAGCAACCGCCCCAGCGACGAAGAAGGGCGCCAGTTGCTGGCCAGGGGTGCTTGCGGTTATGCGCACGCGCAGTCGGGCGCTGAAATGCTCTCGCAGATGCTGCAGAGCATGGCGGGCGGAAATATCTGGATGGGTCGTTCGCTGCTGCAGCGCCTGCTGCGCGACGTCGATGCGCGCCTGCCCGAGCCGCAAAACCACTGGGCGCAGGCGCTGTCGCCGCGCGAGCAGGAAGTGGCGCGCTACGCATCGCTGGGCGAGAGCAATGCGGAGATTGCCGAGCGCATGTCGATTGGCGAGCGCACCGTGCGCGCCCATCTGTCGGCGGTGTTTGAGAAGCTGCAGGTCAGCGACCGCCTGATGCTGGCGCTCAAGGTGCATGGAATAGGGCGCCAGCAGCCGGTCTGAACGCGGCCCCTTTATTCATTTGAACCCAGGTCCGGCTTTTGCGGGGCCTGGGTTTTTTGGTTTCCGGCCCCAGGAAGCTGCCCGTATTGGCCGCGGCGCCAATGGGCAACCTGTAGTCCCGCACCTACCATCTTGATAAATATGGGTGGAGTGCCGTCTGGCGCTTCCCCGACCTCTCACTGGAGTCTCAGAGCACCATGGCCGCAGCACAAACCGTTCTCGTTACGCAACTCACCGGACAAGCCTGGATCCGGGGCTCCGATGGCAGCCTGACTCCGCTGTACGAAGGCATGCGCATCCCCGCGGACGCGGTGATCGTGACTTCGTCCGGTGGCTCGGTGCAGTTGCAGGCCGACGGCCAGCCGCCGCTGATCATCGGTGAGAACCAGGAACTGTTGCTGACCGCGGATCTGGTGAACCCGCCCCTGCCGCAGGAAGCCGCGGTCGCGGTGCCGGTGCCGACCGAGATCGACCAGATCATCGCCGCCATCAACGCCGGCCAGGATCCGTTCGAGCAACTCGACCCCACGGCCGCGACCCTGGGTGGTGGCAGCGAAGGCGGCAGCACCTTCGTGCGCCTGGCCCGCATCCTGGAAAACACCACGCCGTTGGCGCTGGGCTTCGAGAACTCCACGGCCACGACCACCGAAGTGCAGCAGTTCAGCGGCGCTGCCGAAGTGCAGGCCGATGGGCAGGACGACGCGCAGCCGGTTCCGGTTCCGGTGCCGGCGCCGGCGCCCGCCACGCCCCAGGCCAATGCCGATACCGGCGCGGTGCTCGAAGATGCGGCCCAGCCGCTGCTTGGCAACGTGCTGGCCAACGACACGCTGGGCACGGGCACGCAGGCCCAGCACCAGGTGGCATTGGTGGGCAACGGCCAGGGCCAGTTCGGCCAGATCACCTTGAATGCGGACGGCAGCTTCAGCTACCAGCTCGATAACGCCCTGCCATCGGTGCAGGGCCTTGCCGCTGGCCAGACGGCCACGGAAAACTTCACCTATACGCTGGTTGACGCGAACGGCGCCAGTTCTTCGGGCAGCCTGACGGTCACCATCGTCGGCACCAATGATGTGCCCGTGCTGTCGGGACAGGTGGCCATCGTGGTATCTGAGGATCAGGCCACGCCGGTGACCGGGCAACTGACAGTGACCGATCCCGATGTCGATGACACCCATACCTGGAGCGTCGACAACGGAGGCCAGGGCCAGTACGGCAACTTCACCGTCGACCAGACCGGCGGATGGACCTATGTGCCCGGCACCGGCAATGCGGATGTGCAGGGCCTCAAGGCCGGCGAGCAGCTCACCGACACCATCACCGTCACGGTGAGAGACGGCCAGGGCGGCACGGCCACCCAGACCGTCACGGTGACCATCGAAGGCGCGGATGACGGCGCGATCATCACCCCCGCCGCGCCCGGCGCGGGCCAGGGCGCGGTGACCGAAGACGGCGTGCTCACGACCGGCGGCAAGCTCAATGTGACCGACCCGGATGCGGGCCAGGCCGTGTTCGTGGCGCAAAGCAATGTGCCCACCAGCTACGGCCAGTTCACCATCGGCACGGATGGCACCTGGTCTTATCAGCTGAACAACGACAACCCCGCGGTGCAGTCCCTGGGCGCAGGTCAGACCTTGACCGAGACCCGCGTGGTTTCCACCGCCGATGGCACGACGGCGAATGTCGTGATCACCATCAACGGCACGAACGATGTGCCGACGCTGGGCGCCAGCGTGGCCGCCGTGACGGAAGACGTTGGCGTGACAAATGGCCAGCTGTCCACTTCGGGCGCGGTCACGATCGCCGATGTCGATGGCGGTGACAACAGCTTCCGTCCCGCTGCGGTGTTCAACGGCACCGGTGCGGCGCTGGGTACCTTGGTGTTCAACACCAATGGCACTTATAGCTACTCGGTCGACAACAGCCAGGTTCAGTACCTCAAGGCCGGCGAATCGGTCGTTGAAACCTACACTGTTACCAGCCTCGATGGCTCGGCAACAACCACCATCACGATCACCATCAATGGTGCCGATGATGGCGCAGTCATTGTTCCCGGCCAGCCGGGTGACGGCCAGGGCGCGGTGACCGAAGACGTGGCTCTCACGGCCGGCGGCAAGCTGACTGTGGCCGATCCTGGGGCAGGCGAAGCCGTATTTGTGGCACAGAACGATGTGCCCACCAGCTATGGCCAGTTCACCATCGGCATCGATGGCACCTGGTCTTATCAGCTGAACAACAACAATCCGACGGTGCAGTCCCTGGGCGCAGGTCAGACCTTGACCGAGACCCGCGTGGTTTCCACCGCCGATGGCACCACGGCCAATGTCGTGATCACCATCAACGGCACAAACGATGTGCCGACGCTGGGCGCCAGCGTGGCCGCCGTGACGGAAGACGTGGCGGTGGCCAACGGCCTGCTGTCGACTTCGGGATCAGTCACGATCACCGATACCGATGCTGGCGACAACAGCTTCCGTCCGGCTGCCGTGTTCAACGGCGCCGGCACGGCGCTGG